>CAYYNQ010000095.1:0-40126 GCA_964473105.1 uncultured Candidatus Sumerlaeota bacterium | reverse complement strand
ACGGTCGACCCGGTTGCCGCCGCTACGAAGGATGTCACCGGCCGAGATGATCCCATTGGTCGGATCATATTCGAGTGAGCCCAGCAGAGAATCAAATTCCTCCGACGGACCCAGTGACAACAGATTGAAATTGTCCGGGCGCCCCGCGTTGGGCGGCTGCTGATTGATCGGGTCCGCATTATACGCACCGAATGTATTGTAGCTGTAGGTATAGGACGGGAGCGACGGGAAAAGTAGGACAAGTGGCGGGTTGGGGTCGAAGTCCAGGTGAAACGGATCGAACGGCAGTGAAGTCATGTAGGGCACCGGGGTTGTGATAACCTGCAGCCGGGCCATGACATCAAACGCGGTCATGGGGTTGATCGGCGGCTCAAGATCATCTCCATCAGGCGGATAGTGATTGAAGTCAACGGCCCACCCCTCAATCGCGGTATTCAGGGAACGCATGTCGGTTTTGACACGGCTGACCTTGGAGCGGGTCTGTGCCTCAAGAAAATTCGGTACAGCAATGGCAGCAAGAATTGCAATGATCGCTACAACGATCAACAGTTCGATTAACGTGAAAGCCCTAAGTTTCATGATGCCCCCTGACCTCATCGGGAAGTCATGACGGTTCCGAGGGTCCATACTGACACGCTTTATGCCCGAAAGTCGATAACCAAGTGGCTCAGGTTCCAATGGACGAACACCGAAAAAAACTTACTTTACGAAGACATCTAAATTTATTTTTTCCAGTGAATCAGGAGGCATCCACGGCATCACGACAAGCATCTGCGACAGCCTCGAGAGTAGCCAAAAAATCCTCCCTGTTATCCACTCCAAGGGATCCCATAATCTCTGACTGCAATTCGATGGCAACCAGACGTGCCCGCTGATAAGCCTTTCTCCCAGCAGGCCGAATCCGAATTCGTTTTGACCGCCGGTCCGTTTCGTGGGGTTTTCGCTGGATCAGGTCGAAATTCTCCATGCGTGTCAACAGGGATGTGATTGTGTTCGGGTCGCTGCTCATCAATTCGCCCAGTTGGCGTTGTGTCAGTCCCAGTGATTCATCCTCGATCAACCATCGGAGGATCGTAAACTGGTCCGGCGTGATCCCAATATGAGATATTCTCCGTCGAAATGCCTGATTGAGGCTGTACCAGGCCCTTCGCAACAAGGGCGGAAGTCGCCTATGGGCCGGGGAATCAATCGGGGCCGGTTTGTTCTCCGGTATTGCCTTTTTTCGTGCCATCCGTTATGGTACTGACTTTCCATTAATTACGTATAGGTATTGTATGAATATCCGTGACACTGACAAGCAGTTTATTTGCCCCTCCCGCATCCCCCAATCCTGGAAAGTCCGAAAATCCTATGGAAGTGCATGGAAAGTGATGGGCCGGATTTTCAGCAGTCACAAACGGGAATTGGCGCGGATGTCCGGCAGGAGCCTCACGTTCATCCTTCTAACGGTCTGCCATGCCTCGTTTCTTCATGCCGTTGAGGGATGGCTGAACTGGCGCGGACCGGCTCAAAATGGAACATCTACGGAAAAATCCCTGCCGGCCAAATGGGAACCGGGCGGCGAGGCCGATCTTTGGCAATACCCGCTGAGTGGCAGGGGCACGCCTGTCACCGCGAGCGACCGCGTCTACGCTTGGGGTTACGGCGGCAAAGGACCTGATCTTCAAGAAATTCTGGTATGTCTTGATCTCGATAACGGTAATTTAATCTGGGAACGAAGGTTCAACGACTTCATCAGCGACATCATCTACAACCGCTACAGCATAGGCAGCCCAACCATTGATGCAGAAACGGGCAACATCTATCTGATGACAACCAACGGACTGTTCATGTGTCTGGACCCGGACGGGAAAACTCTCTGGGAACACTCGATGATGGAAGCCTTCGGACGACTTACCTTCCCCAACGGACGAACCGGGGCCCCCGTTATCGACGGTGATCTGGTAATTGTCCGCGGTATTACAACTAATTGGGGCAAGCAGGGACCCGCCCGCGATCGATTCTACGCCTTTGAGAAGAAGACCGGCGATCATGTCTGGGCTTCAACACCAGGCGTCGCGCCCAAGGACAGTTCATTTTCCACCCCGTTCCTGCATCAGGATGCAGGCCGCCATGTTCTTTATGCCGGGACGGGATGTGGCAATATCGTCTGTATCGATGCAAGAACCGGGGATCCACTGTGGAGATATCAGTTTTTGACCGGAGGCATCAACAGCTCGATCGTGCTCTGGAAGGACCGATTGGTCGCCATACACGGCAAGGAGAACCTGGATGATTCGACGATTGGCCGCATGGTTGCCCTGCCACTGGACATTTCGGGGCGGGACCCAGCAAAACAAGCCATCATCAAGCCTGAAGTCGAACTGTGGCGCAACAGGCTGGGAATCTTCACCAGTTCCCCGGTGCTTGCCGATGATACAATTTATCAGGTTGTTGCAACCGGTGAACTACACGCGGTCAACGTTGAAACAGGGGAGATCAAATGGTCTGAAAAGCTCGACAACAGTCAGCTCCATGCGTCCCCAGTCTGGGCCGACAACAAACTTTATATCCCAATGCATAATGGATTGTTTTACATCCTGAAGCCACATGTTGATGGGGCAGAGATCCTGACAAAGATCAAGCTGGAGGGAAAATGTCTGGGTTCTCCATCCGTCTGGAAAGGGCGCATCTTCGTTCACACCACCAAGAAACTATATTGTTTTGGAATTCCCTCCGATGGATCGGCCGCATACTCAGATCCCTTGGAAACAAATACTGACACAACCGAGGTCAACCGCCTCCAGATCATCCCATCCGAGGTATTGTTAAGACCCGGCCAGAAACAATCCTTCAGGATTCACTCACTGAGTAAATCGGGAAACCGAATGTTTAAAGTAAAAAGGGTTGAGTGGGAAAAGTTCATACCGCCTGCTGCAAAGGTTAAGGCCAAACTCGATGCTGATTTCAATGATTCGGGCATGCTGGTTGCCGAACCAAATGCAAAACTTTCAGCGGGGGCCTTTAAGGCGACCAGCGGCAATATCAGCGGGACCATCCGTGGGCGGATCCTTCCGGATCTGCCCATCATGCAAGACTTTGAGGATTTTGAACTGAAGATTCCCCATGAAAATGAGGGCCTTGTGTTCGCCTACCCTCCTTTGCCTTGGATTGGGGCACGTTTCAAATGGCAAATCCAGGAACAGGGAGGCAACAAGGTTTTGGCCAAGACACTTGATCGGGTTCTCTTCCAGCGATCGACTGTCTTTATTGGACATCCCGACATGCGGGATTACACAATGCAACTGGACCTGATGAGCGAGGGAGGGCGCCGCGGCATGGCCGAAGCGGGTGTCATTAATCAGAGATACTTGGTTACGCTAAAAGGCTCCCATCAACTGATGGAAGTCAGTTCCAACCATGAAAGGATCAAGCAATCGGTTCCATTCGGATGGAAACCCAAGACCTGGTACCGCTTGAAAGCAAGAGTTAGTGTCCACGATGATGGCTCCGGCATCATCCGGGCAAGGGCCTGGAGGCGAGATGACCCTGAACCCGACCAATGGATGATCGAGGTGCGGCATAATCAAGCGAACCTGAACGGGTCGCCAGGTCTTTTTGGATTTTCACCTCAAAGTAAAATCCGAGTTTATCTCGACAACATCATGGTGACTCCAAATAGCCGATTGAAATAAGCTATATAAAACTGAAAGTCAAAGTGACCGAATATGATTGGGTGGAAAAATGGATAAAAACATTCGACAGGCCGTATTACGAATCGTTTCCCCGGTTTTTGGAATATTCCTGGCAGGCTGCTCAGGCGTGCAATCAGGTACGGGTGACTGGCCGATATGGGGTGGCGACCCGTCCCGCAACATGGTCGCCCATACCGAGGGGATACCTCATGTCTTCAGGACCGGTGAATTCGTGGGCAACAGCGAGGAAATCGACATGTCCACAACGGAAAATGTCAAGTGGATTGCCAAGCTGGGGTCGCAATGCTATGGAAACGTGACTGTGTCAGGCGGAAAGATTTTCATCGGGACCAACAACGAAGCCCCAAGGGATCCACGGCATACAGGAGACCGAGGAAACATATACTGTCTCGATGAATCCACCGGCGAGTTCCTCTGGCAACTTGTAGTCCCCAAAATCGGCGCAGGAAAGGTTAGCGATTGGGAATATCTTGGGATCTGCTCCTCACCAGCCGTCGACGAGAACCGTGTCTATGTCGTGACCAACCGCTGTGAGTTGGTCTGCCTTGACAGCATGGGATTCACGGATGGAAATAACGGGCCGTATATCAGCGAAGGCCAGTACATGGCCGGCCCCGATAACCCTCCAATTGAAATTGGGCCAACCGATGCAGATATAATCTGGGTCTACGACATGCGCGAGGAACTCGGTATCTTTCCACACAACATTGCAAGCAACTCCGCAATGATCGTCGGTGATACGGTCTACATAGCAACCTCAAACGGCGTGGACTGGTCGCACACGAATATCCCACAGCCCAACGCGCCGGCCCTGATCGGACTGAACAAAATGACCGGACAACTGACAGGTGAGGATAATTCCGGGATCAGCAGCCGCATGTTTCACTGCAACTGGGCTTCACCTTCATGGGGCAAGATCCATGGAAAACAACAACTCGTCTTTGGTGCCGGTGACGGTTTCTGCTACGGTTTCAACCCGCTGACCCAACCGATCACCGATGAATACAACGAAACCTACCAGATCTTCCCCGAGATCTGGCGTTACGACTGCAACTTGCCCTCATACCGTGTGGACGCATCAGGTAAACCCGTCAAGTATGCGACCCCGGACGGGCCTAGTGAGATTATCGGCACGCCCGTGATTCATGAAGGACGGGTCTATGTCGCCATTGGGCAGGATCCCGAACATGGCCAAGGTCTTGGCAACCTTGTCTGTATAGATGCCTCAAAGACTGGGGATATCACACAGAGGGGACGGGTCTGGGAATACCAAGGAATTGACCGGACGATTTCAACGGTCTCGGTATCCGACTCGCTGGTCTATGCTGCCGACTACGCGGGGGTCATTCACTGCCTTGAGGCCGCAACGGGAAAACTGCTTTGGAAACATGACACACTGAGTCATATCTGGGGGTCGACCCTTGTGGTCGACGACAAGCTGTTCATCGGTAACGAGGACGGCTACCTGATCATCCTCAGGGCTGGCCGGGAAAAAGAACTCATCGCCGAGATAGAGTTTCCATCACCGATCTATTCATCACCCGTGGTTGCCAATGACGTGCTTTACGTCGCAACCCAAACTCATCTGTTCGCATTACAGGATGGTAATCCATGAACAACAAAAGGACATGGATATATCTTCTAGTCATCCTTCTGGCCATCTTTCATCAGGATTTCTGGCTGTGGAATGATGTCCGCCTCGTGTTCGGTTTCATGCCTGTCGGCCTTGCATACCATGCCCTTTACTCGGTTGCGGCCGCGCTCATCTGGGCACTTGCGGTCCGTTACGCATGGCCCTCACTTATCGACGAGGAAAAAGCAGACACCCATCGGGAGGCCAATGGCACGTCGTGAACGATCATGTCTCGCTCTACGTCATTTTGGGATACCTTGGGCTGCTGATTACCTTGGGATTTTTCAGTTCACGCTTCTTTCGCGGAACTTCCCGGGATTATTTTATCGCCAGCCACTCGATCGGTCCATTCCTTCTGCTGATGTCGGTTTTCGGAACCACCATGACCGCATTCGCGCTTGTCGGAAGCACGGGTAAGGCCTATGAAAGGGGCATCGGGGTTTATGGGCTGATGGCATCATGGTCGGGGCTCATCCATTCCGCCGTATTTTTCACGATTGGGATCAAGCTATGGGCACTCGGGAAAAAACATGGATTCGTAACCCAGTGCCAGTATTTTCGGGCCCGCTATGAAAACAATATGATCGGTTACCTGCTTTTCCCAATTCTTGTGGGACTAGTCATCCCTTACCTGCTGATCAGCCTGCTGGGCGCAGGCGCGGTCGTCAGAGGCGTGACAGCCGGAATGTTTCCCGATCTATTTCTCGTGGGTCACCCGAAATTTTCCGGGGCTATCCCCCCTTGGTTGACCGGGATTGTCATTTGTGGGGTGGTCCTGACCTATATCTTTTTCGGGGGGCTTCGGGGCGCTGCCTGGGCAAATACATTTCAAACATTGGTCTTCATGGTAACCGGAATCATAGCCTTCACGCTAATCGCTCAAAAACTTGGGGGGCTGAATGCAGCCAGCCAAGCAGTCGTGGAAAAAACCCCGGAACTGGCCACTAGAGCCCGTATCGGGCAGCGCGAATTTCTGACATACGCCTTCGTGCCCCTGTCCGTAGGCATGTTCCCACACCTGTTTCAGCACTGGTTAACCGCAAAATCTGCCCGTACCTTTCGAATGACTGTGATCGCCCACCCGCTTTTCATCATGATTGTCTGGGTCCCCTGCATCCTGATCGGGGTATGGGCTGCCGGCCAGGGTATCAAGGCGCCCCCCAATGTCGTTCTTGGCATTATGGTCAAGTCCCTTGGAAACCCATGGATGGTTGGACTGCTGACCGCGGGCATTCTGGCCGCCATCATGTCGTCGCTGGACTCCCAGTTCATGTGCCTAGGGACAATGTTTACAAATGATATTGTCCTTCACAAATTTTCCGCCGGGAGATTTACAGATTCACAAAAACTGTGGCTTGCGCGCGGGTTTATCGTGTTTACGGTCCTTCTGACATATATCCTTTCCCTGTTGGTCACGAAGAAGGTGTTTGACCTCGCGGTCTGGTGTTTTAGTGGATTCGCAGGCCTTTTCCCTCTGGTTTTCGCCTCGGTTTACTGGAAGCGAACAACCAGTGCGGGGGCAATCGGATGTATCCTTGTCACGCTCACGGTCTGGTTGATCCTGTTTGTCCGGTCCGGATTCGGTGAACATGAAGGACTGGTCTATGGCGTAATGCCGGTCATGTATATTTGTATCGCCTCGGCCCTCAGCCTCATTTCCATATCACTGACGACTCGAGCACCCTCCACATCAACACTTGAAAAATTCTTTCCCACTGGTCGGAAACAGGATCCATCTTGAACACAATCAATACAGACACCACATCGCTTGAACAGGTTGAAAGGGCAGGCAAATTGCTTGATCATCATGTCTGCGAAATGGTTCTATGGCACTTTTCACCCGATACTGGATGCCCCTACTGGTTGAACTGGGCGAAGAATTCCGGGTGGGATCCCATTACTGAAATCCGGGGCTGGAAGGATATTACCCGGTTTCCGCATTTCGATGATGAGACGCTACGATCCGAGCCGCATGAAAGCTGGATCCCGAAACAATATGCGGGAAAACCATTCAGAATATTTGAAACCGGCGGAACAACCGGCATGCCGAAACAGCGGATCAGTTGGGAGGATCACCTGATCGATTACACGGAATTTTCCAGCCGTCTGAATGATGATTTTTTTCCCGAAGGTGCGAACTGGCTGATGATCGGTCCAACCGGCCCGCGTCGACTCCGTGTTTCCATAGAACATCTTGCCAATCTGCGGGGAGGGAGCTGCTACTTTGTCGATCTCGACCCACGCTGGGTCAAGCACCTTCTGCATCTGCGCAATACGGAACAAGCCAATGCCTACAAGGCCCATGTCATCGATCAGGCCATCATGATCCTGAAACACCGGGAAATCCAGTGCCTGTTCACAACACCCAAACTGCTGGAAGCTCTGGGTGACAGGATATCGGTGACCCGTGCGGGCGTCAGGGGAGTGTTCTGTGGTGGGACCTCGATGACACCCCAGGTCATTCGCTTCCTCTGTGAGGAGGTCCTGGGAGACGAGGCCAGGTTGGTTCCAACCTACGGGAACACACTGATGGGGTTGGCAATCGGTGAACCGGTCTCGAAACGACACGGTTATGAGCTGACCTACCATGCCCCACAGCCCCGTGCCGTATTACGGGTTGTCCACCCCCGGGAAACGGGGGCAACAGTCAATTATGATGCCTGGGGCCGTGTTGAACTAACCACCCTGACAAAGGAGTTCTTCATGCCTCGCTTCCTGGAACGGGACGAGGCAATCCGACGACCACCCCATCCCGACTATCCATGGGACGGGGTCGGTAACGTCCGGCCGTTCGGTTCTACAAAAAAAAAGGTTGTCGAGGGAGTGTACTAACCGAACTGATCATTGATATTTCGCATTCGTTATCATTGTCGCAATCGACAATTCAAAACATGACATCAGAAACGCCATGACCCAGTCCAAGCCCCATATCCCCATCCTGCGACATGGGCGACCCTACCAGAGCCTGGATGCCCTCGAATTGAAATCAGCCGGCACGGACACGAGTGTGGCTGTGATAAGCCAAGCCAATGCCGGCCTCATTCGAAAGGACATCCGGAACATCGGTGATGCCTGGTCAGTCCTGCGGTCCCTCAGCACTGACGAACTGATCCAAATCAGCAACCAAGCGGGCGAAATCTTCATGCACGACTCACTTTCGCTGGGAATCGGAGGCGAAAAACAGTCCCCGGAAGATTATATCCTTCAACTCTCGGTTACCAGTTGCCTGCCGCACACTCTGGTCCGCCGCAATATGGAGAAGATTCATCAGGTCTTCACTGAAATGGGATCCATCGTCAGAGGACTGACAAGGGGGCTTGATCATTCTATCCTCGATCATGGAATCGGAAAACAGGCTGGTTCGGATATCTGTTACTACCCGGCAGCGAAATCGCTGGGGGTGGTACTGCCCAGCAACTCGCCAGGCGTAAACTCAATCTGGATGCCATGTGTTATCCTCAAGATACCCGTGATTCTTAAACCCGGCCGTGACGAACCCTGGACACCGTGGCGCATCATCCAAGCATTCATCGCAGCAGGCTGTCCTGCTGAAGCGTTCGGATTTTACCCGACGGACCACGAGGGAGCTTCGGCCATTCTGCAAACCTGCGACAGGTCACAGTTATTCGGTGATTCAGCAACCACGGAACCGTATGCACGGAATCAGGCTGTACAATGTCATGGGCCAGGATGGAGCAAAGTCCTGATCGGGGAGGACACGGTTGACAACTGGAAGAAATACATCGACCTGTTCGTCCAATCGATTGCAGCCAACGGAGGAAGAAGCTGCATCAACGCCTCACAGATCATAACACCCCGACACGGCAGGGAAATAGCGGATTACCTTGCAAAGGAACTTGCAAGGCTAACCCCCCTTCCGGCCGACGACAAGCATGCCGTTCTCGCGGGGTTTGCCAACCCCACACTCGCGGAATACATAGATCAGGCAATCACCGAGGAGCTCAAGATACCCGGAGCAGTCGATGTTTCCCCGCTTTACCGTAGGTCGGAACAACGCTGTGTCAAGTTACACGGAGTATCATTCCTGCATCCCACGATCATTTTCTGTGAAAGGCCGGATCACCCGCTTGCACGGCGTGAATTTCTTTTCCCCTACGCGAGTATCGTCGAGGTCGCCCAGAAGCAGATGATGGAATACATCGGACCAACGCTGGCTGCCACGGCATTGACCTCGGATAATGACTGGATCGACCAATTGTTGTGCTGCCCGGAAATTGACCGTCTGAATATCGGGGATATCCCGACCAGCCATGTTGACTGGGACCAGCCTCACGAGGGAAACCTGTTCGAGTTTCTCTACCGTCGAAGGGCGATCAAGAATACCGTCCAGACGGTGGCCGGATAAACTCTGACAAATATGGCTACAACATCATCATTGCTCCCTGTCGGGTTAAATTACCATCCACGAACGCGGTTTATCTGCGGGCCGGGATCCGTGAACCGGATCGCTGAACTGAGTGCCGAACTGGGTGCCTGCAGGGTGCTTCTCGTCACCGACCCGGGTGTCGAAGAAGCGGGACATCCTGCGGAAGTTCAGGAACTGCTGCTCAGCGCGGGACTCGAGTTGACTCTATTCGACAACGTCATTGAGAACCCTACAAGCCGTGAAGTTGGGCGTTGCGTTGAAGTCGCGAAGTCCGCGCGCGTGGAGTTAATCATCGGCTTGGGGGGGGGCAGTGCGCTGGATACTGCGAAAGGCTGCAACTTTGTCCTGACCAACGGGGGCCACATCCGTGATTACTGGGGACATGACAAGGCATCCAAGCCCATGTTGCCGATGATCGCGATCCCGACAACTGCAGGGACAGGCAGCGAAAGTCAGTCCTATGCCCTGATCTCGGACGAGGACACGCACCAAAAGATGGCATGCGGCGACGAGAAAGCTTGTCCCGTTATTGCGCTACTCGATCCGGAACTGACGGTCACACAGCCAAGGAATGTGGCTGCAAATACCGGCATGGATGCTTTGTCCCACGCTCTGGAATCCTCCGTAACCTTGAAACGAAATTTGATTTCATCCAGGCTATCGACAGAATCCTTCCGGCTTTTGTACCCGAATTTTCTGGCCGTGCTTAGGTGCCCGGAAAACTTGCAGGCACGATCGGCTATGCAGAACGGTGCGGCACTGGGTGGTCTTGCGATTGAGAACAGCATGCTGGGTGCCGCCCATGCGATGGCAAATCCCCTGACGGCACGTTATGGTATGATTCACGGGCAGGCAGTGGGCCTGACTCTTCCGGCGGTGATCCGCTACAACGCACAGGATCCGGAGATCGCCGGGATTTATCACGAAATGGTAAACAGCTCAAATAATATTCATGAAAAAGGGTCGGCCCTTGGGGCAACCGAATGGCTGGCCAATGAACTTGTGAATATGCTCAAGGCTGCAGATATGCCGACATGCCTGTCAGATGTGGGCGTTGAAGAACATATGTTGGGAACACTCGCCGATGATGCAGAACAACAGTGGACCGGATCTCATAACCCCCGCCCTGTCAGGAAAAAGGACTTTTTAATACTGTATCAGGAATTATTGTGAGCTTAGGGGTCTGGATGGGAGGTGGATGCAGGTGATCAACAGAGAAATTTTGGGTAACGACTCTGGGATTGTCCATTTACAAGAATCCCTTCACACCTGAGTTCTGAATTCCTGACATTTGTCGCAATACGATGGTAAGACAGAGACAGATTTGAGCCAAGGGCCACGCAGCCATTAGAATGTGGCAAATGCAGCGGTCCAAGGACGATTAATTCGCAATCGACACTCGGGAACGTACGGGAAATTCTGTATGTGACCGCCAATCCATGCCAAATCAATGGTTTACTTGAATATCTACGTACAGGTAATATGTCTTGAGCAATGTAAGTCCTTCTGTTTTAATGCTATAAAGTACTGTTGCCCTGTCAAGACTCGATCGATAATGAATATTCCCGCACCCCTGTCTTGTATATTCCTGTTCTTCTTCACCGGTCTGCCAAGCCCATCCCATGCCGAATGGTTGCTGTTCCGCGGGAACAATGAATTCAATGGCCACTCCGACCAGATACTTCCCGACAAGCCCCATGTCCACTGGACCTTCAGGACCGACGGACCCGTCCTCTCCTCCGCCGTGATCCATAACAACCGCGTCTACATCGGTTCCGACGATCACCATGTCTACTGCATCAACCTCAGCAACGGGAACGAAATCTGGAAATACAAAACCGGTGATTCAATCGAGGCCCCACCGTCGATCCTTCATTCCACCCTGATCGTTGGTTCCAATGACATGAATGTCTATGCATTGGATCCAGAAAACGGCTCCCTGCTTTGGAAATACTCCACCGGAAACCGGATCGTTGGTGCGGCAAATGCAACAACTTTCATCAAGCGCCAAGACAGTTCCTTGACCGGAACGGGAACGATCATAGGCAGCCATGACAACCACCTGTATCACCTCGAACTGTCCGATGGATCCGTGCGCTGGAAATACCTCACTGACAACTATATCAACGGCGCCCCGGCAATCTGGAAGAACCACGCTGTTTTCGGCGGCTGTGACGCGAAACTCCACATGGTGAATATCGAAACCGGCTTTGCCCGAAAACCAATTGAAATCGGGTCCTTTATTGCGGGAACGGTAGCTATTGAGAAAAATCGGGCCTATATCGGGCATTATGACAATGCATTCCTCTGCATTGAACTCGAGGAAAGGAGAATCCTCTGGGAATATCGTTTCAAGACATTCCCCTTCTTTTCCTCCGCCGCCATCGGCGATGACCGGATTGTCTTCGGCGGACGCGATCAACGGCTGCACTGCGTGAACAAGGCTGATGGCAGGATGATCTGGCGGTTCAAGGCCCGGGGCAAGATCGACAGTTCCCCCGTCATCTGTAATGACCGCGTCGCAGCGGCATCAAACGATGGACGCGTCTATGTTTTGTCACTGGCAGACGGATCGGAAATCTGGTCTTATGAAACGGGTGGACCGATAGCGGGATCACCCGCAGTATCAAACGGGAAATTGATCATCGGATCCGAAAACGGAATGGTCTATGCCTTCGGATCAACCCGCGGGAATCCATAAATGCTGGAACCGACAAAATCACCCGATGGCGGCAACACTCAAACCCAGGCGGGAAACTACTTTATTTCCAACTATCCCCCCTTCTCATTTTGGGAAAATGGCCTGGCCGACAACTATTATGACAGGCTGTCAAAGCCACCTCATCCCGACGCCTCTCTGGGCCTGTATGTCCACATCCCATTCTGCCGAAAGCGCTGCCACTTCTGTTACTTCAAGGTATACACCGACCGTAATGCAACTGATATCGGGAAATATCTTGACGCCATAGGCCGTGAAGCACGCCTCTACAAAGAGCAACCTGTCTTTAGCGGCCGGAAACCTCGATTCATCTATTTCGGCGGCGGGACCCCCTCCTACCTGTCACCTTCACAACTGGAGAACGTCGTCGATCAGTTAAAGAAGGCATTCCCATGGGATGAGGCCGAGGAAATCGCATTCGAGGCTGAACCCGGAACGCTCAACGAATCCAAGCTGAAAATGATCCGTGCAATCGGCGTCACCCGTCTCAGTCTGGGCGTGGAAAACTTCAATGATGAAATCCTCGCTCAGAATAACCGTGCCCATCGGTCAGGAGAAATAATCCGGGCCTATGATTACAGTCGAAATATTGGTTTCCCCCAAATCAATATCGATCTTATAGCCGGGTTGCTCGGTGAGACCGACAACAACTGGACGGACTGCATCCGAAAGACACTGGAACTGAAACCCGACTGCGTCACAATCTACCAGATGGAAATCCCCTTCAACACAACGATCTATAAACAAATGAAGAATGAGGGGGAAATCACAGCACCGGTTGCGGACTGGGAGACAAAACGCCGCTGGGTAGCCGAGGCTTTCGAGGAACTTGAATCCAACGGTTATACAGTAACAAGCGCATACACGGCCGTTCGTGATCCGAAAAAGATTAATTTTATCTATCGTGATGATCTGTGGACCGGAGCTGATCTCCTGTCGCTGGGTGTATCCTCCTTCGGTCATGTCAACGGGCTGCATTACCAGAATATCAAGGATTTCCAACCCTACCTGAATGTGGTCAATGATCATCAATTTCCAATCCGGCGAACATACCAGATGGATTTCCATGAAAAAATGGTCCGGGAATTTATTCTTCAGTGGAAGCTGGGGAAAATCGACCGGAATTATTTCACTCGAAAATTCAATATCGATGTTTATGATTTCTTTTCAGAACCTCTTGAGAACCTAATTCAATCCGGCATTGTTACTGCCGGAGAACACGAGGCATGTATCAACCGGCAGGGCCTGCTGCAGATCGATCAATTGATCCGCAAATTTTTCCTGCCACAACACCGGGGAATGGGGCAATATACCTGAAGAAAGTTGATCCATGGAAAAACCTCTGCCCAGATATCTTGACGGCAATCTATCTCCGCTTAATACATTCCTGAAGGAGTCGGGTGATCCAGGCCTTGAGGTTGAATGGATCAAAGCGAATGAGATGCAGGAACCCTACCGGACATTGCTGGAACACCAAACCGATATGACCTCAACCCTGGAAAAACATCACGGCGATGAGATTATCCTTAAAATCCTCGCACTGCACGACAATGGAACGAGCCTGAGACGAAAAGTTCTTCTGGTGCTCGAAGAAAACGAAAAGACCGTCGAATTCGGTGCAATCCGTATCTTTCTGGAACACTTCCCTGATAAGGCAAGGGGGCTAATCCTCGGGTGCCGAATTCCACTAGGAAATATCATGGACCGGTTTAAGCTGCCACACCAGAACAGTCCAACTCGCTATTTCAGGATCCAAGCAGAAAGGCTAACTGGCTGGCGCCTGGCACTTCCCGAAAATACCTGGTTGTTCGGCCGGTGCAATACCATCACGAACAGCCATGGGGAAACCATGGCAGAGGTTGTGGAGATCCTTCCTCCACAAGATGGGGATAACCTTTCCCGCTCATGAACACGCCAAAATCCCATGATGTCATCATTATCGGAGGCGGACCTGCCGGTTCGACGGCTGGAACTGTTCTTGCTGATTATGGCCACCAGGTCCTCATCATCGAGAAGGATCGCTTTCCCCGTTACCATGTGGGTGAATCCTTGGTGCCCTATTGTTACTTTCCCCTGAAACGCATCGGAATGCTGGATAAGCTCGGGAAGTCGAACTTTGTCCGTAAACACAGCGTCCAGTTTGCCGGTACCGATGGCGGTATATCACTACCGTTTTATTTTTCACAACATCTGGATCACCCTGCATCCCAGACATGGCAGATTCTACGCAGCGAATTCGATGAAATGCTTCTCCAAAATGCGAGGGAACACGGGGCATACGTGATGGAGGGCACTGCGGTCAAAAAACTGGTCCGGGAGAATTCCATCACGAAAGTTGAAACCGAGAATCAGGAAAACGGAACAAAGACAATATACCGCGCACCGATCATCATCGATGCCAGCGGTAGGGATGCTTTCTCCATAGCCCGCCATGACTGGCGTGAACGGGATCCGGGACTGAACAAGATCTCGATTTGGACCTACTACCGGGGTGCTGTGCGTGACCCGGGCATCGATGAGGGCGCAACCACCATTGCCTACCTGCCTGAAAAGGGCTGGTTTTGGCATATCCCCCTCGCGAATGATCTGACCAGTGTCGGAATCGTGGCGGAGAAGGATTATCTTTACAAGTATACACGGAAGCCTGCGGAAATCATGGCACGGGAGATCCAGAAAAACGTCTGGATCCGGAAACATCTCGCCCCCGCGAAGGACATTGGGCCATACCGCGTAACCGGAGATTTTTCATACCGTTCACGCTACTGCGCAGCGGATGGGCTCGTCCTGACCGGAGATGCCTTGGCCTTTCTCGATCCGGTTTTCTCATCCGGCGTCTTCCTCGCCCTGCGCGGGGGTGAACTGGCCGCGGAGGCAGTCAACAATGCACTGATGGCAAATGATTCTTCAGCAACCTGGTTTGAAGAATACGGAAAAACCATGTTTGAAGGCATGGAAGCAATGCGCAAACTCGTCTATGCATTCTATGATCAGGCATTCAGTTTCGGGGAAGTTCTCAAGAAATATCCGGATATGCATTTCGACCTGACAGACTGCCTGACCGGAAATCTCTTTCGTGATTTTGATGACCTCTTCCGCGCCGTCGGCGAATTCGCCGCCTTACCCGGTCCCCTAACCTCCGGCATGCCCATAATCCAGATTTCATGAAGATTATCCAGATCACCCCCGGGACAGGAAATTTCATATGTGGAAATTGTGTCCGTGAAAATGCTCTCGCCCATGCGCTCCGCAATCTTGGAAATGATGTCGTCATGGTTCCACTTTACCTGCCCATGTTCACCGATGAACCCAATGCCAGCGAGGGAGTTCCACTTTTTCTCGGCGGAATCAACATGTACCTCCAGCAGAAAAGTCCGATATTCCGGCATACCCCACGCTGGATCGATTCACTCATGGATCATCCCGGGTTGTTACGCTGGTCGGCCGGTCATGCGCATATGACTCGTGCGCGTGATCTCGGCACACTGACAGTTTCGCTCCTTCAAGGGAGAAACGGGGTATTGCGCAAGGAGATTGACCGCTGTGTCCACTGGATTTCTGAATCGTTTCAACCGGATATCGTCTGTCTTTCAAATGCACTGCTGATCGGGCTGGCCGAACCCCTAAAAAAAGAACTGGGGGTTCCTGTTGTGACCAATCTGCAGGGCGAGGATTCTTATCTTGATTCACTGCCATCCCCTTGGAAAGATGAGGCTTGGGAAATCACGTCGAAGTGCGTCAAGCATGTCGATGCCATGATCGCCGTCAGCCGAACACATGCTGATATCATGCAGACCGGCCTCTCGGCCGAACCGGATAAAATCCATGTCATATACAACGGTATCAATCTCGACGGCTACGCCCCTTCATGTCGACCGCCTGACCCGCCCGCCCTGGGTTTTCTCGCACGCATGTGTCCCGGCAAGGGACTCGGCACACTGGTTGAATCCTTCATACTTCTGCATGGAAGAAATTGCTGCGGCAACCTGAAGCTCAAGGTTGCGGGTGCAAAAACGCCTGGGGATGATCCATACGTCAACAGCCTGAAAAAAAGACTGGCCGAGGCCTCTCTGTCAGATCGTGCCTCCTTTCACCCCAACCTGACACGCATCGAAAAACAGGCCTTCTATCGACAACTTAGCGTCTTCTCGGTCCCTGCAACCTATGGCGAATCGTTCGGCCTTTACCTGCTTGAGGCACTTGCCTCCGGAGTATCAGTCGTTCAACCACGTCATGGGGCATTCCCAGAAATTCTGGGAATCCTCCAAGGCGGCCTAATGTGTGAACCCGACGATCCAGCCTCGCTGGCCGATGGAATTGAACAGCTGTTGACCGACCGTGAACAGGCCAAAAAACTCTCCGAAACCGGTCGCAGCAATGTTTTGAAGAATTTCAACATCGATCGAATGGCCAAGGAGGTATCGAGCCTCCTCTACAATCTGACGGGCAAACCGGCGGACAGCATGAAAGGAAGTCGAAGCCATGTCATCTGAGTTCAGAACAACACGAAGGGTTGAGTTTTCAGATACCGATGCGGCCGGTCTGATGCATTTTTCGAACTTCTTCAGGTTCATGGAAAGCGCGGAACACGCATTCTTCCGTTCACTGGGCCTGTCAATACATGATGCCATCGGCAAACATCAAGTTGGCTGGCCCCGGGTCCACGCGGAATGTTCTTTTACACAACCCCTGCACTTTGAAGATGATGTCGAGATTCAACTGATTGTTCGGGAAGTGATGTCAAGCTCAATCACCTACGAATTCATTTTCAGGAAATCTCGTGAAGCGAAGTCATCCGAAGCAGCAAGAGGCCGCATGACGACGGTGTTTGTCGATATGAATCCCGAAACAGGTGAGTTGAAATCGACTCCATTACCGGAGTCAATCACCAACCTTATAAAACCTCTATCGGGCACAATGAAACCAGATATGAAATAATCGGAAAAAGGAGATATCATGCCTACTGTCGAAGCCGGCCAATCCTCGATGATGTGGCTGATCTATGCCCTGTTGACCGTCGTCATGTGGGGCCTTTATGGGGTATTTTTGCACACCGGTCAAGCTGCCATGGGCGACCCCATCAACGGACGTTACAAGGCATTCCTGTTCGTGGGAGTGGCTTATTTCATCGTCGCCGTCCTGGCGCCCATCGGAATGATGATCGCCAGCGGTGCCGACTGGAAGTTCACGGCCGACGGAATGACGTGGTCATTGCTTGCAGGTATCGTTGGTGCAGTCGGGGCATTCGGCGTCCTTTTGGCTTTTGGCACGAAGGGTTCCCCTGCAGTGGTGATGTCAATCATCTTTGCCGGCGCCCCGGTTGTGAACGCCATCGTTGTAATATGCACCCACCCACCCGCGGGTGGGTTTACGGGTTTGCGCTGGCAGTTTCTCCTCGGCATTGCCTTAGCTGCAATCGGTGGCTGCCTGGTTACGCTATACAAGCCACCGCCCGCTGCAAAACCGGACTCAGCCACAATGGGCGGACAACCCGAATCAACAACACAATAATTAATTAGAGATCTCATACCCCCCTTTGAAGAATTTATCGATTAACCTATTCACATGAATAAATCCTTTCCCAATCTGAAAACAATCCACGAAAGACAGCTTGAACTGTTAAAAACTCTTCTGGTTAAAACCTGTGCATCAAACCCATTTTACAGGAAGAAATTGGAGGGCTGTGATATCGATCATGATCTGGATTCACTGGATTATTTCAGTCGGAATTTCCCGTTGACAACAAAGCAGGAACTTGTGAACGATCAGGCTGCGCACCCGCCCTATGGAAGCAATTTAACATTTCCCGTCGATCAATACATCCGGTTCAACCAGACTAGCGCCACAACAGGCACGCCGATGCGCTGGCTGGATACGCCCGAGTCCTGGAACGCCATGACCGACCACTGGTCTGAGGTATTCCGGACGGCTGGTGTTGATCGGTTCGATCGGATTATGTTTGCCTTCAGTTTTGGGCCGTTTCTAGGCTTCTGGACATCTTACGATGCTGCACAGAAGATCGGCTGCATGTGCCTGCCTGGCGGCGGGATGGACAGCAGCGCACGTCTCGCTGCTATGCTCGATAATGAAGCGACAGTCCTGTGCTGCACCCCAACCTACGCCATTCATCTCGGGGAGATTGCTGAAAAACGGAGGGATAATGGGAAATCATTCAAGGTAAGGGTGATCATTGTCGCAGGTGAACCTGGAGGCAGCATCCAGCCCGTGCGTGACCGGATTGAACAACTCTGGTCGGGCGTTCGTGTATTTGACCATCATGGAATGACCGAGACCGGGCCATTGACCTTCGAATGCCCGGCCAACCCGGGCTGGCTGCACGTAATCGAAGATGCGTGCTTTAGCGAAATCATCGATCCGGGTTCCGGGGCACCGGTCGCTCCCGGAAAAACAGGGGAACTGGTCGTCACCACACTGCGCAGAACTGGCTCCCCACTACTTCGATACCGGACGGGCGATCTGAATCGCTCTCGGACAACATCTCGCTGCAGTTGCGGGCGGCGGAACTTCACCCTGGACGGGGGGATCCTCGGCCGAATCGATGACATGATTACAATCCGTGGTGTGAACATCTATCCCAGCGCTGTCGACGCCGTCATTCGCCGATTCCCTGATATCGGCGAATACAGGGTTGACGTGGAAAAAACCCCCTCCTCATGTGAGATAAATATCTCGGTCGAACTGGATTCAGTGGGTCTCGATGCGGATGTCCTCTGCGCAAGACTTGAACAGGCCCTGAGAGAAACCTTCACGTTGCGAATCCCAGTAACCCCTGCAATACCTGGAAGCCTTCCACGCTTCGAGCTCAAAGCCCGTCGCTGGCATCTTAAATCCATATAACAGGCCAATGTTCATCATCGCAATGGGAAATTTCATCAAAATCATATTGAAACCCTTGTCTTGTGTTGTAGTCCATCGGAATAACATATAACTTTGATCCCAAGTCAAAAATGACCGGAGCCAATTCCAAATGAAAAACTCGAGACAACCCATACTCCAGATTCATAATGTCTGCAAATCCTACAGGTCAGCAACCGGACAAGTCGACCTTGAGATATTGCGTGAAATCTCATTGACCGTAGAAGAGGGTGAATCCATCTCAATCATCGGCCCGTCTGGCTGTGGCAAGAGCACACTCCTCAACCTTGCTGGAAAACTGGATGAACCCGACAGCGGAAAAATTCTGTTCAAAGGTCGTGATATTGCTGGAATGTGCGAAAATACTGCAGCGGAATTCCGTAATCGACATATCGGTTTCATTTTCCAGTCACACCACCTGCTCCCCCAGTGCAGTGCGCTCGAGAACACGATGTTACCCACACTGGCCAAATCCGGGAAAACATCCCGAATGAACCCGGAAAAGGATGCACGGAACCTGCTCGAAAGGTTCGGCCTGGATGATCGCATGCTTCACCAGCCTGGATCTCTGTCAGGTGGTGAATGCCAGCGCGTCGCCATGGCCAGGGCGCTTATCAACCATCCCGATCTGCTGCTTGCGGATGAACCGACCGGGCTGCTAGACCGGGATAATGCCGAAAACCTTGTCGATATGCTGCTTGCGCTCAATCGCGTAGACGGTCTAACTCTGGTCATGGTCACCCACGCGGAGACCCTGGCCCGCCGATTCGGAAAGGTGTACAATCTGCAGGACGGGCGGTTGACAAAGATCTGAATCCCGTAATGACTCCATTCACCCTCATCAGGAACAACCTCCGTTATTACCGGTGGACCCATGCCAGTGTCGTCATGGGTGTAATCGTGACAGCAGCGGTCTTAACAGGCGCGCTCGGTGTTGGTGACTCGATGCGAGGCACACTCGAGACTATCTCTTCACAAAGACACGGCGGGGCCGAGTTCGTCATGACAACTGGTGAACGCATGTTTCGAAGCGGACTGGCAGATGACTACCGAACTTATTTCAGGGAATCAGGGACCGCTTCCCCCGAGTTTTCCCCCGCATTGATCCTTCCGGCTAGTGGATTCAATAATGATAGTAGCGACCTTAGGATTGGCGGAATCTCCATGCTCGGAATGGATTCATCACTTCGGTCATTTGGGACGGGATGGAGTTGGATTGACCACGCTTTGCAACCCGGCAAGGTCGTATTGAATGAAAACCTCGCACGCAAACTACAGGCTGGCAAGGGTGATATAATCTTCTTCCGGATCGGCCGACCCGGGCGTATGCCGGGGGATTCCCCTCTGGCCACAGACGACGAACGTTCCGTTGCATTCCGTCTTGAGGTTTCTGATGTTGCTGAACCTGGAAAATTCGGCAATATCAACTTGAAAATCGGTCAGCAGCCACCCCTCAATGCTTTTGTACCGTTGAATTGGCTGCAATCGCTGACTGAACTGGATGGCAGGGCCAACCTGCTCCTTGTTAACGAGGATCATCCGGGGGAAAAGGATGATATTCCGTCTGTCATCCATGAACTTAACCTGCCAACCAAGCCAGTCCGGAAACTCGAGGATTACGGCTTGGAGATGATTCACCGGACTGAACGCAACATCTGTGAAATTCGCAGTCGTGAGATATTCATGGACGGAAGAATATTTTCAGATTTTTCTTTGTGGTCCCGTGAACTTTCCAAGACCCGCCAAGGTGAGCCCCGGCTGAACATGAGTGTCTTCACATATTTTGTCAATGAACTGAGATCGGGCGACAGAAGTGTATACTATTCAATGGTCAGTGGCCTGGGCCCAGATATTCATCGCCTGTTGCAGCCAGACCACCCCCAACTGACGCACTGGCTAGAACCGCTGCCAATTTTCATTGGGGAAGGAGAAATTGTTATTAACCGCTGGCTGGCCGACGAACTGGATGTCGAGCCGGGGGGAAACCTCACAATGCGCTACATTACCCTGAACCCAGACAATTCGTTTGACGAGAAGGAAATTCAGCTTGAAGTTGATTCGGTCGTACCAATGGAAAAGATGGCGGCTGATTCGACTTTGATGCCGCCTTTCCCCGGGCTGGAGGACAGCGAAAACTGCACCGACTGGGATCCTGGAATCCCGATTGACCTGGACCGAATCGGGCAACGGGACGAGGTTTACTGGGACCAGTATCGCGGTACACCTCGGGCGTTCATTTCATATTCAATGGCCCAAAAACTGTGGGGAAATCGCTACGGATCCCAGACATCCTTCCGGGTCCAGTTGCCCGACCGGGATAACAATCCACAAAAAATCGGGGAAATACGCAATGAGCTACTCGATTACCTTCGAACCGTTTCCGGGAAGTTCAACCTGCACTTCACTGATCTGAAAACAGAGTCAGCTAACGCCCGAAGCCAGGCTATGGATTTCGGCGGCCTGTTTATCGGCTTCAGTCTTTTCTTGATCGTTTCCGCCCTGCTTCTAACCGGCCTGCTATTCGCTTTCAGCATCGAGCAACGCAGCTGTCAAACGGGAATCCTTCTCGCCACAGGAATCGGAATGAAAAGAGTCCGTAATATCTGTCTGCTCGAAGGTTTCCTGCTGATCTCGTCTGGATCCGTTGTTGGCGCGCTAGTCGGCATATTCTATACGCGTGCGATTCTTTGGGGTCTTGATCGATTATGGTCCGATGCCGTGGCTGGCCTCAACATCGATTATCACTTCAATCCGGTTTCACTAGCCACTGGCCTCGTGCTGACTATTCTCATGGCAATGGCCACTATCCGGGTCATGACGCGCCTGATTGCCGACTGTCCTATCAGGGATCTGCTGGCAGGTGACATCAAGACATGTAAAACGACCAAATCCGGAGATTATCCGATCAAGACTGTCATTTGTGGATATCTCCTGCTTGCGTCCGGTACCGGCATCGCGGCATCTGGTATGATCAATGGGCTCCATGACCCGGGCCTGTTCTTTGGCGCGGGGGCTCTGCTCCTGGCAGGTAGTCTACTCGTCTGTAGATTGAGGCTGGTCAGGAAATCGATTCGATCGGATGGGAAATGTTTTGACCCACACATGATGGCTGGTCAATATCCCTCCCGCCGGATAGGACGTAGCTTGGCAACAATCTCCCTGCTGGCCGCAGGATCATTCATGCTAGTCGCCGTTCAGGGCAATCAGCGCGATATACCGCATGATTCCCGTGACCACGCCTCGGGTACTGGTGGATTCCGTTACTGGGCCGAGACAAGTCTGCCGTTATATAAAAACATCAATTCATCAATGGGACGGGAACATTATGGGTTTGATGAGGAAGACTTCGAAGGCGTGGAACTGGTCCCAATACGCATTCAGGCCGGGGACGAGGCCAGTTGCCTAAACCTCAATCGAGCCCAACAGCCAAAACTGTTTGGTATTGACCCGGTTCTGTTGAGCCAGCGTCGATCATTCACATTCTCATCGATAGCCGATACATCGCGAAAAACCAAGGGATGGCTGGTAATGGATGAATCCATTCAGAATGTGGATGACAAACTTATTCGTATCCCGACAGTGGGTGATGTCAACACCATCACGTGGGCCCTGGGAAAAAATATCGGTGATACCGTCTACATCCGGAACAGCCGAAACGAGGATATCGGCCTCGATATTGTCGGAATGATTTCCAACTCGATCCTTCAGGGAGGACTAGTCATCAGCGAGGCAAATATGACACGTTATTTCCCATCTGCAGGCGGATACAATGCCTGCCTGATCGACCTTCCGGATGAACGAAAAGACTTTTCAGCGATCATCAGTCGAGGGCTTGAGGACTATGGACTGCAAATCACTACAGCCGCCGATCGGTTGGATGCGTTCAACGTGGTGAGCAATACTTACCTTGCCGTATTCCAGAGCCTGGGTGGCCTGGGGCTGGTCCTCGGATGTATAGGACTGGGTGTTGTCGTGCTGCGAAATGTACTCGAACGTCGCAGGGAATTGGCACTTATGCGTGCTGTAGGCTTCACCATGAGACAGCTGCGGACAATGATACTCAGAGAGCACCAAATCCTTTTGTTCACCGGATTGTTCTTCGGAGTTCTGGCAGGCTTGGTTGCCGTCCTGCCCGTCCTAGCCACATCCGGGCGCTTGTTTCCCTGGAAATCAATGACCATCTCACTTGCAGCAATGCTGATCAACGGGTTACTGTGGATCCGGATCGCAACTTTGATATCTATGAAAGGCCAATTGCTCAAGGCTTTGAGGAATGAATAGGAATTTATTCCCCCGCCTTGTTACCCTGTATGCTCAGAAGTTACACTCGTCTGCAATTATGTCCGGAGAAATGATTCACGCGTCGTGAATAGGGCCGTGTTTTCGAGAAGGGGAATAAACAGAATGGAAGTCATGGATCTATTGATTGGGGATTAGGCATGAGTGTTCTGGGGGAAATCCCTCTCCGCTGCAATGGGATCTCAGTTTACCTGTTCGCCCGTATCAACCAGAAATGGCATGTGCTTCTGCTAAAACGGGCCGATTCACTGCAAGGATCATGGTGCCAGGTTTCCGGGGGGATCCGGTCCGGGGAAAAGGCATGGCAGGCGGCGCTACGTGAAACGCAAGAGGAAACAGGACTTATCCCCAATAGGTTTTATTCGGCCAACATTTGCGAACAATTCTATCACATTCGCCGCGACGAGATATATATTGCACCGGTTTTTGTCGGCTTTGTTCCGGAACCCCGTCAGGTCCGACTCAACAATGAGCACAGTGACCACGCTTGGCTGACCATGGAAAAAGCCATCAACAGGCTGGATTTCGCCGGTCAGCGTGAATCACTCCTGTCAATTCGGGAACGATTCATCGAGCAGAAACCCAACCCGCACCTAGAAATCAAATAAACCTCAGGATATGGCTAGATCCCAACTCCAAGACTGGACAGGGATAGCCCCCAGCAATAAAACCGCGGACAGCATATGTTTTCCACTGGAGATGGATATCACAGGATCGAGATAAACCAACCTTGCCAGTTCCGAAGGATACCGAAATGAAATAAGAGGATATATGCACGGGAACTTTTCACTGTGCGGCTTCGTCATGCCAAGACCCGTATCGAGATCCTTTTCCAATCATGCCTCTAGGCACCGATCCGCATCCTGCTACCTGAACATCTACTGCGAACAAGAATGAATAAGAAAAATGGGCCACCGAGAAGTGCCGTGATGATCCCGACGGGAAGTTGGGTCGGCGCGATCACAGTTCGGGCAACGGTATCGCATACGATCAGAAATCCTCCGCCAATGAGAACCGAGCATGGTAACAGCAAACGATGATCGGGGCCAACTAGCCACCGAACCGTATGAGGCACGATTAATCCGACAAACCCGATAGGGCCAACGACTCCCACAACTGAAGCCGTTGCCAGTGAACCAATCAGGAAGCAGGTTTTTTGAAGTTTGGGGACATTGACCCCCCTGCCTGCGGCAAGGTTTTCGCCAAATGATATCTGGTCCAGCCCGCGAGCCTGTGCGAGCAGGATTGCCAATGATGGTAGCAACACGATCAAGGCCGTCCCGATTTTCGCGTCATACCCCGTGATATCGATCATCCCCATGATCCATCGATCCATGTTGATGAGCTCCTCGGGTCTGGAAAAATAACGGACTACAAGGATCAGCGAAGAAAATATGGCACCCATCACAACCCCTGCCAACAGCAGTTCAAGCGGTGAAATCCTGCCCCCTGACCGGGACAGCATGTAAATGATGCCTACTGCAAGCAACGCACCCGCAAAAGCAAAAACTGGAACAGGGTCGATACCACCCCATTGAAAATTGATGGCCGGGAATAACGCTGGCAGCGAAAGTGCAAGGTAGGCGCCGAACGATCCGCCCGTAGATACACCCAATGTATAGGGAGTCGCGAGTGGGTTGCGCAGCAGGGCCTGAAAGACGGCGCCCACAATGGCCAGGGAGGCCCCTGCCAAGAATGCCATAATCAACCGTGGCAGCCGAAGGTGAAAGATAATATATTCGTCCATCGCAATATCCGGCGAAGCATCGCCCAACAGGCCAGACAAGGCCCGTGGCAATGCTGCCGGGGTCGACCCGACCATCAGCGAGACCACCAGAACCACGGCCACGAAAACTACACAAGCCATCAAGATCAGGATATATTTCATGGAATTTAGATTTTGCATGAGTCGTCCCCGGATCTGGGCTGGATTTTGAAATCAGGACGTGCACGATCATTCGTAAGTATGACCATGGGCAATCCGTTAGACGGATGTTCCTTGACCATCAGAGTATCGGCATAGACCTTGTCAAGAACCTCCTGTTTCATGACAGCCGATGGGCTACCCTCGACCAGAATCCCGCCCTCATTCAATACAACCAAACGGTGGCAGAATTGTGCCGCGAGGTTGAGATCATGGGTAACCAACCCCACCCCATATCCCTCATCTACAAGTCGTCCCAATCTCTCAAAGATGTCAATTTGATGATGTAGATCGAGAGCCGTCGTCGGTTCATCCAGAAGAAGCAGGCGGGCTCCCTGTGCAAGAACGGAAGCAAGAAATACACGCTGACGCTCACCACCGGAAAGTTCGGCCAGGGTCCGGCTTGCAAAAGGTCGGATATGCGTCCAGTCCATTGCCTGTTCAATGATCCCGCAATCGTTCCGGCTCATGAACCCGAAAGAGCCCTGATGGGGATAACGCCCCTGACTGACTATTTCACTGACCGTGTATGGAAAAACTGCCTGAACAGACTGGGGAAGATAGGCAACTTTTCGCGCCATTTTTTTTCTGTCCCACTGATTCAGCGCCAAGTCATCCAGTCGAACCTCCCCCTCCTTCGGCAACAGATGACCGGCGAGTATTTTCAGAAGTGTTGACTTACCCGAACCATTCGGGCCGACAATTCCCAGCAATTCACCGCAATTCAGCTCCAGCCCTACACCATGCAGGCACCACCAAGATGCGTGGTATTGAAATCCAACATCATCCGCATGAAGCCGTGGGCCTCTGACGGGTATATTCCTGGATCGAGGATCTGATATTTTCTGCATGATGGGCATTCCAAAATCATTCCCGAAACGGCGAGTGGGGCCAACTGGCCCTGATCGGTTATCCTTCATAGGGGATCCATCAGTCTCTGGCAAGCGATATTTCAGGTGCATAACCGATATCACAGGCCAGTCAAATGACCCCTGTCAGCAAACTGGGAACTCCATATGAACGTAATTCATTCTTGTGAGAGGGAACAACACTCACGCCGACGGACGAATCATCAGGGCTTTACCGGCCAGGTGCATGAGGAGTTCCGGTCTTCGGGAACCTCATGTTACATCAACTTTTTGAGCATTATCCCGATTCACGGTTATCCCGATCAGGAAATACCTGTCAGCGGTGGAGATGGCCTTTCAGAAAGGAAGTCATCTTTGTATATGCGGTTTCGGCATAACTTTCCTGCAGAGGATTTAAGGGCTTGAGGCTGAATCCGGGTATCGTATCATAAAATACCAGTTCATGATATCGGTGTCCTTTCTCATGCAGTGCCGCCCCAAAAGAACTGACCCGCTCCGGGATGATCAAGAAGTCACGTGAGGCATAAAAACCCAAGAGGGGGCACTGTATTGTCCCGACAGCCGGATGATCCCCGCTCACATCGCTGTAAAAAAGCACAAGTGCATCCGGTGATGTCCCCTGGATCGACAACTCCAGAGCATACACGCCGCCGATACCCCATCCCACGACACCCGTCCGAATGCCCTCCTCAATTGAGGACTGGGTATTGAGCCAGTCCAGGGCAGCCCTGCTCATTCGATTGACTTGATTCCTTTCCAGACTGCGCATCAACCCAACAGCATCCTTCCTACTGGAAGGAACACTTCCCCTGTAAAGATCCAGAGCAAAACTCACAAAGCCATCCCCTGCCAGATCGCGAGCCTGTTTCCTGACTCCATCCATCAAGCCCCACATATCATGGATCAGCAGAACAGCTCCCAAAGGCCTCTGATCCCGGGGACGGGCGAGATAACCTTGAATGGGAGTGTCACGCCATATTTCTTTCAACTCAACATCGACGATGCTGGGCGCGACATGGAGTTCCATTTCAGGTTTAAAATCGGTTTCTACCCGAGTCAATAAAGGCTGGAGGAAGATGTCCGATACGGGATCCGCGGCAATGCCGGACATAATGTCCGGCGATTCAGACCCTGATTGGTCGGGGCTGTCCGTACTTAATCCCTGCGAATAAACACAGAAATAAATGCATGAAAATAAACAGGAAGCACCCAACCACTTCCATATTGCTTGACACATTCCCCGTTTTCTCCGAAATCAATATTCTTCTTGAAGACTATCGCCCCACTTCCGACATCATGATATGCAACTTCGTCGAAATGGGAACTGGTCAGTATAATACCACGTTTATGTTGGGTATTTCCAATTTCTTTGGACAGCAAAGATGGGTTTTCAAAGCAGGCATATCTGTCGCCGTTGAACCCTTCTCTCTTATTCCTGGATTTAAAATAAGGGCTTCGGGGGTAATCCATCATTGAATATCCACTTTTCGAAAGGCCCTTTCAGGCTCAGAAACTCCCGCAAGAAAAAGTTCATTCAGCCAATTTTCACTGTGGGCATTATATTTATCCTTCATAGGGGTAAAGCTGTAACCCGACCCGCTCTGAATTGTAACTCGATATCTACAAGGGGACTTCCGTTACGCCAATACTGGACAACCACCTCGGCGGCTTCAAACACAAGAATTCCTTGCACCTATCGGGTAACAGCCGTGATTTTCGAACCTCTTTGGGCTGATCCGGCATCAGCAGGGTGAACGTGACATCCCATCAAGAGAAATAACGGGAATCAGTTAGGCAGATTGATTACATAACGAAAACCGACACTCGACAATTGTCTTTTCTTGTTTATATACCGCAATATCAGATGATTATATTCAGGGGATTCCTGTTGATAATCCCCCCCGGCGATTCCTGCCATGAGTGGACCATCTCCATCCCGGGTCCATTCGGCCACATTACCGACCAGATTATGGACCTGTCCAATACCAGCAAAGTAGATTTCATCCCATAAGACACTCATGACCGGCTGTGGTTTGCTTTTCCCACCTAACCGGGCTCGCTTCCAATAACCCTGGTCCCCAGGATTCCCACGAATAGACAGGCCTCTCAGCGCCCGCAAATATTCCCGGTGGGACGGAAGCTGGATTGTTTCCTGATCCAGCCCATTCTTCAGCGCAAGCCATTTGATATATGAACGTGCCTGATCCCATGAAACCCCGGACACGGGGTGGCTACCAGTCCCGGATGGATACCGCCGATCCGTCCACCCTATGGGTGTTGGGTCGAAAGTGTTGTTTATGAACTGCTGATATTCCTCATTCGTCACTTCATGGGCATAAATCGAGAAAGCCGGCGGATCCAAATTATTTTCCGGCTCAAGCAGTATCATTTTGTCAGGAGTGAGCGGAACCCGGCTTGGGAATTTTGGGCGGTGAACCAGGCTTATCGATGGGGCGAGGAAGTGTTTGGAGCGTTTCTGGACCGGTTTTGATTGACCACCGACCGGTTCATGAACAGCCGGAATCCGGACAGGATGAATCCCAATATCCACAGATGTTGGCCCAGACTTATTCTTCAACCTGGCAAAAGTAATCGCATAAATTCCCACCACCAAACACAGCATGACGAGAATTATGTGCCGCATATAATTCGGAATTTCACGGATCATGACCGATAATAATGGGGGATTCCTGACCGACTGAGAACCCACCTCCACAATCTGATCGATATCTCCCAAATCAAAACTCTGGGTTTGAGAAATTTCCGATCCCCCGTAGAGATCCTCCACTGAATGCGCCGTAAAGGAATAATTCGAGATGATTTCATGAGCCTTTGCCGGCGGCAATCCCATCTCCTCAGCATGAGGCATCAACAACAGCGCCTGTTCCTGGTTAACCGCACGGTTGTTGGCAACCAGGCTGACCATACGATCAAATGCCTGCACACAGTAGTGGTTAATACAGGCAGCAACCTGTTCCCTTTCGAGTTTAAACACGGATGGGTCCTCGAGAAGTCCGTTGATGCTTTGTCGATTCAGATTTCCGGCAGTCTCAAGACCGTTCAAGGTCAAAGTCAGACCCTCTATCCCTTTCGTGGCAAAACGGAACTCCCAGTTATCATTCTGATCAGCGGATTTTATTTTCTGAGTTCGGGCGGCCCACATCTCATCACGAATACGTGTAGCTGTTTCACCCGCGTCACAGGAATGGATCCCCCTGCTTCGTGCAATATCCCGGATCTGCTCATGAGTATCCTGATCGACGAATTGACCGACGAGGGCAGCCCTGGCCAGGGATTCAAACTGCTTCAAGGATGAATCCTTCTCACCTCTGACCTCTCGTTCAAGTTCTTCTCGATAAATGGCGCAACGTTTTGGATCCTTCAGAATCTTTGCCGATCGATGCAAGATACCGAGTAACCGAATAACTTCCTTCCCATACTGGGGAGATGTTTGCCATTGACGTAACACCCTTGACCGCTCAAGGACCCCCGCATCAATATCTTGGGGGCTGAACCGTCCGGCTTCGACGCCAATCAGCATGAAATAATCAATCGACTCGCCGTCGCGAGGCAGTCCGAGGGACTCAAGCAATGTAGGACTGATCTTGATATTCAGGCTGTCATGACTCATAAATACCACCTTCCGCCAATAACGACCACAGTCAGGCATAATGCCTGCCCACAACTGTAATCCTTCAAGGACGGCGTGATAAGAATCATTTTATCGTCAGTAAATCCAAACGTTTCCTGGAAACGAGAATTGAGTCATCCGACAACCCGTATGTCCTGTCGATCTCGGCCTGAACCACGGTTTGCAGCGTGGGCAGACGAGAGGTGATTTTCAAGCATCCATTCAGTGAACATTCGAAACACACCTCGATCGGGGTCCCCAGACCCAAGTTTTCTGGAAGATCCTTCACGTAACAGGTACCCAGCTTTACACAGGCTTCCGGATGAATACCCTCACCCTCCATCACAATGATGCGGATTTGCTTCTGGTTTTCCCGGCTAGTCTGGAAATTCCTGACCTGCCTGCAGGGAATCAATGCACCACGTGAAATGATCGGCGCGACGGTCCGTTTTCCATTATGATCAAGTGCGATGATTCCCATGGTGTGTGCATTTATCAAACGCTCCTCGATCCGCTGAAAACGGTGAAGCTGGTTTTCCTGGATAATTGGCCGGGGAACTGGAAGATCCATTTCCAGCATCTTCAACTGCATGATTACGGCATGGATTGCAGCTCCCTGAGCGACACATTCATCCGGGTTCAATACTTGCCTGGGCTTGCCCCCTATCTTCGCCTGCAGCATATCACGCACGGCAGGCATTCGTGTCGACCCCCCTACAAGCAGAACTTCATCAATATCCGAGAAACCCAACTCTGCACCCTCCATCGCAAGCTGTAGCGTGGTCTCGGTCTGCGCGAGCAGATGATCGGTTCTTTCCTGAAACTGTTCACGGGTCATCTCTATCGTATCGGATATACCGCCATATACGACCGGAACCCGTGTCACTGTTAGCTTGGAAAGGCGCCGCTTGGCCTGTTCAGCAAGCAGATACAAGCCGGGCAATCCAGCCGGATCTTCTCTGGGATCAACCTGATGTCGTTCCAGAAACACCTCGGCAAGGTAATCAATAATCAATTCATCCCAATCTTTTCCACCCAGTTGGACATCACCATCGGTGGCGAGCATCGTCACAGAATCGCCCTCGATCCGCATGATTGTCACATCGAAAGTCCCCCCCCCAAGGTCATAAACCATAATGGTCTTATCCATCCCAAGCATCTCATAACCGTAGGAAAGCGCAGCGGCGGTAGGTTCATTGATGATACCAATTACATCAAGGCCGGCAATCCTGCCTGCATCCTCGGTGGACTTGCGTTGCTGCTCGGTAAAGAAGGCAGGAACGGTAATAACAGCATGAGTGACTCTCCCTTCACCCCCCATCACCGTCTCGGCATCCGTGACAAGTTTGCGAAGAATCATCGCCGAGATTTCTTCGGCCGTCCATTGCTCTTCCCTGATGGTGAACCGTTTATGATGTCGCCCAATAAAGGGCTTGATAAATTGGGCGTAGTTCTCAGAACCGACCAGCGCCTGGTCGCGAGCAATACGGCCGACGAGGACCTGTTTGCCATCTATATAAACTGCGGATGGCGTGGTCCTGTAATTATCAGCGTTAGGTATGATCTGCGGCTGGCCGAATTCATCGACCTTTGCCACAACGGAGTAGGTTGTACCCAGATCAATTCCAACAGCCATACACCGATCAGGGATCATTTTCAGCTTCAGCCGGATTCAATTACGTCATTTTAAGGAGTCTGGGTCTTTCAACAAGAACCCCAGCCGTGATGCACTGGACAGGAAACCCAGAATCAATGTATAGTAATTCTATGTTCAAAATTGACAAGGGGCAAACCAATTATCAACGGGATACAATGATAGACCGGGGGTTGACAAGAGTACCCGATGATCCCTGTCCCGGGAAAGCCAAGATATTCGGCATGCATCGTGATTCATCCTCGCGGATATTTCGCTCGACAACACCCGACGCCCCCCCGGCCAGTTTTCAATGCCCCCGGCAAACGCCGAGATATCAAAACCATCGCTGGCGGATTTTTCTGATTCCACCCTCTTCCGGCAGATCAAACCTCATCCCGAACTTCCGGGCCCGAGCCATGTTGCAGGAGAGACCGGTCCGGACTGTCTTCTTGGTTCTTTCCCTGCTTCCCCTGGTATTCTCATGTCGGAGTCATTTCCCGGCCGAACAGGTTCCGAAAATGCAATGGCTCATTCTTCCATTCAACCAACCCCCAGAAATAGATAAATATCCCCGAGTCGTTAAGGGATGGTGGTTCCAGGCAAAAACTATCCGGAAAAATCCTCGTGGGGGAGAAATGCTTTCAGACAATCTTCGTCGTGCGATGTCCGAACTGGAATTCATCAATATGTACACGACCATTGACTTGAGTTATTATTTTGCAGACAAACGTGAACTGCTTGCCGAGGCATTTCCACAATTGAGTCGATCCGATATTGACTCGCATATACAAAATGTCCCCAAACTGAGGTATGCACGTGAACTCGGCGCTGACAAAATGCTGAGCGGGCGTATTGTTAGGCACTACATGGCCGAAAACCGGGCATTTCACTGGTGGTGGTGTGTGCTCGAGGTCGACTGTTCCGTCATTGATGTCAAATCCGGCCAGGAAGAATGGAACCGCCACTACGAGTTAACAGATTCGTTTGTTTCCCAGCAAGAGCTTCAGGAAAAATTGATCGGGAACCTGATCCAAGATCTGAAACAGGAATATTTCCTCTATCTGGCACGTGAATAATACCAACACCAAAAAAATACGGCTGGACCAAGCACTGCTTGACCGAAATCTCTGTGAAAACCTGGAGAAAGCACAACGTCTTATTCGTGCAGGACTGGTCATTGTTGACCAGCATCTTGTCGACAAACCGGGTGCACGCATCAATCCGATACTCGAAATTCGGTTGCGTGGACCTGACTGTCCCTATGTCAGCCGGGGCGGATTAAAACTTGAGGCGGCACTCAGGCGTTTTGCGCTGACGAAGCTGGAAGGACGCACAGCCATAGACATCGGCGCCTCAACGGGTGGATTTAGCGACTGCCTGCTCCAGCATGGAGCCAGGCCTGTCTGGGCCATTGACACGGGGAAAAATCAACTCCACCAAAGTTTGCGGAATCACCCACAGATTTTCATCAGAGAGAATGCGAACGCACGCTACTTGCATCCTGCTTGGGTGAATCATCAACGCATCAGCATCTGCGTGATTGACGTGTCTTTCATATCGCTGAGAAAAATTTTGCCCGCAGCAAGTCGTGTGCTCACGGACAACGCCGATGTCATAGCCCTGATTAAGCCCCAGTTTGAAGCAGCCCCGCAGAATTTGGGCAGGGGCGGCGTGGTGCGAAATCCTGCCGTTCACCGCGATGTCCTCAATGATCTGATCGAGTGGTCATACCGTGAGAAATGGGTTGCAAGAAACCTCATTCCCTCGCCAATCAAGGGGGCATCGGGAAACATCGAGTTCCTGGTCCATCTCAAATCTGAAGAAAATCATCCAGTGAGGAATGAACGTGCGGATTTCTCCGTTGAGATGGCTATGACAGAAGCCTACAATGGACCGGGCATGAGGAATTTTGCCTTGGACGCACGGCTTCCGGATCCCGATCACTCGCCTTAATCCTGCGGCCGATATGACTCTTGGGAGATATAACGGAGCAGACAAAAGGCTGGGGACCCACCACCGACCTCCCTTGACTACAGGACCGGAAAACATGACTTCGGCAACCACCGCCCTTAAGAATTTCCTTGTATACGGCAACCCATCCATTCCCGCCGTGAAACCGGTCCTAGACAACCTCGTTCGCTGGACCCGCTCCGAGAAACTGTCGCTGACCGTACCTGGTAACTTGTTCCAGTTGATCGATCCAACATGCACCGGCCGGGAATCGGACATGTTTCGGCTCGATCCCGCGGAGGACAACATTGTTAGACTCCCGGCAGGAACAGTCCCAGCTTCAGCCTTTACAGATGACAATTTCTCGCTGATGATCTGCCTTGGCGGTGATGGAACTCTGATCCACGGAATTCGCAGGTTCTGGCCAATATCAGTACCGGTTGCCGGTATCAGTCTGGGATCACTGAGTTTCAACTCCGTGGCGCAACCGGATAAATTGATCGATTTCATGCGGTCTTGGATGGGTGGAAACGCCCATGTCAGCGAACGCCTTATATTGAAAGTTCAGCGTGTTCATAATAATGAAGTCATTGATGAGAACATTGCCGTCAACGATGTCGTCCTGAAACAAGCCGGAACGCGACTGATCTACCTGACCATGAAACACGGCAATCATCTTATCTCACGTTACGCAGCGGACGGTCTGATCTTGTCAACACCTACGGGATCCACGGCTTACAATCTGTCGGCTGGAGGCCCGATCCTCTACCCTGAAATGCGTGCGCTGCTGGCAACAGCAATATGTCCCCACACACTTGCCTACCGGCCGGTGATTCTGCCCCCCGAATCGCCCGTAACACTCGAGTTCGATCCGCACCATGGGCGCAGGGATGCGCTGTTACTCATTGACGGACAGGAACGCTGGCCGATCTCGGAGGGGGACAAGGTCTGTCTCAGCACAGAACCTACGCCGCTTCGGCTGATCGTGGATGCCAAAACCCCCTATTTTGAAAGACTGCGTCAGAAATTATCATGGAGCGGCGAATTACACCAGGATGAATCGCCATGAATTTGATTATGGTACAACACAAGACCAACGAAGGCCTGCCTTCCAGCCTCGTGACGAGCCATTTGATCCGCATAGGCCTCCATTCAGTGATCGTTCTCCTGATGGCATCAACATTCGCCGGCTGCGCATGGATTGGGATCACACCCGCTTCCACCGCCGAAGCGGCAATGACAGCCCCCTTTGAGGAGGATGGCAATAATGCTGCCTACCTTGAGGCTAGGATGGCGCTCGCCACGGGTTATTCTGAGGTGGCCATCGATATTCTCGAACGATGCAGACGAAATAACCCGGAATCAGATGAGCGTATTTACTCCACTCTCGCTGAAATATATATGAGTGGAAACAAACTGGATAAAGTAAGGGAGATTTTGGACCAGGGGAAGGAATACTATCCTGAATCCACCCGTTTGATATTACTCAACGCCAAATGGTTTCGACTCAACGGAAAGGTTGATGATGCTATTTCGATCCTGGAAACATCACATACCCTGCATCCCGGTCACCAGGATATCATGGAACAACTTAGTGACCTATATATGTATAAGGTCCAGAATGCTCGGACTGAAGAACAGATCAACACGGAAATCGCACGCCTGATCATATTGTATGAAGACATGGCCGCAAATCGAACCGGTGACGAAAAATGGCGGGTCCTGATTATTCTCAGTCGTTTCTATCTTCGTCAGAATATGCCGAGCAAAGCCCTACGGGCTGCTAGCGAGGCAATGGAAATCAATCCTCATGAACTAATTAGTCTGGAGGAACTGGGGAAAGTCCAGGCGGCCCTTAACGACGATAAGAACGCCCTTGAAACCTTGAAGCAGGCCCTCTATCTTCAGCCTGAAAACAAAGATATTATTGATCAAATCCACGAATTACTGGACCGGTCAGACGATCCCCAGCGAAAAACACGGAACTTCTTCACGGAGATGGCTGACGAATGTCCCACTGTCAGGGAAATTCAGGATCGATGCATCCGATTACTGATAAGCCAGAAACGTTTCGAGGAAGCCGAGAAACGTCTAAACCATGTCGTCGTTACCTGGCCCGAGGACAATCATTCCAAAGTAGCCCGGTTAAACCTCCTCGTCCGGATAGACCGCATTGATGAGGCGTTGACGGAGGCGATACGCATGATTCGTGACGAGAATTCGCTCACAGCCGTCTCCGCGCTGTTAATAGCCGAGGCTATGGAACGTAATGGAGCCCGTGCGGGTGCGATCCAGATGCTTGAAATCTACGACAATCAACATACAGCTGACGAGGGAATTTATGTTTACCTGACAGACCTGTTGAAACTTGAAGGCCGGCAGGAAAAGGCGCTTGAAATCCTCGATCAATACCGTGGAAAGCACCCCGATTCATTCCTCCCCTTAGCCCTAATCGTCGAGTTGCTGCGTGAAATGGAGCGTTTTGACCAGGCATATGAACTGCTCGATTCAATTCCCGAGTCGATGCTCCAAAAACACGGGGAGGATTTCAACCTTCTTAGATCAAACCTGTGTCTAATGCAGAGTGGGATCTACCGAGAGAGCGGCCGTGTAGCAGAAGCCGAGGAACTTGACAGACAGGCCATTGATCTTCTCGAAACCTACTACGGTAGCAATCAGGATTCTATCGTCGCCTTGAGACACGTGGTCGATGTGCTGCAAAGGATGCAGAGATTTGAGGAAGCCCACCGTAAGATTGACGAGATACCCGCGGAGATTTACCGGAAAAACGAGTCCAAAATCAAGCAAATCCGTGCGGATCTGTTTCTTGGCCAAGGCAGTTCCCATCAGGACGATGGACAACTGGATGAAGCTGAATCATTTTACCGCAAGGCCATGAATGAAGCGCCCGAATACGAGGAACCCCTCAACGCACTTGGCTATTTCTATGCGGAAACCAACCAGCGGCTTGACGAGGCTCATTCCCTGGTCACACGTGCGCTGAAGATCCAGCCGAATGCAGGCCATATCGTGGACAGCTTGGGCTGGATCCTCTATCATCAGGGACACTACGAGAAGGCACTGAACCAACTTAATCTCGCGGTCGACCTCATGCCCGAAGGCGCCGGTGTTGCCGAAGTCCACGAACACATTGGGGACACTCACCGTAAAATGGGCAATGCACAGCAGGCTCACAAAAGCTGGAAGCGTGCGCTTGGCCTGGATAAAAAAGGGATCTTCATTCAGCCCGAAAGGATCCGCCACAAAATCACCACCACCCCGAACTGAATTTTGTACAACCGCGATCTATTTTTTGGATTTATCTCCAGTTCGAACTCTACCCGCGACTAAAAACGGTCGAGTCCTGATTCGAATCACCCCGGATCCTCCTTGCTAGAATGGCATGATACCCCCACGGGACCATGTCGACGGTAATTGATCCCCGACCAGTTCCAGAAAGGCTTGAAAATATTGCTCAATCGAATCAGGGGCATCAGGATCATCATGAATGGCTCGTAGAGCCAGATCCAGTTAAGGGCCTGATAGGTTCGATACTGGCTGAAACTTGCAGCCAGAAGGGACACGCCGAATCCATAACGAATGGCCAGCCAGAACATCCAGATCCCTCCGAAAACCATCGCCATGATGAACAGGAACCAATTTGTAAGCACAACGGAAAACATGATGACAGAAAGTGCAGGAGTGGAGATCATGGCTCTCCGGCGCAACCTGCCCAGTGTATCGAGCAGTGACTCGCGAACCGGATGCCGGACGACAGGCACCGTTAGGTAACGCAAACTATACCCCACACGGGTCAGGGCCTGTGCCAAGGCAACATCTTCGTTCAGTGAAAATCCGCTTGATGAAAATCCGCCGATCCGAACCCAAGCTTCACGCCAAACCGCCAAGTTCCCACAAAACAGACCAGTATTCCAGCCGTTTCGATGTCCCCAGCGAAACATTGTATACTGCCAGAGGCTGTCGACCGAACGCAGGCCTGCAATAAACCGCCTTCGCCCGGCAAAGATAACCGGGCCGGCAACCGCACCATCACGGTAACTCAGGTGTCCCGTCAATTCCCGGATCCAGTCATGAGGGACTCCACCGTTTACATTTGCCAAAAGTACGATCTCTCCACGTGCCGCGGAGAAACCAAGATCCAGTGCCGACTGACGCGCCGTGAGGTTGCCCTGGGGCTCTTCCTGAGAGACTAGCCTCAGGTAACTAAGACCCAGTTGCTCAGCCCGTTCAATTGTGCGGTCAGTTGAACGGTCATCGACCAGGACTACCTCCACCCTTTCCATAGGGTAATCCTGTTCGTCGATAGCCCGCAAACATGCCCGGATTGACTTTTCCTCATTGTGAGCAATAATAAGCACCGTTATTTCCGGCTGGGTGGCTTCCGGGTTGTCCCTCACGATTCACCGCCTGTCATATTCGGGAATTCCACGTCATCTGAAACATTCTGCATCCACAACCTCCACGGGAATCAACGGGTTCATCCTGAACGGATTATAAAGAGGATCACCAATCAATGTCATCATCCATGAGATGTTCGGCAGGCTCAGGTAATAGCAGTCAACAAGAGTCAATCTGCCGGTCATGAGGAGGCCGAAAAACTGTGCTGGGAGGGGAAAAGCATCAAGGTAGGGTTCTGCTACCGGGCCCAGAGTCGCTGAGCAGCCATCCATCAGTAACTGGGGGCACCAGTATTCGGCCCCCTTCCCCCTTAGAGATTTCGCCTCACTGCTGGCAATGTGAAAACCAACTGATCCGGGCATAAACTCAAAGGCATCCTTGTACTTTGCAAGGCTGTACCATCCACAATAAATTGCGGTCCCCGGACAATCACCCGGCTCAAATAGCTTGTCATGCTGATCGAGCGTAACTGGCATCGAGGTATGCTCCTCAATCAGCCTCGCAAGCTGGATGATATTCTGGTCATATACCGTATAGTCATCTTCCCCATCACAGCCTCTGGCATCGAGACAGGCTGTCCCGGCTAAACCTTTCTTCTCGGTCTCGATACAATCCCCTAGCATCCTCCTCACAGTTTCAATATCAGGGCCATCAAGGCGAGCAACCATCAGGGTTGGTTTTCCCCTGGATCGGCTGGACTTGATGCGCCCCAGATTGAGCGGGTTGGGATACCTCCGCTTCAGGCGATACGGAGGCCAAAACAGGGCGGACAACTCGCTGTCAATACTAGCCGATGATTCCCAATCGGATATCGACATCCGTCTGGTTTCAAGACATAAACTCATCACCCGGACAATCCCGATGACCGGTAGAAGTTCCTCCAGGGAGGACTCGAATCCGGCAGCTGTATTCATCGACCCAGTCAACTCATCAAGCCGATCCATCAAACGGGCGGTCCCGGTTGCAAAACGGTCGTTGACGTAAATCGGGTGATCCGGGAGGCCGGGATAATCACGTGCATTCGGCGCGAGAACTCCGTAGAGTCGACCCCATATCTTCATCCATTCCCGCCTAAGGTCATCCACTTCGCGCTTATCCGCTATGCTGTGATAGACTGATCGGATGTCCTCTTTGAGCAGATATTTTATTTCCTCAAACTGCGGCCCGGGATTCTTCTTCATATCAAAAACAGGTAGAGCTTCCCCTGGTTCCAAACCCTCCCCCCCTCCCAAACGAATCAGTTCAAGCCTCATCCGAACAAGCAAATCCCGGAATTCATACAACTTGTCCTCGCATAGCCCCTGAAGCCTTTTCTGCTCCATGGTTTCCAACGGCTCCTTTACACGAAGCGGGGTACCGTAAATCAATACTATACAGCGTATGTGATCGAGACTGCCGCCAATCAGGAAGTCCTTAACAGGTGCTGCTATATACTGCTCATATTCACGCCGTGATATGACCTCATCCCCCGGCATTTCCGTCACCAGCAGGTGATTCTCCGGAATCTCCCTGGCCTCCATGTAATAGTGTGCAAGTCCCTCTGAATGTGGGTAACCGGAGTTGGCCAGAACGACCACTTCGTACGGAACCAGGCCGTGGATATTCAGACGATCCGGTCCGGCCCAAACGGTTGAAAGAACGCAGCCCAAGATTAAAAATTCACATGCACGAAGTCGGGCAAACTGAAGATACGTACGGGGATCCATCATTACGAACTCTGATTGGCAGGTTTCTTCCTTATTATCGCTGGCAACCACGATCTTTTCACTCTCCCCTTTCAGGGCGGTAATATGGGCTGAATACATGTGTTTCATTTTCCTGCTGGACCGGGCTATAAACTGTATCCCATACCGATTATCCCCCAGCTCCATCTGGCATCCTGCGCCAATCCATCACGGATTTTGATGGCGAATTCGGGTAACCCTTGACTTGTCACCTCCGAACCTGGGTGTCTTCAGGAAATCATGATTATTCTCTTCGGGACTGGTAATCATCGACATCCTGATCCATGCCTCAACCTCGCCGACCAAGCAGAACTTACGGCTAAGCTCAATGTGGCCGGGCTCTTGAAACACCAAATGATATTCGGAT
>CAYYNQ010000094.1:0-58567 GCA_964473105.1 uncultured Candidatus Sumerlaeota bacterium | reverse complement strand
CCTGTGGGGAGCTGTTTTTTCCCCTTACATGTTGCCGGGGATGCTGTGGATGCCGGGGATGCCGGGTGGTTCAGGGTTGCAGCTAGGCACTGGCGCTTCAGCGAACATGATGCCGGGGATGATGATGCCGGGGATGATGATGCCGGGTGCAACCCAGGGTCAGGCTGCGGCGGGTGGCAAGGCCGGATCCGAGGAGGGGGCGGAGCGTTACCAAGTCGGCGATAACGATATCGGGTTTGCCATTCCGATCAAGATGACGGTTCGGGACGGTTATCTGGATGTCATCCGTTTCATTTATGAAGTCCTGAGATCCAAGCCGATGGTTGAGTTGCACCGTTTGCATCTGCGGTCCTTGTCCAGGGGCAAGAAACCGAATGTAACCGATATCGAGGCGACCGTGACCTTCATCTTCGTCCCCAAGCTGTTTGGGACCCTGGAAGAAATCAGCCAGATCCTGAAAGAACTGGAAAGCAACAGCCCGTCTGGCGACAGGCCCGTCGCCTCGGCGGAGAATCCCTGATTGGATGACCACCCCGAATGCCGGAGATGTCCATCAAGCCAGAATGTATGTGATCCATGCCGCGCGAATTCGAAACTGATGCCTTTCATAAGGGCCGGGAGTTGCTGTTAATTCTGCGTGGCCGGCTTGTTTTGAAATACTGTCCCGATATCAAGTCACGGTTCAACAACCTGTTCAACCCCCAGATCGACCTGATGTATTGTTGCTGGGAGATCTGGAATTTCTCGACAGTGCTGGCCTTGGGTTACTTGTCGGTTTCAAGATGGCCGCCAGCAAGAACCGGACACGCCTGATATTTCTTCCCCCCCCGCCTCGGGTTGAGGATATCTTCCGCATTTCCAAGCTAGATACGATCCTCGAGATGCTCAAGGGGGCCGAGGCCGATGTGATCTGCGCAAGTCTCCGGAAGGATCAGTTTTTGCTGTGGAGTGACAGTTCGGAGACCGGCTACGGCCAGGCCAAGGTCGATTCCGTCCACTCCTCGTTATCGACACGGAGCAACCTGACTCGGTTCTCAACGGGTCCTTTCGAGAATCCGACCGAACAGCAGCAGATTGTCAGGCAACTGTGCATCGATGCCGTCGAGTGTATCAAGAAGGGTGATTATGAGCAGGCCGTGGTATGTTATGAACGTGCGCTGGAAATCGATGATTCAAACTTGTCTGCACTGAACAATCTGGGCGTTGTTTATGAGAAAAAACCTTCATGGTACGGCCGGTCTGTCGTTGTCTGGAATCGTGTCCTGGATGTCAGCAACACTCAGGGTGATGCAAAACATATCCAGCGTGCCCAGAAACATCTGGATTCACTGTCCAAACTGATGAAGGTGGAATGATGCAGACCCGGTCACCGTTAAACTGACCGGGGGGACGTTCATTCCAGCCCGGCCCTGTCGTGTTGTTGCCCCACAACGAACAGGTCGGCTATAAGCTTTTGGGTTCCATGCGGGAAAAACCTGAAATATTGATATATCACGCCGGATATACATGTCGCACCCTGTCTTGGAGGGTGTTGCAGGGCCTTGGATATGAGGGCCATGCAATGAATATAAATATAATTAATACAGTCATATATAATACTTTAATTCCCATGCCGGGGCCCATGATTGGGCAACCCACCCGATTCAGGTGTTGAGGGTGGACAACGATCATCTGTATTATGGGGCCGTAGGGGAGATATCGTCGGGGCATACTTCAAGGATGCTGCACCGGCCCTTCATTCAAGCATCTAGGTTCCAGCAGACCCATCAAGTCAGATAAGTTCAAAAAAATCAGTTGTATTTTCGAGCATTCATGCCTTGTCCTGATTTTGAGGCTGCTCGGCTGGATTCCATTGAGATGGCACCGCCGGATGGCGATAATGCCTGCGTCGTTCCTTTATTATCTCGTTCCGATCCGGCGCAGTATTTTACGGGAAAATCTCACGACCGCCTTTGGGTCTGCGCAGAATACCGAGCAGCGGCGCAGTCTGCGGGAAATCTACATTCGTGCCGTGATTCATCTCTTTGAGCTGGCTTGGTTGCGTCGTGCGACTCCCGAAGAAATCAGCCGGGTCGTTGAGCAACCCATCGAGGGTCTTGAGCACTTGGACAATTGCGAACGACAGCGCACGGGTATGTTGATCGCATCCGCACATCACGGAAACTGGGAATGGGTGATCGCATACACCTCGCTTCGTTACAGGGATGTGGGTGTGGTTTACAAGCCGATTCACAATCCCCTTGTGGATCGCGAAATTCGGAGGATTCGTCAACGGTTTGGAGCGCGGTGTTTTTCAACTCGTGAAAAGCACCCACGTCCGCTGATTGAATTCATCAGGAATGGCGGAGCTGTCTGCATTATGGGGGACCAGGATGCCCGATCGGGTGGTCTTTTTCTCCCGTTTTTCGGCAAGCCCGCCTCGACGGTAACCGGCCTCGCATCCCTTGCCATTCGTCAGGGGGTTCCGATTGTATTCGGCTACAATATCCGAATCGGCACTGAACAGTTCAGGTTCAAGATTCTGCCCCCGATCCATGCTGATTCAGGGGCTGATCGCAAGGATGAGGAGATTCGGATCATGTCCCAGTACAACCGGATGGCTGAGCAGGCGATCATGGATGCACCCGATCAATATTTCTGGTGGCATCGGCGCTGGAAGACGAGGCCCTGAACCGTGTCTAGCGGGGGATGGGTCCGTCCTCCTCATTGTGGTGATCCCGCAGTTGTGAAAAGAGGCATTCAAAATGTCCGGCGAACGGGTCATAATGAGAAGGATGAACGTGCCATCTTCAGAAAACAACGCCCGATTTCCCCAGGAAATCTCCCGGTCGGTATGAGTGGACACGCCGAGGGAGCCAAGGAGTAGTTAATGGAATCACCGAGGATCCTGATTGCTGAGGATGAGGAACGGCTGCGCCGGCTCATTGGCATGTTGCTTGGCAACGTGGGTTACAGGATTACTTTGGTCAGCAACGGCGAAGAGGCGCGGGAGAAACTCCAGCAGGAGAACTTCAATCTGGTAATCACCGACTTGAAAATGCCCAAGGTAGACGGCATGACACTGGTGCGTGAGATCCAGGAGCAGCATCCGGATCTCCCCGTTATTGTGATCACGGCATTCGGTACAATCGAGTCGGCGGTCGAGGCGATGCAGGCTGGTGCCATTGATTACATCACCAAGCCGTTTGAGGAGGAAAAGCTGAAGCTGGCCATTGAACGGGGGTTGAAGATACAGCGGATACTCGCGGAGAATGTCCAGTTGCGACGGGAGGTGGAGAGCCAGTGGGGACTGGACAACATTATCACGAAATCGGCTGCCATGAACGATGCAATTGATCTTGCGCGTCAGGTTGCGGCAAGCAATGCGACTGTCATCGTATATGGCGAGAGCGGAACGGGAAAGGAGCTGATTACACGTGGGATACACATGGCGGGACCGCGTGCCTCGGGTCCTTTTGTCGCGGTCAATTGCGCGGCGATTCCGGACAATCTGCTGGAAAGTGAACTATTTGGCCATGAGAAGGGTGCGTTTACCGGCGCGACCGAGACCAAGCCGGGAAAATTTGAAATGGCAGATAACGGCACCCTGTTCCTTGATGAGATCGGCGATCTATCATCCAATGTCCAGGCCAAGGTCCTGCGTGCCATTGAAAACAAGGAGATCCAGCGGGTAGGCGGCACGGGTTTGATGAAGGTCAATCTCCGGTTCATTGCTGCCACCAACAAGGATCTGGGGGCCGAGGTCTCAAAGGGTGCCTTTCGTGAGGATCTTTATTTCAGGCTGAATGTTTTTCCGGTCCTGCTTCCACCCTTGAGGGAACGTCCCGAGGATATCATTCCGCTTGTCGACCATTTTGTGGGGAAGTTTTGTGTCCAGATGGGAAAACGTATTCCGGAAATTCCCGAGGCAACGGTCGAGAGGCTGATTTCCGCCCCCTGGACGGGTAATGTTCGTGAACTCCAGAATACCATTGAACGGGCGGTGATCCTGTTACAGGATAACACCCTGAATCCTGACTTGCTGCGCAAGCCAAGTGGATCCGTGATGCAGCCGGTCAACACCCCCGCGCGGAGTGATGAATATCAAGTTCCGGACTCGGGATTTTCGCTGGAAGATCATGAGCGTTCGTTGATCGATCAGGTATTGCGGAGGTGCCATTTCAAGAAGGCGTCTGCGGCACGGATGCTCGGTCTGTCGCGGGCAACGCTTCGATACCGTATGGAAAAATACGGACTGGGCGATTGTCGGGGTGGTAAGGGGCCTGAGTCGTGATGCTCATGAAGGGAGGCAACGGCGGATCATGTATGTTGTGCTAATCGGTGCTGGAACAATCGGGAGTGGCATTACCGAGTTCCTGGTCAAGTCCGGTTTTGATGTCACTTTGATCAATCGTGACCGGGAGCCGCTTGAGAAGATAAGCATGATTTCGGACGTGCACACGGTTGTTGGGCACGGGTGTGATCCGGTTGTCCTGAGGGCAGCCGAGGTCCGGAAAGCCGGCCTCGTAATGTCCCTGACGAGCAATCAGGAGGCCAACCTGCTTGCCGGCTCGATGGCCAAGCGCATGGGCGCCGAGAAGACCATCGCGCGGGTAAGGTCAAGACATTATCTCAGCCCGCTTCACGAGTCGCACCGCAAGGCACTGGGGATCGATATGCTGATTAGCCCGGAGCTGCTGACGGCAGACCAGATCATCAAGTTTATAGACAATCCGACGATGCCAGAACTGGAATCATATGCGCAGGGGCTGGCGCAACTCGTGCACTTCGAGGTGCCCCGGCAGCATGCATTCTGCGGGCGCAGGGTCATGGATATTGATCTTCCGGGTCCCGTCCTGATGGTGCTTGTTGTGCGTGATGGCGTGCCCATGATCCCACGTGGCCCGTTTGTGATCATGGCACGGGACAAGCTGACGCTTTTGGGTGAGACCGAGGCCCTCCTAAGAATCCGTGAGATTAATCAGCCCGGTGGTAGTGTGGACTTAAACAGGGCTGTGATTGCGGGCGGCGGCGTCACGGGCCGTTTCATCACAACGGCACTCCAGCACAAGGTCGACTCCCTGAAAATGCTGGAGGTGGATGCGGACCGCTGCAGGGTGTTGGGTGAGTTCATCGACCAGGCAAGCATCCTGCATGGAGACGCGACGAACCGCGGGTTTCTCATTGATGAACGGGTAGGACAGTCCGACCTTTTTATTGCGGCGATGCATCACGATGAGTCAAACATCATGGCATCGCTTTTGGCCAAGAGACTGGGCGCGCAAAAATGCATCGCGATCATCAAGCGTTCGGATTATGCGGAAATGCTGCACGAGAATACGGACATTGACTTGGCACTCAGCCCAAGGGAGATCACGATTGCGCGTATCATGAAGGTGATCAAAAGTGGCCTGATAAATAATCTCTCGCTTGTTGAGGAGGGCAAGGCCGAAATTATCGAGTTTATGGCATCCGACGGGTCGCGTGTGGTTGACACACCCCTGTCCCAGATCAAGTTTCCCGACGGCTGTCTTGTGGGCATGATCAACCGGGGACAGTCAGTCCGGATTCCCCGTGGAGACGATCGTATCAAGGCGGGGGACTCGGTGATCATGGTTGTCCTTGCGGGGACTGAAAAGAAGGTCGAGGAGATGTTCGACTGAAACTTTTGAATATCGAGATCCGGATCATTGATGTATCATGAACCTTGACTTGGGGGAGTCTGGCATCAGAAATCACGGAGGGAAAACAGAATGGGTTACGGTTATGTTCAGTAACAAGAAGTGCACGAAATGCAGCCAGCCCGCAACGACCAAGATTACGCGCAGGGAAAACGGCGACTTCGAGGACATCTACCTGTGCGATGCACACGCGTCCGAGGAGAGCAAATATCAGAAACCAGCCACCCAGTTGAGCGATATACTTCAAAGCATCCTGAAACAGGAGGTCGGGTCCAAGGTCCGTGAGAGCGAACCCACTGTCAGCCTGATTTGTGACCAGTGCGGTCTCACCTATGAGACCTACCGCCAGAACCTGATTCTGGGGTGTAGCATTTGTTATGAATCGTTCCGGGATTATCTTGCGGTCGACCTTAGGCGTTTTCACGGCGAGGTGCGGCACTGCGGACGGAATCCGGGGGGCGGGTCACAGCCGTCTCTCGTGGATGAATCGGTCGCTCAGGCCGGTGAACCGTTCGTTGAGTCCCTGATGCAGCTCTCGGGGACGGAAATGGTGGAAGCATCAACCCTTCCGGCCGAAGCGGTCGAATTGACTGATAAAGACTACCGGAACAAAAAAGAACGCCTTGAACGTTCTCTGGAAATATCGATCCGGAAAGAAGATTTTCTTGAAGCTGCCAAACTTCGCGACCGGATCCGGGAACTGGATGAACTATTCCAGTCACAAGACGGTCCCGATGAGTCCCTTTAGGCATGCCTGATCGAAATACCGTGGGTTCAATGAACAGCCGCATCCGGATGATTCATCGGTGATCGGGGCTGATCAACTCAGTCTGCGATCGGATTTTCTGGGGCGGGAGCGGCTAGCCGCTGCACTTCGGGCGCTGGTATCTATTGATTCGGTGAACCCGTCCTACGGCGGCCCGGCCGGTGGTGAGGCCCGGTGCGTCGATTGGATCGCCACCCATCTGGCCGTTGCGGGTCTTGAGCCCCGGATTATCGAGGCGTTGCCGGGACGGCCAAACCTTGTTGTGCGGCTCGAGGGTGAGAATCCTAAAAAGTGCCTGATGTTCCAGACCCACGTGGATACCGTAACCGCGGCCGGCATGACCATCGATCCTTTCGGCGGAGTGTTACAGGGAACCCGTCTGTGGGGCAGAGGATCGACCGATGCCAAAGGCCAGGTGATTGCCATGGTGCACGCCCTGATGGCTTGGGCATTGTCGGGTATCAAGCCCCCCGTCTCCATCTGCTTTGCCGCCTGTGTTGATGAGGAATTCGGTTTTGGGGGGGCCAAGGCACTGCTTGGTGACGGAATTCAGGCGGATGGGATCGTCATCGGCGAACCCACGGACATGCGCATTGTCGTCACCCACAAGGGGGTTGTCCGTACCGCCATATATTTCGAGGGGGTCCCCGCACATGCGGCTCTTCCGGATCTTGGTGTCAGCGCGATCGAGGCTGCCGCGGCGTTTGTCGAGGAGTTGAGGACAGCTTATCTCCCGAGCCTGCAGGAGCGCAGTTCGCCATTGCTTTCACCGCCGACCCTGAATGTCGGCCGGATCGAAGGTGGTTTGCAACCCAATCTCGTTGCCCCGTCATGTGAGATCATGCTCGAGAGGCGATTGCTTCCAAAGGAAACCTTGGAACAATATGAAGAGGAATTGGTCACCCTTTTGGAAAAGGCATCCATTCGTTTTCCGCCACTCAAGGCAAGGGTCAAGCCCCACGACTTATCAGTTTCAGCATTCAGCACAGCAGCTGATTCATGGCTGGTCGGACTGGCCGGTATTGTACTCGGGGAAATGGGGCGTCGTCCGGAACCAGTTGGCGTCGATTATGCGACCGATGCCTGTGTACTGGGCGGGTGCGGCCTTCCGGTTATCATTGTCGGCCCGGGAAACATTCGGCAGGCTCATACGGCCGACGAGTATATCGAACTGGATGATCTTGTTTCAGGCGCAAGGTTTTATGCGGAACTGATGGGCCGGAGTCTTCCCGAATGAATCCACTAGGCCAGGTATCGAAGAAGTCAATTCGCAGGAAACCGGTCAGGATAGCCTGGATCGGCGGCCGTCGTGGCGAATTACTTTCGATTGCCCCCCTGTTCAGGCACTTCAGGAAAAGATATCATGATCGGCAGCTGCACTGGCTTTGCGATACGGGGGAGGATGGTATGGCATCCAGCCAGGCTTTGGATTATCTGAAGCTTGTTCCGGATAAAACATCGGACCTTTGTCATCCCGCCGAGGAGACGGTTTTGCGAATCCGTTTGATGATCGACCGTTCGGAGAGTTTCATGCGGCACTGCAAGGCCGATGCGGCCGTGTTCAGTGGGTGCGGACCCACTGCGCTTGCCGCTTCAATCTGCTGCATGACACGACGGTCCCGCGGTTTGTGGCTGAAACCATCCGACCCCGCCGGGGTAATCAGGCGTTTTACACTCGAGTCATGTTATCAGCGAATGATTCATGCGTCCTTTCCCCCATCGGATATCGTGAACCTGGATTATCATGTGCCCACGGGGATGACGGATGATGGGGGGCAGGAACTGAATCCGGAAGTTGACTTGCCGGATTACCGTGAGAAAGTTCCGCGCCTACTCGTTCATGTTCAGCGCAGGGAATGGAACATCAAGGGAAGCCTTTCGGAACGCCTGGCCCATATGATTGCCGCCTGGGCGCGGAGGCGTCCCGGCGCGGATTACCTTGTGTTGGGCAACCTCAATGCATGTACCGAGCGCCCGGTGCGGATCCATGCGGAGAATCTCGGGAATTATATGATCGCTCCGCCACTTCCGTACCCACTTTATCTCAGGCTGATGCGGGAATGCAGTGTTGTGCTGACTGATTCCCCGTTGGTTGCGACTGAAGCCCTGCAGCATGCGAAGCCCCTGGCCGTGCTGGGCGAACTGGAGGAGGACGGCCAGGGAGGCGTTCCGTTCGTGCAGATACGCCATGTCACGCCGGATACCTTGTCCGAGGATGCCGACCCACTGGACTTGATGGATGTGAATGACGTAGCATCGGGAATGATGCCGCCAACCGGCGAACCAGCCTCGCCGGATGTCGCCCATCAAATGGCGATTGACAGGATCGAAGGCTGGGTCCGGAAGCTTGAGGCCGAAAGATCGATCTTCGGGGGTGAATGAAACTTGGACGAGAACATCAGGTCAACTGGGGGCGTCAGCATCGTGATTCCCTGTTATAACGAGGCCGCTGGGATACGCGGGGTCGTTGATGGTATTTGTGACACATTCAAGGACTGCCTGTTTGAATGGGAGATCTTGGTTGTCGATGACGGCTCACGGGATGACACGGCCTCCATTCTCGAAGGTTGTGACTGTCGTGTGCTGCATCATTCGGAGAATCGCGGGTATGGAGCGGCCCTGAAGACGGGTGTTACGCATGCCGCCCATGATCTGGTCGGGATGATCGACGCGGATGGCACATATCCATGTTCTGAACTCGCCGTTATGGTGGAAATCATCACATCCACGGGCGATCATGTCGATATGGTGGTGGGTTCCAGAACCGGTCATGAAGTGGAGATCCCCCCGGCGCGTAGACCTGCAAAGTGGGTATTGAGCGCACTGGCGGACTACCTGACCGGGCGTCGTATCCCGGACTTGAACTCCGGGTTGAGGATAATCCGGCGTGACCTGTGGAATAAGTACGTGAAATATTATCCTGACGGTTTCTCGCTGACGACAACGATCACGCTCGCGGCCCTGACGAACGGATGGCATGTTTTCTATCACCCGGTAAATTATCATGCACGGATCGGGGTCTCAAAAATTCGTCCGATCAGGGATACAATTTGCTTTATCCAGTTGATTCTAAAGGCAGTCCTCTATTTTGATCCGCTGAAAGTCTTTGTGCCCGCCAGCATTGTTGTGTTTCTGGCTGGCCTATTCATCGGGGTCGGATCGCTCTTCATCGAGAAATTTTTCGGGGTCGGCCGATTCATGGATGTGACAACGGTCGTTCTGGTCGTGTCGGCATTGCAACTGCTGGCCATGGGTGCTTTGGCTGACTTGATCACGAAGCGCCTGGAGTAAACCGGAGATGGGAATGATCATTTATCCATATGCTGCGTGATGTCTATGCACAAAAGGCGTTAAGCCAGGTCCCCCGCCTGTTGTCATGCCAGGACCGCAATCCGTTTTCCCCGACCTACGGTTGTTGTGACAGGGAATTCTGGCTCTGTCGCGCAACGGATTTCCCCAATGCCATCCTGCAATTCGGCTTGCATGCCCGTGCACTGGCCTGGGCACACGAGATGCCGGGGAATATTTACTACCAGCAGGACAAGGTTCTGGACTGGACCCTCGCGGGTATCGATTACTGGATGTCGATCCAGAACAGCGACGGTTCATTCGATGAGTTTTACCCCAACGAACGGGGCTGGGCCGGGCCGACAGGTTTTCTGCTTTACGCCATGATCGATAGTTACCGACTGTTTGGTGATGCTTTTCCCGCGAAGATGGAGGACCGGTTTCTGGTGACATGTGAGAAAGCGGGGCGATTTCTTGCGGGTCATGATGAACCGGGTGTGCTTGCCAATCACCATGCCATGGCAGTGCTTCCGGTCTTTGAGGCGGCACGGCTGCTGGATTCCCGTGAACTATGGGACGGATACGAGACCCGACTCAATGAATTTTACGGTTTTTGTCATGGGGAGGGTTGGTGCCTCGAATATGACGGTGCCGACCCGGGTTATCTTTCCGCAACGGTCAGCTTTCTGGGCAAGATCTACAAACATCGCAACTCGGTCGACCGTGTTGCGAACGATGGTACAATGAAGGAGATTTTGCTGCGGGCGGTCGACTTCTGCGCGAATTTTGTCTACCCCAACGGTCATTATGCGGGAACAATCGGCAGTCGTCAGACGCTTCATTTCTATCCCCACGGGTTCGAAATCCTTGCGCCCGAATATGCAGTGGCTGCATCGGTTGCCGACCGGCTTCTGGTCGGTCTGCGAGATGGCGTCCTGGTCCCACCGGAGATCCAGGCCGACCGTTATTTCCAGTATCGTGTCCCCGAATTTCTCTTGAGCTGGGTGGATTATGGCAGGCGCCCTTACGGAGATATCACCCAGCGTCCCGCGCTTCCCTGCGAGGGTGAGCCCTTCGAGTGCCATTACGTCGATGCGCAGTGCCATGTCAGGAAGACAATGCGTTCCTATACGGTCATCAATATGGCCAAGGGGGGTGTGGTCAAGCATTTTGATCTGGAGAACGGGAAACTTGTGTTCAATGACTGCGGGATCACCGGCCAACTGGATGACGGGCGAGTCGTCACCTCACAGTGGATTGACCCGAATCACCGTGTTGATTTAAGGCCGGGTGGGGTCTTCATACAGGGAGTGTGCCACATCGTTCCGACAAAAGTTTTTAATCCTCTCAAGTTCATCCTGTTCCGCATCTTTATGCTGGTGTTCGGCTGGCATACGGGGACGGCATACCGGATCAAGGGCTGGATTCGGAAGCTGCTGATGACGTATGCTGCATCGGCTCCCTTGGCATTCGGGCGGGAGGTTACATGGGATGATGGGGACATTGCCGTCACTGATACGATCGAGTTGACGGGAGGAATGAAGGTCTCCAGGCTCCAGCTAGGAGACGAGCTGCCTGTCCGGTATGTCCCGCAGTCCAGATACTTCCAGCCCCAGGAACTGGATGTGCGAGGTGTCATGCTCACCACGGACCAGTTGGGCGAATTGAATTCGTCGGGAAAGCTGGTCGTCAAGCGTGGTTCAAAACTCAACCAGAACAAATGATCCGTCGGGAAAAACTTTGCGGGGGCGGTTTAACCAGACATTCGTGGAAGCCAAAACAAAAATCCATCATGGGTGGCTGCGTTGGATCGGTGTCGTCCTGTTGTTACTGCTGGTCTATATCGCGGGACCGGCAAGGTTGTTTGAGGCTGTCAGCCGGGTAAATCCGGGCTGGTTGTTACTCGCTTTCCTGCTGAACATCCCCGCGATCGGTATCAAGGCTTTCAGGTGGTGGACGCTGCTTAGGAGACAGGGGATCCATCTGGCCTACGGAACCGCACTGGCCTCGTATTTCAGCGCGCTGCTGGTCGGTTTCCTGACTCCTGGGCGGGTCGGTGAAATGGTCAGGGTTATCACCTTGAAGCATCATGCGGGAGTGGGTTATGCGCGTGGATTTTCAAGCGTTGTGGCTGACCGGTTGTTTGACCTATGGCTGCTGTTGCTACTTGGCCTTTTCGGGATCTTCCGGTTTTCGATTGCGGGACAAGGGGATTGGTTCTGGTTGGTCATTCCTGTTTTTCTCCTGGTGTTTCTCCCGGTGTTTCTCCTGCGTGCAGACTGGGTCCGAATCATGGGCATGAAGCTTGTCGGGGTAAGGCCTCTGAAACGAAACCGTCATCGAATCGAGACCCGTGTGGATGAGTTTGCATCCTCCTTGGCATCGACGATGACATTAAGGTATGCGATGTGTTGTGTCGTCATGACGCTGGCATCCTACACGATTTTCTTTCTGCAGTGCGGGTTATGTGCGACGGCCTTGGGATTCAGTGTGCCTGTGATAGATTTGGTGCTGTTGATGGCGGTTACAAATTTGGCAGGATTTTTGCCGTTGGCTCCCTCAAATCTGGGCACACGGGAAGCATGTCTGGGCTGGTTCCTGTCACGCCTTTCGCAGCCACAGCCACTCGAGGTTGGGATAGCCTGGGGACTTCTGCAGTTTTTGGTCTTGTTTGTCGGGGGAAGCCTGATCGGCCTCATCTGCTGGCAGTTTTCGCCCTTGGGGCTGAAAGAAGTCATCAAGGAGCTGAAGCACGAGGAATGACGGAGTTGTGTGTCATGGGGTTCATCTCCCTGAAAACGATGACCCATGGCAGCAGACCACTCTTGGTCTCTGGGCCTTTCGCAATGACGGATGCATTTCCCTGATCATTTGCTGTCATGCATATCATGATATTTCTATCATCTATATGATGACCGCGATTGCGATATCCGTTGAAATCTCCGGAAACTGGTGACAGCAGCGTGTCATTCTGGGATAAGGTTTCCGATGAATCGTCAACAAATTTCAGAACATGATGTCGTATCGCGGGCCGTGGAGTATTTATACAAACGTACGGGCCTTGTTGATGTGATCAGGATGGGGCTGGTCACTGGCTCGGGCTTGGATGTCTTGGGTGAAATGGGAAACGAGATTGCGGCCATGCCTTTTGATGAGATTCCGGGTCTGGGCGAAACCACTGTCGCCGGCCATGCTGGTCAACTCAAACTGCTCGAGAGGAATGGAGGGACAATTCTCTGTTTGACCGGCCGACGTCACCTTTATGAGGGCGTGGATTCCGGAGCCACTGTCTTCGGAATACGCCTGATGCAGCTTCTCAAGACGGAAATGGTGATCCTTACCAACTCGGCGGGAGGACTTTCCCCGAGGTTGCGGCCGGGCGACCTGATGCTTGTCAACGACCATATCAATCTGATGTTTCGGAATCCGCTGATCGGCCCGAATGATGACCGGCTGGGTGAACGCTTCCCTGAAATGTCCGAACCATATGACCGAAAGATCTCCTCACAACTACACAGGGCGGCGAGATTGGAACAGGTTACACTTAAAGAGGGTGTATATGTTGGACTGGCCGGCCCGACCTACGAGTCGAGGGCCGAGGTCGAGATGCTCAGAAGGTTCGGTGCCGATGCAGCCGGCATGTCGACGGTACTCGAAGCGATCACGGCAAAACATGCCGGGCTGCCGGTGGCGGCGATCTCCCTAATTACCAACTCGCACATTCATTCCGCCGAACCGCCGACGCATGCGGAAGTTCTTCAGATGGCTAGACAGGCTGGCGACCGGCTGCTGCAGGTTCTGGCGCGCTTTTATGATGGGCCCGCCGGAAGTTCCGAATGATTCATGTCCGGTCAGGCCGAGAAACGGGGAATGCTGAAAACGAAGAATAATCCATGTTCGGGGTCATTCCGGCCTGTTGCCGGCCTGTAAAAACATTCGGGATAACTGGAATTCGTCGGGGTATTCGCCCTCCCCGTTCTACGGAACCGGTTGATCAAGACAACCACATTGATTTCATTCGGGCCAATGTTATTTAGATCTCCTGGCCCGAATTTTCGTCCTTGACCTCTTTTGCAAAGATATGGATTGATTTTAGCATTGATTCACCCGGTCCGTCATGGCACGGGTAGACTTCCATTGGGAATCAGGTGATATGTCGCTCGAAAAATTTGCCAGTGCCGACAGGTCGACTCAATTGATCAGGCAACTCGGGTCCGAATTTGCCGTGGTTCCTAACCCGGCCTATGTTCACCCGGCCTATGAGCTTTATCCGTTGGCCTCATGCCCGAAACTCCCCCTGCAAAGTCTCCGTGCCGTGGTCTGCGATATGGACGGAACTGTCACGACAACCGAGGCCCTTTGCCTGCATTCGCTTGAGTATATGGTCCGGGTTATATCCCGGCAGCAACAGAGGGATGAATGGGGTGGATTGACAGAGGAGGATCACCCTCATGTCATCGGGAACAGTACGACCCGTCATGTCGAGTATCTGGTCGAAACCTATGGGGGCATGATAAAACCGGCGGCATTTTTCCAGGGCCTGCTCAGGGCCTGTGCATGGACATCCCATTACGGGCACGATTCGGTACGCACGGAGGAGGCTCACGCGGCTGCATCCCATCTGGGCATTGGTGACTCGCTCGATCGCATACTGGAAGGAAACCTACCTGAAGATGCAGAGGAGGGAATTCATGCCATTTCGGGCCTGTCCGAAGCCCATCACGGAGATATTCCATGCGGAAATGGCGGGCTGGGTCCGGTTGAAATGGTTCGCGGGGCAATTGAGATCTATTATGCAAGGTATCACCAGATCCTCGGTCGGATCGCAAAGGGTGATGCGGAGGAATTGGCTTCGCAGTTGCTCGGTGAGGCGGGGAATCACCTGATCGAGCCGATGCCGGGGGTGGAATTGTTTTTGGCCATGGTCAGGGGGTGGTTGGACCCCGAAAATTCAGGCAGGATGTTCGACTACTGCATGGACCAGGGCTGGCATGAGTTGGATAACCCGGGGCGCATGCGCAGGCGCTTCCTTCTGGCGGCCGGCATGTTTCGGTCCAATCCCCTGCGGGTGGCAATCGTCACTTCATCAATCGCATACGAGGCGAATGTCGTTCTCGGCGAACTTTTCTCTGTTTTGCGTTCACGAGTCGGAGACTGGCCGCTCGATGACCACATCATCGAGCGTATTCGTGAGGAATATCGCTCCCCTCAGCATTATTATGACGGGGTCATCACGGCATCGGACTCAAGTGAGATTCGTCTGAAGCCCCATCGTGATCTGTACAGCATCGCGTTGCACCGATTGGGACTCAAGCCATCTGAGTTCGACCAGGTACTGGCGTTGGAGGACAGCGAGTCCGGCGTGATTGCGATTCGTGCAGCGGGAATTGGGTTGTGTGTCGCGGTGCCGTTTGCCGAGACAACGGGTCACGATCTCTCTGCGGCAGTTCAGATTAATCGTGGCGGCCTGCCGCAGGTGATGTTTGAGGACCTCTTTTTTCTGGATGTATGATCCTCCCAAGTCCGTTGTCCCCATTCGGAGCCGCAAACCTCTGCATGGGGATGAGCTATTATGATATTTCCGTTTGGTATAATGGCGCGTTTGAAGGCATTCTGGATCGTCCGATTCCATACCTGCCGTCTGTTCCCGGACACTTTAAGCTAAGCTGACCGGAGAAAATAGGCGAGTCACGCCGCATTGCCTGGCCCAACGACCGCTATCGATGTACTACTAGTCGTCTCCCTGTCTTTCGACTGGGGTTGAACGGGATTTTGCGGCTCGGGATAGGCTATTCTGAAATGATATCGAGCCTTCAGGGTCCGGACCAGCGACTCGCGGATCCGGAACAGGTCGTGCATCGTCAGGTTACAGATGTCGAACTGCCCGTCATTGAACCGTATTGTAATCGCCTCCTGGACGGTCCTCCGCAGTTCGTCTTCACTGACCTGACCGCCGGTAAAACGGCTGGCACATATAGCTTCAACCGAGTCCGCGATCAAGACGATTGCCGATTCTATCGATTGGGGTCGTGGGCCGGGATAGCGGAAGTCTTCCTCTCTTACCGGGTCCATTGTCCCGCTCTCCTCGTAACGCCGCATTGCCTGCTCGTAGAAGTAGCTGATTAGGCTTGTTCCGTGATGTTCCGGGATGAAGTCCAGAACTTTTTTGGGCAGTTTCCATTTTCTGCCTATGTCGAGTCCCTCCTTGACGTGGTTACGGATGATCAGAACGCTCATATAGGGTGAAATCCGTGAATGGACCTTCTTGTCTTCAAGGCTGACCTGGTTTTCCGTGTAATACTGCGGCTTGATCATCTTTCCGATGTCATGAAACATCGCCCCCGCACGGACAAGCAGATAATTGGCCCCAATTTCCTGGGCGGCTGCCTCCGCCAGCTTGGTCACATTCAGCACATGTTGGTATGTCCCGGGTGCCGCTTCCTCAAGTTGGACCAGCAGCCCATTTTGGTCGCCGGTCAATTCAATCAGGCTCAGGTCGGTTACCACGCCGAACCATTTTTCAAAAACGGTCAACAGGATGATCGACACAAACGGGTAGAGTAGGCCATTGAGGAAGGTGATCAGGATTTCGATGTGCCACATTTCCGGGACCTTGGCACGGATCAGCATCAGCATTCCCAACATGACCATATTCACAATGCCGACCTTGAGCCCGGCACGGATCCAGTGAATCCGCACGCGGATCTGACGGCTGGCCAGGACCGCACAGAACCCCCCCGCCAGTGCCATTACCAGAAAATCAAGGTCCTGATCCATCGTGATCCCGAATAGGCAGCTGGATACCAGTACCAGGATGAATGCCACCTGCGGCCGAATCAATAGGGCTGCCAGGACACCTGTCATAGCGCTGGGAAATAGCAGCATTGTCCACGGGTCACCCGGTCCGATGTGCCAAGTATACCCGATTACCAGAGCCAGAAAGGGCGGCAGGGTGTAAAGCGTGATGGTTGTTGTACCCAGTTCGGTCTGGGAGGAAAACATGACGAGGTATAGCCCGACGGCGATGAAGATGATGGTTGTGATCAGCAGGATGCCGATCAGTTTCATCGTCATTTGGTCAATGCGGCGGCTATTAAGTTCCTCGAGTGCATGCACCTGAAGTCTGGACAGCGAATCGCCCTTTTTCACGATCGTTTCGCCCCGTACATAACTTTTCATCAATGGGCTATGTTCAAGTTCCCTTTCCATGAGATTGAAGCGTTTGACCGTCTGGTAACGATTGTAATACAGGTTGGCCGAAACGACGTTAAGGATCAGTTCAGAACAGGCCAATCGCAATTCCCCAAACGACTTGTCCGGGTAAAGTCTCGGCAGACTCACGTTCAGGAGGTGTTCACGAACCCCGCCGTCCATCATTTCCAGGACACGGCCGGGCGGCCATGATTCCCTGGGGCTTAATACCGGCTCGAACAAGACCGGGTCGATCAGTTCAAGATTACCGCTACCAAAATGCGACTGATAACGAATGGTGTCATTCACAATGGCATATTCACCGAGTAGTTCCTGGACGATTGCATTAAGGTCCCTTTGAAGAACACTCCATGTCAGTGGATATTTCAGTGCGGCCAGGCGTCTTGCCATGAACTGACTTGCCGACTCAGCGCTAATGTCGATACCATTCTGATCCCTCAGCTGGGCCCTGAACTTTTCAAGGTCATTCAGGTTACGTGGCCGGGTCTCCTTGAGGATGTCGATGAATACATTGACCTTCAACAGTGCATCTGTCTTGATCTGGTCATCCAGAATCCATAGCTCGGGCCTGTTCTCCCTGAGGTTGTCCCGCTTTTTCTGCGTTGCCTCGACATCCTCGATTTCCAGGTCGGTTTCCGCGATGACGGTATGGCGTGAGGGCTCGCCCTCCTCGGTGGAATAAGGCTGATCATACAGGAAATAGCAGATCGTCAGAACTACCAGTAAATACCAGACCGTGGTTACGACACACGTTTTCCATAGTCTGGAGCGACGTTTGGACCCCTGCAGGTCGGGTTGCCCGCGATCGGATGCCTCATTAAGCCGTAGTGAATGTTGGCTCTTAGCCATGCTTGTCGTAGGCCTTGATAATTTTCTGCACTAGCGTATGCCGGACAACATCGCCTCTGCTAAACTCGATGAATTCTATACCATTGACCTTTTGGAGGACACGTCGCGCATGTTCCAGGCCTGATTTCTTGCCTCTTGGAAGGTCGACCTGACTAGGGTCACCCGTTACCACGGCCTGTGAGTCCAAGCCCAGCCGGGTCAGCATCATCTTCATCTGTTCGACAGATGTGTTCTGGGCCTCATCAAGGATGATAAAGCTGTTGTTCAGTGTACGGCCACGCATATAGGCGAGGGGGGCGATCTCAATGATCCCCTTGTCGATATAGTCGCGTAGTTCTTCTAGCTCGATCATTTCATATAGCGCATCATAGAGGGGCCGGACATAAGGGTCGAACTTGGCCGAGATGTCTCCGGGAAGAAATCCGAGCCTTTCCCCGGCTTCCACGGCGGGCCGGACCAGGATCAGCCGACCGACATCGCCCTCGATCAGCCGGGTAACGGCCATGGCCACGGCAAGGTAGGTCTTGCCTGTTCCTGCAGGACCCACGCCGAACACAACATCATTTCCCCGGATTGCATCGATGTAAGCTTTTTGAGTGGCGGTTAGCGGGGCAACATGCTTGCGCTTGAGAGGCACAGGTATCGTGTCAAGGAATACCTCATGTATTCGGCCCCTGCCGATTTTATCGTAATTCGCCGCCGCCTGCTGGACTTGCTGCTCGGTGAGGGGTGTCCTGGCTGTGCGTTGTACCTTGAGCAGTTCATTGATCAGGTCGCTTGCGGCATCGACTTCCCCTTGACTGCCGTCGATACGTATCTCGTTCCCACGGGCAACAATCCTGGCCTCCATCCGGGACTGCATCTGTCGGAGTTTGCTGTCCCCTTGGCCACAGAACGACAGGACCTCATCCTTGTCTAAAGTGATGATTTTCTGGACATTCACCGTCAATCGACTTTATTGTAAGTCCCCTTTGTTGTATGCCTCCGGGTGCCTGTCAAAGAGCCTTTGCCGGGTTGGTTACCGTGGGCCCTGACGGTCCTCAACTGTACCGATGGCCCGTGGAGGCGTCAAGCAAGGAATAGGCGACATTGGTTTGTTCCAGACGCTTTCTGCATGACCTAGAATGGGGGTTTTTTCAGTTCGGGTCTGCGCCCATGTCTGATGCATGCTTACGCCAGAATTGATCCGGTCATGACGTCGACCCCATCCACCGATCAAGGTTCAACATCCGGGCGGGTGGCGGGATCCATTGGTTTCGCCGCATACCCACTGTTCTTTGCATCGGGTGCCGCTGGCCTGATCTATCAGGTAGTGTGGACAAGGATGCTCCTTGCCCGCTTCGGGGCCGGCCTTTTTGCCGTTTGCGCTGTACTGACTGCCTTCATGGCCGGGCTGGCGCTGGGGTCCTGGATTCTGGGGCGACTTTCGGACCGGCTTGAGAGGCCGTTTCGTGTCTACGCCCTGATCGAGATTGCAATCGGGATTGCCGGGATCGCCCTGCCTTTCCTGTTCGCTGCCGTTGTATTTATCGATGCCTGGGCTTACGGGACATTCGGCCAGAATTTCGTCATTTTGACTACGTTGCGATTCAGCATGACCTTTCTGGTCATGCTTGTACCCACAACGTTGATGGGTGCAACCCTGCCTGTCCTTGCGCGTTTCATGGTACGCCACAAGGATCATCTCGGACTCCATGTCGGCTGGCTCTATGCAGTCAACACGTTTGGGGCGATGATGGGGGCGTTTGCGGCCGGATTCGTGCTTATAGCTATTTGGGGGCTGCAGGTCACCGAGTGGGTTGCCGTGTCGCTGAATTTGCTTGTGGGTTTTGCTGGCCTGCTGATTTCCATGTCGATCGAGAAACAATCAGGTCGAAGGGTCGCCCCCCCACCGCAAACATCCCCAGGTGGCAAAGTAAATGTCCCTGTTGTGGAATGGCGGATTATCAGGCAGGTGCTGGTTGTGGCCTGCATCTCCGGTGGTGTGGCACTCGCCGCTCAGGTCCTTTGGAGCCGCTCACTTGTATTCTCATTCGAGTTCCTGAAGAACACCACCTATACGTTTTCGGCGATGTTGACGGTATTTCTGGCCGGACTTGCCATTGGCAGTGCGGTAATCGGGCCGGTGATCGATTCACAAAAGAAACCTGTTAGACTGTATGCAATTTTGGTCTGCCTGATCGGGATTGCGATCATGATGTCTGTGGCGATCCTGTATACCGGCGGCGATGCCATGAAGATCAAGGGTGTCTTCGATGCAGAGAAGAATGAACTGAACTGGATCTTGGCTGTCATCAATGTGATGATCCAGACCTTTGCGGTCCTTGGAATACCCACGCTTCTGATGGGCATGGCTTTTCCAGTCGCTGCACGGGTGGTCGTTCACTTGGGCAGGGTTGGATATGGTGTCGGGATTCTGTATGCGGTGAACACGGTCGGGGCCATTTTTGGTTCGCTGCTCGCGGGTCTTGTCATTATTCCTCTGGCTGGTCTGTCTTGCGGACTCATCCTGCTTGGGATCATTGAACTTCTTCTGGGGCTGTGGCTGCTGTTCAGTTTCAGGGATTCGAGACGACAGTTTGTATTGATGACCTTGCTGGGTTCAGCCGTTCTGCTCTTTGTCTTCCTTGGTCTGGATCACTCAAAGGGGCTGCAGCCGCTCTCCTCGGCCCGAAGCAGGATGGTATTTTACGATGAAGGCCCGTTGGCAACGGTGGCCGTCGTGGAAAACCATGTCAAGTACCGCACGATTTATGTGGACGGTGTCGGAGTCGCGGGAACGGAGCCAATGCTTCAGACAGACCAGAAATCGCTGGCGCATCTGGGCCTGCTGATGGTCGAGGATCCGGAACGCGTACTGACTGTCGGGTTCGGGAGCGGGGGCGCATCCTACTCGTTCCAGTTGCATGATCGGCTCAACGAGGTTCATGCCGTTGAGATTTGTCATACGGTCCTGAATGCTGCCCCCGAGCTGACTGCTGCCAACCACCGGTTCTATGGGGATCAACATCCACTAGAATTTTCCGATCAGGATGATCTCTATTCGATTATCCTGGATGACGCCCGGGCTTACCTGCGTTACACCGATACGACCTATGATGTGATTGCCACTGATTGCACGGACCTGCGCTACAAATCCAATGCCAACCTCTATGATCTCGAATATTTCGAGGCCTGTCGTCAACGGTTGACAGATGACGGTGTTGTGGTTGTCTGGATGCCGCTGGCAGGGCTGTCGAGGGATATGTTCAAGGTTGCGTTGAGGACGTTCCATCGTGTGTTTCCAGACATGGCCGTTTTTTATATGAACAACGAGCCTACGCACTATATTCTACTTGTCGGCTGGAGGGACGAAGTCAAGATCGACCTCGGTCGCATCAGTGAACGGATCAAGGAACCAGATGTCCGGACAGATCTTGCCGAGCTCTTCCTTGACGATCCGGTCAAGCTGGTGTCGTGTTTCATCACGGCCGGCGAAAAACTGGAACAATACCTGGAGGGCGATGACCTGAATACGGAAAACAACCCGATTTTGGAATTTGAGTCTCCCAAGTATGGTTACGGCGACGCCCCGCTGATTGATAATCTCAACGACCTGATGTCTATTCGTGAGTCACCCCGGCGTTTTTTGGCGCAGGGGCCAGTTCCACCCAGGGATCTGGAAAGACTGAAGCGTTATGAGGCAGCTTTGCCTTTCATTATCAACGGCCACGCGGCATATCGTGGGATCGATGTTGAGAAGGCGACCCGGATGTACATGAAAGCCAGAGAAATTACACCCGAGGATCTGAGTGTTGCCGCGATGCTTCGTTTCCCCTTGATCGGGTTGAGGGTCCAGAACGAATCCGGATATATACCGAGGCTGCTCATGGGGCGGATCCTGATGATTCTGGGCGAGGAGGATCCCCATCGGCTCGCAGAGGCTTGGGATTATCTGAACGATGCGCACCGGATTTTGGTTGAACTTGAAGAATCTGGAAATGGTTCGGGCCATCAGGCCCATTTCAGACAGGTTAGCGATTGGCTGAGGATCTTGGAAGATCAACCCTGATTATCGTGGATTCTCCATATCCCTGCCGGTTCAACCCGAACCGGTTATTTCTTGAAGAATATATAAATCGTATTTAATCAATATTGTGGATATTCATTTACGGTATTCCCGATTGGCTCGATCATTGCGGAGAATGTAGAATTGGATTAAACTGGCATCGGTATGGCTGTTTATCCAGACGGCCGGAAAGATCATGGATTGTGAGATATGATGATTACAGGTCCCTGCTGATATGTCTGTTCCTGATTCCCGGGTTGGGCTTTGGCGGCGTGGTTTGTGCCCAGCAACCTGAGCGGACGCCCATCCCGTTCGAGAAGGATCCGAATGTGCCCGGGCTGAGCCGCAAACAGCGGCTGGAACGCCAGCGTGAACTGATCAAATTTCGTTGGGAACAACGCAAACAGGATAAGCAGGAAAGTCAGGCAGAGCAGGACAAACAGGAAAGTCAGGACAAGCGGCAGGGCAAGCAGCAATCATCAAGGGATGAAGATAAGAAGGAATCCAAGGAAGGGGCCAAGCAGGAATCTCGGGAAAAGCCTGAAATCACCGATGACGAACCCAAGAGTGAGGACGGTAAAGACCGGAGCCTCACCGGCAACCGACCTTATGCAACATTCTATATGTCACCCTCGACCGTGATCAAGACGGTTGGCGAGAGTTTTCATACCAACTGCCGGATCATGAATCAGGATCATCTGTCCATTGATAATGTTGAACTTAAGATTAGTTATCCCCCGGGTGCCGTGCAGCCGCTGGGGATCCACCAAGATCATGTCCTTGAACTACTTGAAGGGAACCCTGTTGTTGAAGTCGATGCTGATAGGGGGACGATCCTATACCGTGCAAGGTTCAAGAAGCCCGTTGACTCGCTTGAGGCCACGTTCCTGACCATCGTGTGGAAGGCGGTCCGGCGGGGTAGGGGGTTGCAGATCCGGCCGGAAATCGACGGTAGTTATTCACGCCTGTTTCTGGGTGACATCTGCCAGAACCAGAGTTCATTGGGGATGGACAAGTCGAATGTCGGAGCCTATATCCATGTGCGGTTGCCAGATGAGGCCGATGGTGAACCGGAAAAAATGGTGCAATCCTCGTTCGAGGCCCTTGATCCCGTGATGACGGGTTATATCGACCAGCGTAAACTCCGTCCCCCGACCCTTTGGATCGACCAGCCCGGGGAGAGGGAACTTCAGCCTGATGACTGGCTGGTCATCGATGTCGGGCTGGATAATCCCGACAAAATGATCTTCGATGAACTGCGTCTGGCCATTGAGTACGATCCGCTTTCGGTTGAGATTTTAGATACGGATAGCAATAACACGATCATCTCCGGGGTCAATATTCAGGACGGTCTTTTCCGGGATGTCTGGAACTGGGATTATCATATCAACAACAAGATCATCCCCGAACGTGGGATCATCGATTATCGGATGGGCCAGCGTGAACTCAAGCCACAGCCCTCGGGGATCATCGCGCGCGTCTTTGTTCGTATCCTGCAGCCGATTGATGCCCCGGCGTTACGCTGGACGCACGATACAGAGGAAACCCTGCAGCGTCCTACAACCAATATCTACCTCCTTGACCAGAGTGTTTACATGCTAAATTCGGATGCTATGGGGGCTGCACGAGCCGCCCGGATCGATCCCATTTTGTTGTCGGAACCGGATGCCTACGAACGTGCCAATTCCTCCCATTACAGATTCTGACAGACTGATATTCATGCCTTGCCCGGCAGGGAGGTCTGCGTCCTGGGCCTAATCCTCCGTCATATTTGACTGACCAGGGATATCGGCACCCATGAACAGGCCCGATCCGTTGAGCAGGGGAAATATGATCATCGCATCAGAGAACTGCGTGACCCATGAGTGACCAAAGCCCATGTCACCGCCGGTTTTATTATCCGGGGGTTGTTGATTTCGAATCTGGCAAGATGGTTCAGCTTCCAAGGGATGAATCCCATCATCTTCTGCATGTCCTTCGCTGCAGGGTGGGAGATCGGTTTATGCTGTTCGATTCTTCGGGTCGGGGATATGCAGCGGAATTGGCCGGTGCTGAGGACGGGAGGGCTGGTGTCCGGTTGGCTGGAGCGCTCCCATCCCGGGAACAAGAAGGACTGCTCATACGGATGACGGTGGCCATCCTCAAGCGGCGTACGATGGACTGGATGATCGAGAAACTATCTGAACTGGGGGTCAATACGCTGGCCCCGTTGCTGACCCAGCGTTGTGTCGGCAGAAATGATATTCTCCGAGGTGATCCACCCCCCCAACGCTGGGAGCGACTAGCGGTTGCTGCAGCCAAGCAGTGCGGACGCAACCGGCCGATGAAGATCCTCCCACCCGAGCGGTTTGACCGGTGGCATCCCCCCACAGATCAGAGGTTTTTCAGGGCGTTTGCACATCCGGTGAGAAGTGCACTTCCGCTGACGGAATGGTTGGGGAATTGCCCGGCAGAGGCCACGGTTGTTGAATTGGCGATCGGTCCAGAGGGTGGGTTCACGGATGAGGAAGCTGCATTGCTGGAGGAGGCAGGTTATCAACCGGTGGCTTTGGGAGGCTTGATACTGCGTGCCGAGACCGCGTCGATCGCTGCGGCCGCAACAGTAAGGATGATCCTGGACTCGAGGTTTACACCCGACCCGTGATCGGGCATGTCCTTGATTCACCGGAGACACGGGGAATCAAGGACAATACGGCGGACACTGCAGGCAACATGCCATGAGGGCCACGGGAACTTTGGTTGCGGCAACAACGGATCAGGGACTGGGCCGATTAACGGGTCCAGCGAAACCAGGATTTCATCAGCAATCTGACCCGGGGCGTCAGGCGTGAACGGCTATACTGATCCCCCACCTTGCGGATGGCCTCGGCCTGGGTGGGGTAGGGATGTATTGTCATTGAGATCTTTTTCAAGCCGATTCCATGTTTCATGGCCATCGTGATCTCACTGATCATGTCACCAGCATTTGTCGCGACAATCGTCGCCCCCACAATTCTGTCGGTTCCCTTCCTGACATGGACGCGTACGAATCCATCCGTCTCATCATCAAGGATGCAACGGTCGATATCACGCAGTTCCTGGGTGTATGTATCGGTCTCGATCCCTTTTTCGTAGGCCTGGTCCTTATGGAGGCCGACATGGGCGATTTCCGGATCGGTGTATGTGCACCAGGGAATTGTCAGTTGACTGGATCTTGAACGCCCCATGAACAGCGCATTGTTGATCACGATCCTGGCCTGAAAGTCCGCCGCGTGGGTGAAGCGACAGGACGAACAGACATCTCCGGCTGCAAAGATATTCCGGTTGGTTGTCCGAAGATTGTCGTTAACGACAACACCTTGGCCGGAATACTTGACATCCGCGGCATCAAGTCCGAGGCCCTCGACATTGGGTGTGCGACCGACCGCGACAAGAAACTGGTCAACAACTTCGTCGAGGCCATCGTCTTGTGACTCGACAAGCATACGGATCTTGCCGTCTTTGGCCGGCTCGACCCTGAGGTTATGTGCCCCGTCCTTGAGAACCACGCCGTCCCGTTCCAGCGCCACCCTGATACATCGGGCTGCATCACGGTCTTCACGGGGCAGGATCCCGTTTTTTGTCTGGATCAGCAGGACCTCTGAGCCGAGACGGGCGAATGTCTGAGCCATCTCACAGCCGATCGGGCCGGTGCCGACGACCCCGAATTTTTTCGGCAACTCGGTCAGGGAGAAAATCGTTTCATTGGTGAGGTAATCAATCTGATCGAGTCCGGGTATCGCCGGGATGACCGCGCGTGCCCCGGTTGCGATCACGGCTTTCTTGAACTGCAGGGTTGAACCCGCCACCTCCAGGGTATCCTTGTCGGTGAATCTTGCCTGGCCCAGATAAACATCGATCCCCATGGCTGAAAAACGCCGGGCTGAGTCATTGGACGCGAGTTCAGCGCGCAGTTTACGCATCCGTTCCATGGTGCCGGCGAAATTCACCTTGACACCATCAGGTACACGGATGCCGAAATGCCCCGCATCGCGGATGGTTGCCGCTGTGCGGGCGGTGCTGATGACCCCTTTGGATGGGACGCAACCCGTGTTCAGGCAATCCCCGCCCATCATGTCACGCTCAACCAGGGCAACCTTTGCACCCAGCCCGGCTGAACCGGATGCAGCAACCAGTCCCGCTGTCCCTGCTCCGACCGCGACAAGATTGTACCTCCCGTCTGGTGTCGGGTTCTCCCAGTCCATCGGATGCACAAGATCGACGAGTTTTGCGTTATGTTCGTCGGCAGGTAACATGACATGCTGCTCAGTCATGGACATCACCTCGTAACCTGTGGTTCCGGGACCAGGGTTCGGCAGGAGTCTCTTCAGCACACTCCAGGCTGGGGGATACTTTGTAAATCGCCTTCTTTGCAATCCGGGTTACGAGGGCCATGACGGTCACCGTCATGATGCAGCCAATGACAAGGAGAAGCATTTCACCCGGCTTTTTGTCGTGATCACTGAAAATATCGGGGATGTTCTGGAAAAGCGATCCGAAGTACACATACATGACCGTTCCGGGAATCATCCCAATCAAACTTGCGATCAGGAAATCATGAACCCGGACCCCGGTCAGGCTGTAAATGTAGTTCAGAAGACTGAATGGGATGACCGGAGTGAGCCGGGTGAGGATGACAATCTTGAACCCGTTCTGCCTGACAGCCGCATCGACCGCCTTGAATTTAGGATTTCGAAGGACCATTCCCTCGATCATTTTCCTGCAAAGGGTTCGTCCCAACAGCAGGGCCAGTGTTGCCCCGGTCGTGCTCGCGATCGATACCACGATTGAACCCTTGACCACGCCGAACAGAAAGCCGGCCCCCAGAGTCAGGACCGATCCGGGGATTAATAGGATAGTGGAGACGATGTATATCACGGTGAAGGCAACCGGGCCCCAGACTCCCAGCGACGCGATCCAAGTCAAGGCCTTTTCAATCCATGTCCCGAGGTCCAGACTCCTGGATAGGAACACGAGACACGCAATCACCAGCAGGACGGGTATTGACCTCTTCCACGGTAATTTTCCCATGACACCCGCTTCTCCTCAGGAGGCTGTTCGGTGATGACTGTTTGCCGCTTGTCTACGGAGTGGACTGTAAAAACGGTCCTGCCGGCATCGTGCAATTCGATCCAGATGCAACGTTCGGGATATCACATGATTATCCCAGCGCCTGTTCAATATCGGCCATCAGGTCGTCGGGGTGCTCGATGCCGATACTCAGCCTGAGGACGCTGGGCGTGATCCCGGCCGCTCGCTTGGCGTCATCCGCCATCCCGTCATGTGACATACTCCAGGGCTGTTCGACCAGCGACTCGACACCGCCCAGAGACACCGCTATCCGAAACAGGCGGAGCCGCTCGACAAACCCCTCAAATCCACACTGAGATTTATCCAGTTCGAAACTCAGCATACCCCCCATACCTCGCATCTGTTTCTCCGCAAGCTCATGGCCGGGATGGTCCGGGAGCCCCGGATAATAGACCTTTACGACCTTCGAATGCGCATCGAGGAATTCCGCAATTCGCTGTGCATTCTCGCAGTGTATTTGCATCCGGGGGACCAGTGTCTTCACTCCTCGCAATATGAGCCAGGCATCGAACGGGGAACAGCCCATACCGGTTGCATTGACGCTGCGACTGATCGCCCCGGCGAGCGTGGGTTCACGCACGATCACAGCCCCTCCGACCACATCACTGTGCCCGTTGATATACTTGGTTGTGGAGTGCATCACAATATCGACCCCGTATTCGAACGGGCTTTGCAGGACCGGGCTCATGAATGTGTTGTCAACCGCCGTGACAAGGTTCGCATCACGGGCTATCCCGACAATGGCAGGAATATCCACCAGATTCATCAGGGGATTTGTCGGGGTCTCGAACCAGATCATTCTCGTTTCAGGGCGGACTGCCGCACGGATGGATCCGGGGTCACGCATGTTCACCGCCGTGACCTCGATACCCATCCCGGGGGCGATCTGGTGGAACAGTCTCCATGACCCACCGTATATCTCGTTGCCGCAGATCAGGTGGTCGCCACTTTTCAGTTGTAACAGCACGAGGGTGATAGCAGCCATCCCCGTCTGGACTGCCCAGGCCTGGTGTCCCCCCTCGAGTGCGGCGAGGTTTTCCTCCAGCGCGCATCGTGTTGGATTTCCCGACCGCGTATAGTCGAATGGCGGTTCAACGCCAAGTTTCTCGAATTTGAAGTTGGAGGACGGATAGATCGGCGTCGTGATCGAATTGTACGTGCTATCCTTGTAGACACCCGTGTGGATGGCGATCGTCTGGGGATGCAGATGATTTTTTTCCATGCCATCTATCCAGCGTGTTTCAGGATCAGCCGATCTTATCCCAGACTCGGGGGCAACGCAATCAGTGTTGGTCATTCATTTTGAATTTCAGACCCATGCTGTTCTGACTGCCCGGCATCAAAACCACAAACACGGATGAATGTCGGGCAGGCCCAATACACGGCCGGACATGTATTGTAGAAGGGATGAGTTAAAATAAATACTGTCAGATCCATGTTAGAGAATTGTGGATGGAAATCACAAGACATTCGTGTTGTCCCACAGGCTTTTAACTCGAAGTCGATTGGGAATCCCATGACAAGTTCATGACGGTCGGCCCGCGTGGGTTACGCATTGTTGAGGATCCGGCCCGAATCCGTGTCCATGCCTCTCCCAATGGATGCATATGGCCCTGACGGAGACAGATCCCATGGCGGGGTTGGATTACATAGATCTCGGGGATAAGCCATGGACAATGCGAGGATGAATACCTTGCCAAGATCATTGCGATTATTTTCCGGCAGTGTTACGATACGGATCCGCCCCGAGCCCGGCAGTGATGGGATGATGACGGTTGGAGGAAATAGGATCCAGCATGGCCAGGAATATCTACGAGAAGATCTGGGACTCACATTTGGTTCACGAGGAGCCGGGGCAGGTGGCGGTCATTTACATCGACCGGCATTATGTGCATGAAGTCACGTCGCCGCAGGCGTTTGAAGGTTTGCGGTTCTCGAACCGTTCCGTCCGGCAGCCTGCGCTGACATTCGCAACCATGGACCACAATATCCCGACAACTGACCGCAGCCGGCCGATTCGCGACCCGATGAGCAGGATACAGGTTGAGAAGTTGCAGGCGAACTGTAAGGAGTTTGATATCACCTGCTTTGACATGGATGACCGCAGGAATGGAATCGTTCATGTCATCGGCCCGGAGCAGGGGCTGACACAGCCCGGGTTTACCATTGTCTGTGGCGACAGCCACACCGCGACCCATGGCGCGTTCGGTTGCCTGGCTTTCGGGATTGGGACCAGCGAGGTTGAGCATGTCTTGGCAACCCAGACCCTGCAGCAAGGCCGTTCAAAGACCATGGAGGTCCGTGTCAGCGGAAAACTTCTCAACGGTATCACGGCCAAGGACGTGATCCTGGCAATTATCGGGAAAATCGGAACCGGGGGAGGTACGGGATACGTCATCGAATACACAGGCGAGGTCATCCGCAGCCTCAGCATGGAGGGACGGATGACGGGCTGCAACATGTCGATTGAGGGTGGCGCCCGTGCGGGTCTGATCTCGCCTGATGGGACGACTTTTGATTACCTGAAGGGCCGGCCGTATCTTCCGGAGCATGTTTCGTGGGATGCATTGGTCAGCTATTGGGAGGGCTTTGCGTCGGATTCCGGATGCAGTTACGATGAACTGGTTGAATTGGATGCATCTAAAATCGAGCCGCAGGTGACGTGGGGGACATCTCCAGGCATGGTCGAGGGCGTGACTGGCCGGACACCCGTGCTGGCTGAAATTGCGGAACACAATGTGCGCTCGACCACGATGAAAGCCCTGCAGTATATGGATCTCGAGGAGGGGGTTCCGATCACTGACATTCGAATCAACAAGATTTTTATGGGATCCTGCACAAACAGCAGGATTGAGGATCTTCGTGCAGCGTCCAGGGTTGTTCGTGGCCATCGGGTCAACGAACGGATCGAACAGGCCCTTGTTGTGCCCGGGAGTCACCAGGTCAAGCTTCAGGCTGAGGAGGAGGGGCTGGACAGGATATTTAAGGAGGCTGGGTTTGAATGGCGCGAGGCTGGTTGCAGCATGTGCCTTGCCATGAATGAGGATCGACTCAACCCGGGGGACCGTTGTGCATCCACCAGCAACCGAAATTTCGAGGGAAGACAGGGCAAGGGTGGGCGGACCCACCTCGTGAGCCCGGCCATGGCCGTCGCCGCCGCCATCAAGGGGCGATTCACCGATATCAGGGAATGGGACTACAGGACATGAACAGGTTTGAGAAACACAGAGGCATCGTTGCCCCGCTGCAGGCGCAACATGTCGATACAGATCAGATTATTCCCAAGCAGTTCCTTAAACGGATCGAACGTAATGGGTATGAGGATGCATTGTTTTTTGACTGGCGTTTCCTTGAGGACGGGAAGACCCCCGACCCCTCCTTTGAATTGAATGCGCAACGCTATCGTGGTGCATCGATACTCCTTGCCGGAGACAACTTCGGCTGTGGATCTTCACGGGAACATGCACCATGGGCGCTGGATAATTATGGGTTCCGGGTCCTGATTGCCCCATCCTTTGCGGATATATTCTACAACAACTGTTTCAATAACGGAATGCTTCCCATCACGTTTCAGCCAAAGACCGTCGACATGCTGTTTTCCGAGGTCAGGTCACAGGAGGGATATGAAATTGAGGTCGACCTTCCAGCACAGCAGATCACACGACCCGGTGGCCCAACGATTTCCTTTGAGATTGATGGGTTCATGAAACATCGCCTGCTCAACGGTCTAGACCAGATCGGTCTCACACTATTGCATGAGGACAAGATTGCGGCCTTCGAGTCCAGAACGGGGCTCGCACAGTCGATTCGCAGAACCTGAAGCCAAATAGCCTATTAACATCCCAATTCACTGCGTATCAAGTTCATGAATTTGGCCTTGAAGTTCGCTTCACTGAAACGCTCGGCCTGTTTACGCATTGCATGCGGTCTGTATTTTTGGGGATCCAGGTTCTCCAGTGCGACTTTCAGGCAATCGACGGTCTGCTCGTCAAAGAATGCGCCGCAAACCCCTTCGACCAGAGTCTCGGTCAGCCCTCCCGAACGATAACCGAGCACGGGCATTCCGCAGGCCATTGCCTCGAGTGGGACGATCCCGAAATCCTCCTCGGCCGGATAGATCAGTGCCTTGCGCGTCTGGTAGAGATGCAGAAGCCTTGTCTCATGGACGGGACCCTCGACCGTCACCGTGGGCCCGGCAATTTTGCGCATCTTCCTTAACAGGGGGCCGCCTCCTACCACCCGCAATGGTATCCCAAGGCGGTTGGCTGCCCGGATCCCCAGATCAACCCTCTTATAGGGAACCATGGCTGAAACCATGAGGAGCTCTTTCTCGCGTTGTGGAGAAACGTGAAATTCCGGTTTCGGCAGTGTGAAAAACTGAGTCCGGACGGGGGGATGGATGACTTGGGCTGTTCGGTCATAAGATTTCGAGATACGAGCCGCGACAAACTTGGACAGGGTTGCAACTTGCTGCGGCCTTTGAGCCGCGCGTGTATCCCATTTGCGCAGTTGGGCAGATACGGGTCTGAGAAAGTAACTTTCGGGCCCTCCATGCTTGAGATAGGCTTCTTCCTGATCATACAGATAGCGCATGGGGCTAAAGTAATAGCAGATATGCCGGACACCCGGGGGTGTGGTAACGCCATGAGCGACACAATGGCTGAGTGAAATGACGAGATCTGTGCGTGGATGGATCCGAATGCAACGCGTGGCCAGTGGCATCAGCGGGAGTGTCCAGCGGTACCAGTGTTTAATGAGGGGCAAATGGTTAAGCGGGCCGGGTCTAATACTGTGAACGTTGATCGACGGGTTGATTTCTTCCGGGTTGTAGAACAGCGTCTGGATAACCGGGTTGGGCAAAAGATCCAGGATTGCATCGAGAACCCATTCGCCACCCCTCATCCCGAGTAGCCAGTCATGGACAATGGTGATCCGGCAATGCGGCGGGATCACCGAACCTGGTTCTTGGGGATCTATACAAGCCATGAATATCCTGTTGGTGTGTACAAGCAATAAGCCAGGCTCAATCTGGCCCGATTGTATGCTGATGTTTGAAAAAATTCCATGACAGCCTCATTTTTCCGTCGATGGGATTGATGGTCCGATATTTGATATGTCGCGAAGTATTCCTCTGGTTCCTGGCGGGACGTTTTTTTATCGATTGGATCCGATGGATGGAACTGTCCTGTGCGTCGAGTGACGAGTCCACCGGGTTTTGGATTAAATTCAGGATATCCGACCAATCTTTTTTGCTCAGATATTCAGGAACCTCGGTCATGGGAACGGCGACAGGCATGCAATTTATCCGATTATATCCTTGTCAAAACCACCTGAACACCAGACTATACTTGATCCATGAGTTCAATGAGGAGTAACGAGGTAATATGAAAGACTCGATGAGAAAGTATATGCATGTCGGATTGATCCATTTTATGGCATTTCCCGAGACCCAGAAAGGCGAGGGGCCCATTCTGGAGACCCTGAAAAAGGTCGTCACCGACACCTACTTTGACGGCGTGGCGGTCAGTTGGATCAAGGACCCGGCCGTGCGTCACCAGGCCCGGGCCATGCTTGATGGGTCTCATATGCGGGTTGTCTACGGTGCGCATCCGGCTTTGCTAACCCAGGGTTTGAACCTGAACCACGAGGATGAACCTGAGCGGCGCAAGGCTGTTGATGAAATGAAGCGCGGAATCGATGAAGCCTATGAGATCGGCGCGGAGAGTTTTGTTTTCCTCAGCGGGAAATATTCAAACAATGATATTGATGGGGCACTGGATCGGCTTGTTGAGTCGACCGGTGAATTGTGTGAGCACGGGAGATCCGGCGGTGACATGAAGATCCTGCTCGAGGTGTTTGACTACAATGTCGATAAGGCGGTGCTGCTGGGTCCGGTAGATCTCGTCAGGCGTTATGCGGAGAACGTCTCTTCCGGGAATGAGAATTTCGGCATCGTTGTCGATCTGAGCCATATCCCGATCATTGGTGAAACCTCGGAACAGGCGATCCTCCCTGTTCTTGACTGGCTGGGTGCCGTGGATATAGGAAACTGCCTGCTGAGCGACAAGAATTCCCCGCGTTACGGCGACCACCACCCGTGGTTCGGCTACCCGGGAGGTGAGAACGATGTCGAGGAGTTGACGAATTTTTTGCGGGTGCTGCTGGACAACGGTTTTCTGAACACGGACAGTCCGCCGCTGGTGAGTTTCGAGGTCAAGCCAATGGAGGGTGACGATCCGGAAATTGTCATTGCCAATTGCAAGCGTACCCTCGATCTTGCCTGGCGCAATGTATGAGCCTCTGGTCGGGTTGGCACGACATGGTATGGGCCAATTTTTCACAGAAATGTAGAGTGTTACAGGCGGGTTGTATTTGTCGCAGTTGGCATGGTTGAGGGGGATTCCATGTGCCATCGGGGGGGGATTTGGGCCCATGAGAATAGATGCAGGCTGGATCATTAAAGTGCATATCCACCGCCCCCCATATTTCTGTCTGCTATTTCCCCAAAGGGGCACATGTGCGTTTATGTCGACCCATGAAATCCCATATTTGTCATGAGTATACTGGTCACCGGGGGACTGGGGTATATTGGCAGTATGACGGTCGCTGCGTTACAAACACGCGGGGATGAGGTTGTTGTGATTGACAATCTCTCGACCGGGCATCCCGAGTCCATTCCCGTGGGCGTGCCCTTGGCCCGGGGAGAGCTCTCAGATCATGGCCTGCTACGCAGTGTCATTCGTGAATATCGGGTGGATCGGGTCATCCACTTTGCCGCATGCACATCGGTTCTCGAGTCCGTCCAGGACCCAGGGAAGTATTTCAAAAACAACACACTGAACACACTGGGCTTGCTGGAGGTCATGCGTGAGTCAGGAATCGACCAGATTATTTATTCCTCGACAGCCGCGATCTACGGGGAGCCTGAGCAGACGCCGATCGACGAGAATCATCCCATGTTGCCTGTGAACCCGTATGGCCAGTCAAAACGCTTCAGCGAGATCATGCTGGACGCCTTCGGACGTGCCTGGGGGTTGCGTCATGTTGCCCTCCGTTATTTTAATGCGGCAGGCGGCTCACCAGGGCGGGGTGAGGACCATGATCCCGAGACACACCTCGTTCCGTTGGTCCTTCAGGTTGCCCTTGGAAAGCGGGATTCGATAGCAGTTTTTGGAGATGATTACCCGACTTCCGATGGAACCTGTGTGCGTGATTATATCCATATCGATGATCTGGCTCAGGCACATCTCAAGTCACTGGACTACCTCGCGGACGGTGGAGACAGCCAGGTGATCAACTTGGGAAACGGGACCGGGCACAGTGTGCTGGAGGTGATCGAGACGGCACGTCGGATCACGAACCATCCCATCCCCTACAGTGTGGAATTGCGCCGTGTAGGCGACCCGTCTACACTGGTGGCTTCATCGGAAAAGGCAAAAAAAATTCTCGGTTGGGAACCGCAGTATCCCGATCTGGAGTCGATTGTCACATCCGCGTGGCAATGGCATAAAAACCACCCAAACGGTTACTCCGGAAAATAGGGATCACCTTACGGAATTTCTGTTGAGCCTGAGCCCGATTGGGATCGAGAACACATACCCAATGACCAAGCGGGTCAGGACTCAAATACCGCGGGGTTAACCGCAAACTGCGGCTTCTCACCGCGCAGGACGGCCGCCATGTCATCGGCCATCGAACGGTAGACGCGTTTCATGGCTCCCTTCGTCGTGGCCATCGAATGCGGGGAGACGATGCAGTTCTCCAGAGTGAATATCGGGTGACTGGTATCGGGGGGCTCGGGTTCGAACACATCTAGGCCCACCCCGGCCAGTTTCCCGTTCTGGAGTGCTTCATACAGGACATCAAGGCTCTCGACAATACCTCCCCGGGCGAGGTTTATCAGGTATGTCCCCTCCTTGAATCGCGCGATGTTTTCACGGTTGATGAACCCGCGTGTCTCATCGGTTTCAGCGCAGTGCAGGCAGATGATATCGGATGATTCGATCACCTCGTCGAGTGATACAAGCTTGGCATCCACTTCGGCTGCCTTCTTGGCGGGCGTATAGGGATCGTAAGCCAGGATGTTCATGTCGAATGGCCCGGCCAGATGCGCGACCTGTTGTCCGATTGTGCCCAGTCCGACAATGCCCAAGGTCGTGCCCTCGAGGTCCCCGCCCTGGTTCTCAAAACGTGACTTCCAGTTTCCAGCCTTCAGTTCACGGTCCCACAGAGGGACCAGCTTGACCAGCGCTAGCATGAAGGTGATCGCGGCTTCGGCCACGGCTCGGGCGCCGGCGCCGGGGGTGTTGATCACAGGGATTTTCCTTGCAGTCGCCGCGGCAATGTCAACGTTGCTGTAACCGACGCCCGTTCGCCCGATGACTTTCAGGCCCGAACTCCGGTTAATCACATCAGCGCTGATTGGCGGAATACCCCGGACGGCCAGCGCGATGGCTCCGTCGATCCATTCAAGCAGTGTTGCCTCATCGGTATCGGGGGCGAATGCCAGTTCTCCGAATTCTCCGAGAACGCCCTCGGAATAATCATCGATTGGCCCCGTAATCAGGATCCGTGGTTTGTTCATAGTGTCTTTCCCTCAGTATTGATTTTGATCCGGGTTGACCCGGGACGGGATCAATTGCAATTGACGTAACGGGTGCCGTATTTCTCTGTGCGCTTCTCGCGGAACGAACCGGTGTTTGGCATAATCGCCAGCTGGCCCCCGTCGATGATGATTGTCTGCCCGACCAGGAACCGGGAGGCATCGGATGCCAGAAACAGGGCCGCATTACCGATATCCTCGGGGATGGAAGCGAATCCGGCGGGCACAACCTTGGTCTCTTCCTCCCAATCAAAGTCCTCGCCCAGCGTTATTTCCTGATTCTCGACATGGACCCATCCCGGCGCAATGCAGTTCACCCGGATCCCCTTTTGGATCATCTCGAGCGAGACCTCGCGTGTGAAGGAGACGATGGCTCCCTTGGTTGCTGCATAGATGGAGTGCTCGGTCATGCCGGCAAACGCGTGTACCGAGCTGATGTTGATAATGTGCCCCTTGCCGGTCTTTTCCATCTCGACTGCGGCCAGCTTGGTCATGAACATCTGTGCCTTGATATTGACGTTGAACAGGGTTTCAAATTGGTCCTCGGTGATGTCTTCGATGGGTACGTTGGTCGTAATGCCCGCATTGTTTATCAGTATGTCGACCCCCCCCATAAATTCGCATGATGCATCAACCAGTTTTTTATAGCTTTCAAATTCCTTGAAATCTGCACCGATGGCCTTCGCGTTGCCACCGTCGGCATTCGCCTCGGCCGCAGCGGATTCAGCACCGGCGGCACTTTGTGAATAATGGAAGACGACGGATGCCCCGGCGCTGGCAAAGACCCGGCCGATACCGCGACCGACGCCGGTACCGGCGCCCGTGACAATTACTCGACGCTCTTTCATATCAGCGCTGACAGGTGTGTAGTCGGGGATGCCGGGTTGGACTGGGTTGCCCATAATGTCATGAACCTTTCTTGATGGTAATTCATCGTTTGTGTTGCAGGCGAATGGAACCATCACCGGGGTCCAGGATCCGGGATTCTAGGACAATTGACTTTCCGGACATGCCCGAAAACTCATTCGTGATGAGACCAGCCAACCTTTCTCACAGGAATAAGGAGTGTTTTCAAGCAATATCTGGGCATGGACTTTCGGGTGGCCGTACAGGGTTTGATATCTTCATGGGCTGGGAACACGTCTCCATTTGGAGACGTTTATCCCAGGAATTCTGCAGGACATGAGGCAGGTATTACCGTCTGTCATCCAGATAACACATGTCATCATAGTGATCGAAAAAATGATTCGATCGGGGGAATGTTTTCTCCTGCAGCCCAGAGGATGTCTTCCATTTTTGCTGCCTAGGCCCTGCTCTTGATGATTGAAAGCATGGGTTCGTGATCGGAATAACAAAGGATGTGAAAGATTATTAACATGAGTGATATAGTCATTTATCAGGGCATGACGCCTGTCCTGTGGTTATGTCCTTTATTTTGTCATTCCCTGAAAACAGGGCGTGAATGGGAGGTGGCTCGCATGCCGATCAACGCAAAGAGGGCCGATGCATGGATGGACGAGTATGGCTTGGATGCTTTGGTTGCAGCATCGACGGTCAATGTCACTTATTTCACGGACTATTCGACCTGGTCCGATCCCCTGTTCAAGCAATACATGATCGACCCCGGGGGTTCGACGAGTGTCACTCAACTGTTTGCCGTGTACCCACGGGGTGAACGACCGATTCTGATCGCCCATCCCGTCCACTTGCTGAACACCCTGGACCTACCGGAGATTGAAATCGAGACTTTTGGCTCCTACGGGCCGGATGACAGCATAGAGCCAATCGGGCTGGTTGGCCGGGAAAAAGTGATTCACGAATTGACGCACCGGGCAGACCCCCCGGGATCGTCCTGTGAGGCTTTGACACGCTGTCTAAAATCATGTGGGCTGACGGGTGCAAGGGTTGGTTTGGATAAGGAAGGACTCACACCGGAATCGCATGAATACCTGCAGAATGATCCCGTGGGTGCAGGCATGAAGAATGCATCGAATCTGATTCGGATGATCCGGATGGTCAAGTCGGAGGTGGAGATTGATCGCTTGACCCGTGCTGCCTTGATTGGTGAGAGGGCGGGAATGGAGGCGTTCTCACTAGCCGGTCCAGGGTCCCGGGTTCAGGATATGCTTCGGCGTTATCTGGCCGAAATTTCAAGGGAAAACGCGGTTATGGATCATTTTGCATTCGGGATCAACGGCCAGGGAATCGCAACTAGTGTGGATTATCGGCTCAAAGACAACGATATACTTTTCGTCGACTGGGGTTGTAATTACCGGCATTATTTCTCGGATACCGGAACGACCCTGGTTGTGGGTGAAATGCCTGGACCCATGAAGCAGCGGCACGATACCTTGGTCCGTTGTGTGGAGGCTGCGGGCGCGGAAATGAGGCCGGGAGTCCCGGGATCGCAGGTTCAAAAACGGATGGCCGATGAAATGGAGGCTCTAGGTTTCCCACACTCATACCCCCACGGACATGGCTTGGGCCTCGAGATCCGTGATTACCCAATCGTTATCAAGAAGAATGGAAAACGAATTCAGGACGAATGTATCGACTTGGATTCGGACCTGCCGCTGGAGGCAGGTATGCCGATCAATATTGAGATGGCTTATTGGGTTCCCGGGGCGGGTTCGGTACATCTGGAGCGCAATTTTCTGGTCACAGAAACCGGTTGTCGTGACTTGATCGAGCATGACCGGAGCAGGCCGTTATACCGGTGATCCTGATGGGCATGTGCTCGCATCCGATTTCACTGGAAAGGTAAAGATATCTTTTTCTCAAACGAACCCGGGATGGGATCATCCATTTTGCGCGTATCATTACAGTGGCTGAGTCTTCCTGTTTTCCTGATCAAGACCAGTGAAATTAGCATCCCGTGCCGACCCAGGATCGAGTTTGTGTTTCCGACCGGCATCCTGAGGATCTTGAAACGGAAGGCCTTGATGCCGTCCAGTCCGTAAAGCCCTCCCAGTTCCACCCCCCCTTGATGCCGGGGGTGTGGAGGAAATCTCCGCCGGGGTCCCGTGTGTTTCTTTCCCTGCATATCATCCGCGAATGGTTTGCGGGGGATCAATTCCCGATACCGATGTGCTATTCATGAAGCATGGGTTTTCGATTGGTCACCGTAGCCGATGGGATGACCGGTGTCACAAGCTGATCACCCGATACGTCGTCGAGCAAAATCACCTCCCCGCTGACTCATTCAACGTAGGTTTTAAAGGATTTTAATATTCCCCATCATCTGGGGTGGGGGACGACCAGCGTTGAGAGCGCACGGTTGCGGATATCGGCAGGGACCGGACCGGTTCCGGGGTGCGGGAAGGTGCTGATCAGATTACCCTCCGAGTCGAGAAATGCGCTCAGGTCATGTGTGACGCCATCACCATCGGTGGCCATGAATTGGCCGTTCCCGAATCCCCAGGTTTCTTTCAGCTGGGCCTCATTGGTGGGATTGGCCACAGAATCCACCGGGTGGCACGAATCGCAGTTCATGGGGATACGACTGACAGTATGATGGTGGAAGGGGTTCCAGCCAAAACCCTTCGTCCCCTCAGTTGTCTGGCGTATTTTGTCCTGATATTGGTATTGGAAGTCTTTGACATAGGACATGAAGACACTCATAGAACTGCACAGCGGTGATATTTTCCCGCGATCGTTCATCCCCAGGGCAAAGAAATCGAGGGAGTAATTATCCCTTGCCACGCTGATTCGACCCTGGGTCACCTGTCCCGTGGTCTGGTTGAGCTGTGTGAAGTCGTCATTGACCGTGACGTGACACCCGAAACATGTCTGGCGCCAGGCATTATGGCATGTGTAGCAGTCCATTTGGTCGGTGTGTGAAAAGCCGTTCTGGTTGACACCCATGGCCTGGGTCATACGCCCATGGTTGCCGGCCTCAAGAAGCTCGAAGATCTGGGGGATTTCCAGATCCCGGTCCTCGTTTGCAAGCTTGAGAAGAATACGGTCACCTTCGCGTCGTATGCGTTTCATGGGATAACCCTTCGAGTTGTTGAAGAAGCCGCTTGCCAAGTCCTCCGTGATGGCCTCGCGTACGGTTCCATGGCAGTCCTCACAGCGGATACCGACCTGGTCGCGCTCCGATGCATAGATGTAGCCATCCCCGTGGACATCGCTCCCGATATGACAGTCCATGCAGGACATCCCGGCCTGGAAATGAAGGTCGGGTGGTGTCTCATCGATGGAGTTGGTGCTGTCTTCATCGGTGAAATAATAATCCGTATCATGTCCGTATATGGATTTCCCCCACGGGACCGCATGGGATGGGGGGGGCCAGAACCCACCCTCGCGAATACCGCGGTAAGCCAAGCCGATTCGTCCCCCCTGAAAGTGGCAGTGTGTGCATTGCTCGGTCGGGATAGCGGTTGTCAACTGGTGCTTGATGGGATGGGGAGGGAAATGCCCAAGGATGGCCGGGTCATCTGAGCGGGAAATCCCATCGTCGTCATAGATCATGTGACATGAAGTACAGCCCGAGGATCGGTACTTGCCCGCTCCGTTGTTGGGCCCGAAGTCGGCCTGGTGACACGTTGCACAGGACTTGGATAGGTAAATATCAACCGCGCTGATTATGTCCGACCGGTCGTCAGTTTCCGGATCACGCAGGGCCGTTAGGGATGAAACCGTACCTTCCGGAGCGGTTAACGGGTCATAATCCTGATCGTCGATATCCACCGCGGCGAGAACGGGGTCGCGATCTTGTCCGCCGGCCATAAAACGCGGGAGCTTATAGTGGCCGGCATAGGTTGCCATGACCGAACTGGGCGTGTTTTCGACAATGGACTGGTGGCAGCCGCTTCCATCATTCGCAGGTGAAGCGGCCCCGCAACTTTGTGAGGCGACACGGAAATCCCCTGGATTGATAAAGCGCAGATAGTCCAGTTCCACCTGGTTCAACTGATCATAGGCGAGGTTTTTGATGTACAGGGGACCGGTGGTCGGGAAGACGTGCGCATCCGCGTAGGCGTTCACCTGGTCGTTGCCCCCATGACAGTCGGTGCATGAAAGGGGGAACCAGGGGTGCGCATCTTCGATACCCACCCGGGCCTGAGTCACCGGGTTGACAGGTTGATGGCACGCGAGGCATCCGATTTCACCACCGGGTGCAACGAGCTGGTTCGGATTCGGGAGGTCGAGAGGGGCATTCAGCGTGAGCTTGAGGCGAAGTTTCTTGCCGACAGTGGTGCCATTTGAATCGGTCAGTACGGATGTCAAAAGGGCCTCCCTGTTCTCCAGCGTGAAATCATCAACATCAGAATTGATCTGGAATGTCAGGCTTAGGGCCTGAGAGAACCCATCGGGACGCAACTGGAGTGCATGCTCTTGGACCCTGTCGAAAAGCATTTCATCGGCGGTCTCCAGGCGGGTGCTGATCATGACCGGCTGGGTGTTATCGACACAACGGGTTTCGAAGTGAAGCGTAACGTTGCTGCCTCCCTGGCCAAATGACTCGACATGAAGCAGGTCGCAGTTCTGGAGCCGTCCGAATCCACGGACATTGCGTCCGACGTGGAGCAATCTGCCCTCGGGACACGGCGCCTCGGGTTCCGCGATGCGGATTTCGGGTATGTCGGGACAACAATCCTCGGAAATCGGCTTCAGATTGAATTCACAACCTGTCTGGGGACTACAGAGCGAATCGACACAGGCTTCGGGGTGCAGGATCTGAAAGATGAGTACTCCATAGGAGGACCTCTCAGGCAGGCCGTGGTCCGTTACCGTGAAGCGGGCATACACAGGCCCGAGTTGCCCGCTGTCGGGGATCCAGTTGAAAAGTCCGGTTTCGGGGTCGAGGCTTGCGTTATTCGGGAGGTCTAGCGCGTGAAAGTCCAGATTCGTGCCCTCAGGATCGAATGCGTTGATGGTCAGTTCGACCGGCAAGCCGGGATATGTGCGGTAGACGGGGTGTGATTCGATAATTGGGGCCTTGTGAGTATCATCGAGGATGCTGGAAACGATATCCGCCACGTCGACTACGCCGTCGACATTTTTGTCGAGTCCTGTGGAGTCGGTGTCGATACCCAGAATATGGCGGGCTATGCGGTCGGTCGTGTCCAGACCTGTTCCTGAAGTGTATTTTACGGTCAGGGCCGGCCGGTTCGCCAATACAGGGTTTTCACGGGAATCGAACCGTTTCGCCGATCCATTTTCGGACTCGTTGCCCCGAAGCAGCCATCCGTAATTTGTCTGCGGGCTGTCGAGCCATTGCTGGACATCAGAAACCAGCGCGCGGGTGGATTCCCAAGTGTAAAGCCCCACGTCGGCGATGGAGTGTTCGGCGCTGGGGTATGTGGCATAATCACCACCTGGGGTTGACCATGAAATCTCGTTGTGGAAGCGGTGCAGCCAAGTGGCGTCATTGGGGTTGGCCGTGGTTCCCCTTCCTTCCTCGCCGTTGGCATCGGATGTCCCCTCGCCCCAGCTGGCAATGACACGGTGCAGGGCCGTATTGTGCATGCCCGAGATGGTGCGCGACATCGAAAGGGTAAGTCTGACATCGGTGATGGTGCTTCCCGCCGGGATGGATCCCTGGATGTCGAAGTGGACCAAACCTCGGCGTATCAGCCCATTTGAGGTTCTTCCAATGAAGAAAAATTCACCGGAACCGTTGCTGAGATTTCCTTCTTCAGTTTCAAAGAGGGTGTTGTCAAGATCGGGGGGGATTTGGATGTCCTGGATCGAGGACTGGGTGAGTGGGGATGGTGACCCGGGATGGCCTTCGGCCTGATGGTTGGTTGTGATGACAATACCGAACAGGAAAAAGGCAAGAAGGACTAGAAAAGCAAATCTCAGGTTGCCCCGGGACTTGCATCGTGACTGCCTGGCCGGACCGTATCCAGCCTGAATTTTGTCATGCCGATCATTATCGGGTGTGATTCCGTCCCTGCCGGTGTGTGTCTTCCCACGCCAATACCGCATAGGGCTATTCTATGCCAAACCTGCGGTGAAAGCAATGGAGCCTGACAGGGGCTGGCATGGCGCCGCGATATTTGACGCTTTCATTCTTCAGGGCATTTCCGGATTTCATAACGCGCTTCAATATCATGTCAACAGACAAGGCCCCACAAGAATTGTGATCCCGCAGACCTGCTCTTCCATATGCATCGTGATTATCACCCATGATATTAAGTTCCAAGCAGGGGCGGTTCTCGATCCCGGATATTGGCCTGGTTTCAGGAGGCGCCCCCCTTTTGCAGCCTAACGGCGATGAGCCAGATGTTTTCCGGGTGGGGTGGGTGTCTCCCCTCATTCCGGGGCCGGGGAACATGGCAAGATAACGCTCCAAAGATTCAGGTTGAGATCCCCCCATGCTGGATGAGGTCCAATGGTTCACACTTAACTTTATGGGTTATAGGACTCGGTCGGGAGGGAATCGGGGAGACTCAAGTTCTCAGCTAAACGGACGGTTTATTTCGAGGATCGGTATTAGGGGATCGGTACGGCCGGGCTATAACTTGTGAAACAAAGTTCAGGATCCCAAAATCTAAAATGGTCCTTATCATTGAGCCATATCACCAGCAGAAACGAGTCCTTATTAGCTCTAAAGTATTATAAGTCAATAGTATGCATTGTATTTCGATGATTTTAACAGTTACGATTTTGGATAACTTTTTGCTGGGTATTGATGAAAATACGAAACAGTTGTTATAAATGGGTTTAGCTTGCCAGAGCAATGTCAAGAAGCCGTCGATACCGGCTTCCGGATAGGAATCTTGTTGATTTTCCTTGGGTTAATTTATAATGATAGCGCCGATGGTGGCCTGTGAAAAAGAGGACACTATTCCTAAGTCTAGAATGCTTAAATTCAAATTCAGCATCGATTGCCGCAACCCGCGGCCGCAGTTGGTTGTCGCCTACTCGCTCATCCTGATTTATCTCCTTGCAGTGAGTTCACTCATCCACGCGCAGCCAACGAATGTTGATGATGGGTCGACTGCCACATTACAAAATACTGATAGCATATCCTTTATAAGAGCAGGGGATCGAATAGGGATTTCGATCCATTTCAAGGCTGACGATGATGCGGGTTCATATCGCGTCCGGGCGGGTGACGAACTGTATTTGGACTTTCATTACAGCTATGAACCAACGCAAGGACAGATATATTTTGAAGAACGTAAAAACAAGTTGGCCTTCCAAAGTCAGGTCTGGCTGAGCCGGAAATATGTTGTTCAGCCTGACCAGTCCCTTGCCCTGCATGCGATTAACAATCCGGTCATGGTTGGGAATAAGACACTTACGGAGGTCTCAGCCCTAGTTTCTAATGCTTACCTGGATGCGGGGCTCTTAAGTCATCCGGAGGTTAACATCAGCATATTAAACGGATCGGATAGGCAGGATAATCTGGAGGTGATATTTCCTCAGGATTCCCTACCGGTTCCGCGTGATGGTCATCTGCAGTTGCCCATCGCTGGTCGGGTTCGTGTTTCGGGCTTATCCGTGGAGCAATTGAGCGGGCTGCTGACGCTTAAATTTCGGGAGCGGGGTTATACGGATGTCATCGTGACGACCTGGCATGCCGATATCGCACCGCGGTATGTGGGTGTTGTCGGAGCGGTCAATATGCCCGGGCTGGTCCGGCTTGAAGCGGGGATGAGGATATGGGACGTCTTATCGGCGGCGGGTGGTTTCGTGACGGGTGCTCTTATACAGGATGTCAGGCTGAAGCGTCCGGGTGATGGGGAGTCAGCGAAATCCTATTCATTCACGGCCTACATGGAGACGGGTGATACCAGCCTGAACCCGGTTATCCATGAGAAGGATCTTATATATGTAATCCACGGGGGCAATCCGTGAACCGCATGGAAAAGTGTTGTATCATATGGGACGAAAGCCGCTGCAATGAGGAGTGAATCAACAGATTCGGGGAATCCGGGCGGCGAGATCATCGCGTCGGTTTCGCTGATGGATTTTTTCGGTGTCTGGTACCGTTGCAAGGGGTGGTATATTCTCGGGCTTTTTCTGGTGGCCTTGACTGCATTCATTGACACGAAGTTTTGGTCGGCGGAATATTTTGAGGCCTCGGGGAGATTCTATATCCAGAACGAGTTCGTGGCCTATTCCCTGATCGGCGCTGCTGAGATCGAGGTGTTTGAGGATACGCGAAATAAGCAGTACGACAGCGCGCGGTCCGGTTATCTGGCCGAAGAATACCTGATGTCGGGTGAGTTGATCCTGGAGGCTGTCGATCAGCTCGGCCGGCAACAGAACAAGCCGTGTGATGTTTACCAGCTTCTTGGAATAGGGAAAGGGAGGGATGATCAGGACCGTGAAACTCGGCTGGTGGATGTGATCCGTAACGGCCTGATGCAGGTGCGCCACATCCGCAACAGTGGAATCATCGAGCTCAACATGGAGCTGACCGATCCACGGGCAGCAGCAGACTTTGTCAATGCCTGTCTGGGTGTGCTGAAGGATCGTTTTGACCGTGACCGGTTCGGTTATGTGGACAAGGCTCTGGAAGTTTATCGCGCTAGGTTGAAGGAGGAGGAAATCAACCGTGCCGGCAAGGCGGGAAAACTGGGTGAAATCATTTATGACCGTTATCCGGAGGTTGACCAGAAACGACGTGCGCTCGAGTGGGAACTGGAGGTCCAAGCAGAAACAATCGCCCTGTTGAACAAGTCGATTTCGATGTTTGAGATGTACACCGACAAGCTTGCGCGTGACGCTGGTCAGCCGGTGCGTATCATCGACGTGGCGCGCCCCCCGACTCACAAGAATCGGCCCAGAGTTGTGTTGAACGTGTTGGTCGTGGCGACGATCTACACGTTTGTCTTTATGATCGGCCTGATGGTCGCAGGATTCTTGATGAATCGAACGGAGCGGAAAGCATGAGCCAGCCGGGCCGGATCATCCGGGTTGCGGTTGTGGGCCTTGGGGACTGGGGCCATAATCATGTCCGTACGCTGACCGGCTTGCCCGACTGTAAGGTTGAGTATATCCACGACCAGAACGAGGCCAAGGTTAGAAAGCAACTGGCCCAGAAGCCGAGCTTGAGGGTTGCCGATTCCCTTGATGTCATCTTGGATGATTCGGCTGTCGATGCGGTAGTGGTGGCAACGACGGCCCCCTCGCATTATGAAGTGGCGCGGCGGGTTCTGGAATCGGGCAAGGATGTCCTGATCGAAAAGCCCATGACGCTGGAGGTTGATCATGCTGAACTCCTGTGCAATCTGGCAACCGAGAAGGACCAACTCGTCCAAGTGGGCCACCTGTTGCTGTTTCACCCGGCCGTCCAGCGCCTGAAAAGGCTGATCGATAACGGGGACCTGGGGGAAGTCCACTATATCTACAGTCAGCGCCTGAATCTGGGCGTCATTCGCAAGGATGAAAATGCGTTATGGAGCCTAGCCCCGCATGACTTTTCACTGATTAATTATCTTTTTGATTCGGTCCCCCATTCCATGAACGCCTCGGGCGGATCCTATCTCCAAAAGGACATAGGCGATGTGTTTTTCGTGACCATGCACTATCCGGGCGGCCAAATCGGGCATTCGCATGTCTCGTGGCTGGATCCGCACAAGGTGCGCCGCCTGACTGTTGTCGGGTCCAGGAAAATGGCCCTGTTTGACGACATGAGCAGGACGGAGAAGGTCAGAATTTACGATAAGGGTATCGAGGCTCCGGATTACGAGAATTATGGTGAAGTACTCCAGATCAGGACGGGGGATATCCACAGCCCGGCCTTGGATAACGCCGAGCCACTGAAACTTCAGGCCCAACATTTTCTGGAGTGTATACGTGAGCGAAGGAATCCAATTGTGGACGGTCGCGCTGGATTGGCGGTCGTGCGGATGCTTGACATGGCCGGTTGTGCCCTCGAAAGGGCGGGAACTGATGTTGTCTGAAAAATATAACAGCCATGATTCCTTGGTTGGTCCGACCCCGGTTCCCTCAAACCAGGATGTCAAGTTGTCTATTGTGGTTCCCATGTTCAATGAGGAGGAGAACCTGCAGAACACGGTTGATCGCATCGCCGAAGTCATGAAGGGGTTTCGGGATGGTGTGTGGGAGTTGATTCTTGTGGATGACGGAAGCCTTGATCGCACGAAGGATTGCGGTTGCCAGCTTGCTGCCCGGGAAGGTTACGAGTTTCTGAGGATGGCCGGTTATTCCGTCAACCGTGGCCGAGGTTATGCATTACGGACCGGTTTCGAGACGGCCCGGGGTGAGTGGATTGTTTCAACCGATGCGGATCTGAGTTATGAACCCTCATATATCATGAATATTGTCGAGGTGTTGCGTGAGTGCGACGATATTGACCTGGTGATCGCATCGGCCTACATGCCCGGCGGAGGTGTCGAGGGTGTGAGGCCGTTTCGATTGTTGATCAGTCGGCTTGGGAATATCATCCTCAGCTGGTTTATGTCTACACCCGGCCAGAAGATACACACAATTACCTGTGTTTTCAGGGGTTACCGGCGCCATGTGCTGGATCATATGGAACTTGAGTCCGAGGGCAAGGATATCCATCTCGAGATTCTCTCCAAGGCGTTGATGAATGGTTGCCGTTTCAAGCAGATCCCGGTCATCCTGCGTGGCCGCAAACTGGGCTCGTCGAAATTCCACTTTCGTGGGACGGCGATCTCACACCTGATCTTTGCCCTGTTCGAGCGGCCGATCATCATTTTTGGAATTGTCGGACTTCTCCTGATCATGGTCAGTTTTGTCAGCTTGGGCGTGATTCTCTGGCATTGGTTACAGGGCACCCTGAACCAGGGGAGGCCGCTGATCACTTTTACCATGATGGCATTTCTTGGGGGAATCCAGTTGTTTTCCTTTGGAATCATTGCAATGCAGATCGTTTCCCTGCGGAAGGAGATTATCAAGGTGCAGGCGAGGAATAACCAACTTTTACGGTATGCCGCTAAGCCTGACGGCGACGAATGACGGGCGGTTATTTATATGGTGGCACGAATCGCCTTGGTTACGCCTGCTTCACTCCGCCGTCAGAACGGAGATTCGCTGCGTCCACTCCGGCAGGCACTGGGCTTGTGGGTCAACAACTACAGGAATTTTGTTGTCTACACGCCCGATCCTGACCCGGAGCTTCCTTTTGACCAGAGACTGGTCCGGGTGAGTGGACCCGCTCGGATTATCCATCCTTTCGACACTTCGGAATATCGTATTGTCCATGCTCACCAGAATGCGGGCCTTTTCCTGGATGGGCGGATATGGATGGACATTCACGGACTAGCGACACTGGAAAGCCGGCTGGCCTGGCGCAGATTCCCGTGGTCACTGCGTGCGTTTCTGTTTATGGGTTTCAGCCAGTGGGCTATTTCCCGGCAGCTTTCTCGGGCGGAACGTGTTATCTGTGCATCCGTTTCCATCGAGGCCAATCTCAGCCATGAATATCCGCATGTTCGGCGGACGGATGTCATTCGCAACTGTGTTGATCCAGATCAGTGGGATCGCCTGCCGGGTGAGTCCCCGGTTGTTGCAGTGGTTGGAGGATTCACAAGTCGCTGGGGGAGGGCCGCGTTTGAAATGGCCCTTCGGGTCGCCAAACTGACTCCGGGCGTTTCATTTAAGTTTATTGGCGCTGTGTCTGCATCCCAGCAGGTCGACACCTTGTCTGTATCCAGCATATCACTGACGGGTGAAATCGGTGATGAAGCATACATTGATGCCCTTGCAGGATGTTCTGTGATCCTGTTGCCTTATCCTGGATGGTGCAGTGGCGGGGGATGCCGTCAAAAACTCATGCAGGCTGCCGCTATGCGCCTGGCGATCGTGACAACCCCGGCCGGCATGGAGGGGTTCGATAACCACCCGGCGCTTTGCATCGGACACGGCCCGGCCGAACTGGCGATGTATATCCGCACGCTCCTGGGAAACCCGGATGAATGTCGTGAGCGCGGTCACAAACTGCGTGACATCATCGAGAATGATCATGATTACAGGATAGAGGCACGTCGTTTAATAGAGATGTATGAAGCATAATCGGTGCTCATTGGATTGCAATAGACCGTTTTTTCAAGCATCCTTTCAACCTTAGGACGAGACTTCTGAAAGACTGATAATAATTGTTATGAAAGCCAAATATCCGAGATCACGGTATCATCTGCATGTCATCCTTCCCATTCTGTTGTCGATCTTGCTCAGCTTCGAGGTTTTCGGCTCAGTGCTTGATTTCCAGGCCGTCCTGTGGATTAGTGCCTTCCTGGACGGTCCGCCCCATGCAACGGATGCCTATCTGGTGATCACGCTAGTCCTGTTGTTGCTTGCATCGATTGTGGTTTATGTCGGAAACCTCTCGCCGCTGGCGCAGAAGAGATCGAGGTTGCTCGTCCTCTTCAACGTGCTTGCCCCGAGTATTTATGGGTTTGTCGTCATCATAGGATGGGACAACCACAGGAACGGCATGATGACCCCACTGCTCAGCTATTCTACTGCTCCGGCCGTACTCTGCCTGCCGGCTATCCTTGTTCTGGCGGGCGAGAAGTTGTTGACGAGCCAGCTGAGGAAGCTGGGAAGATTCTCCAGATTGAGGAACTGGAGGAAATTCGCATTGTTCTTGCTGTTTAACAGCCTGCGATGGGATCCGCGTGATACAAACACGATTCGTGAATGCGGCCTTCTATTTCATGTGGAGGATGACTTCATCCGGGCTCTTCAGTTGCTGGGAAGGCTGGGCCCTATCGAAGTGAGCGAGGATGAGGTTGTCGTGCGTGCCCTTGAACAGTGTTATCGTGCGACGGGCCGCAGTGAGGCAGCATTAAGCTGTCTGCTCCGGTTACGTGAAAAAGTTCCGGAAGAACTCTCATTGGACCGTAGAATTCTCGACGACAACATGCGGCTTGGAAAATATCCTGAAGCCTTGGATATTCTGGACTTGGGCTGCCTGAAAGAGGATTTCCAGGTTGTCAGGATTCGTCAGAAGGTATTCGTCGAACTCCAGAGATATGAGGAGGCACTTGACCTGATTCCGAAGATCGCGGCAATGGATACGCATGGCAGCAACCTGCCGATTCGTCTATGCCGTGACTTGCTCGAATTCATTCCAGGCCATTTCAAACTGATGAGGATTCTCGGGAATTTACTGATCTCCGAGGACGGCAACGAGAGGCGTGAAGAAGGTGCCGAATGGCTGAAAAAATCATTTAAGGCTCAGCCGTCACAGGTCGATTTGGCTCGTCAATTGGCCGAGTTCTTCCTTGCAGAGGGCGATACCCGTGAGGGTTCAATCTATTTGGAGCATCTGGTGTCCGTGGGTGACTCGACACCGGAGTATTACCTGCGGCTAGCCCATATTTATAATGAGAAACATAAGCATGAGGAGGCCGCGGAGGTGCTTGAAAGAATGACCGAGATCCTGCCCGATGACTGGCGGGGCCATCTCCGGCTTGCGCGCGCGCTTTACGATTTCGGTGAACTTGACAAAGCGGAGAAGGAACTGAAAAAATCCGCAGATTCCTCGCCGGAGGATGCTGAAGGATCCCTCCAGCACCTTCGCAAGGATATTGAACTCAAGCGGCGTGAAGAATACCTGGACCGGTTGACTCGCGAGGTGATGCAGCGTCAGGATGATGTCTCCAAGCGCCTCACCCTTGTCGAGGAAATGATCGGCATGGAATGGATGGCAAAGGCGGTGGCCCAGTGCGACCAGTTGTTGGAGGAAAGACCCGACCTCCTTCCACAGGTCGAGAACCTCATTCGACAGGGTATCCAGGGGACTGACCATACCTACCTTTTGCGTGATTACCTGGGCGACCTGTTTTTCCAGCAGGGCCGTTACAGTGACCTGCTGCAACTTTACCGCGAGATGGCGGAGGATTCCATAGATGGGGGTAAGGTCATGATCGAGGGTTGCGCCAGAATACTCTCACGTGTCTCGGATCATATCGAAACCCGCATGGAACTGGCCCTTACATACCGTGAGGTTGGGGACTGGGAAGGCGTGTTGAATGCGCTGGGTCCGCTGATTGAGAGCGGAAACAACCTGCAGGCCGCGGACCGTGCTTTATGGGTTGAGGCTGCATACCATCATGGAAATGTCGATGATGCGATGCGGGTCGGCGTGCCTCTTGCGGATGAATTGGCAGATAAGCCGTCTTTCATGCTGATGTTGATCGATATCATGAATGATCTGGGCGAATTCGAATGTGCCCATGAAATGCTTTTGAAGGCGAAGGAGGCCAATCCGGATGACAAGCGGATAACTCGGATTGAGGCGATGGTGGTGGGTGCCCATAAAAAACACAGGCTGTCAATGCTGGAGAGGAAACATGAGGAGGGGCTGCTGACCGGTTCCGAGCACTTCGAGAAGGCTGAACTTCACAGCGATCTGGGCCAGATTCAGGAAGCCATTGTCCATTTTCAGCGGGCTGCCGACGATCAGGACCTGGCCCAGATATCAATGGCCAAGATGGCGGTTAACCTCTGTGACCGGGGGATGTATGACCTGGCTGCTGAGATGCTTGACCCGATCGAACTGACACGTGAACTCGATGATCGGCACCCGGACATGAAGGAAATGTTTTATGTTGTTTCGCGGACACTGGAACGGATCAAGAGCCACGAGCTAGCCCTGGCCTTTTACAAACGGATATTTTACGTGGATGCGTCTTATCGTGATGTCGTCAGACGGCTTGAACGCCTTTCCTGACAGGTTCTTTTTTCTGAAGGGTTTCTGGGCCAATATTTTCGGATGGGTCCGCCTTTCTTCCCCTCCAGCGATCAGGCCATCCCAGAAAAGTCATTCAGGGTCATCGGATCTTTTCATCATCATGGGGGGCAGGGGCGTATGATGTGGAGTCGGGTTCGGAGGTGTTGGCGACGGAGATATCCTCTTCGACATCATCATCACCAGGATCGGCCCCTGTTTTCATCGTTTGCTTCGAGAATGCGGTCGGCACACGCATGGTCATTTCGGCGTAAAGCCTGAGGATTGCATGTGCTGTTCTCTTCCATGAGTATTTCATGGCGCAGGATCTCCCGCGCCGGATGATATTGTCACGAATGTTGGTCACATCAAGCAGACGGTCAAGCATGCGCCAGAGACTGGCTGAGTCGGTCGGCTCGAAATAAAGCGGTGCATTGCCCAGGATGCTGATCATGGGTTCACGCTGGCTGCAGAGAACGGGTATGTGGCGTGCCATGGCCTCAAGTGGGGGGAACCCGAATCCCTCATCCAGTGATGGAAAGGCCAGGGCCCATGCCCCCAACATCAAGGAATCCATTTTCGACCGGTTGCATCTGGATACGAATGCGATTCGGTGGCGGATTACGGCCGGCACCTCGGTGGATCTCTCCTCGCAACTCTCCGGTGACATGCCGCAGATGACAAGGGGTGGTGCATCGGGCCTGCGCTGGTAATAAAGGCACATCGCGGTTAGCAGGAAATCATAATTCTTATGTTCCTGGTCGATTCCGACGGCCAGTAACCAGGGCGGATTGATAACAGTTCCAGCGAGCGATATGATTTCACCAGGTTCTTCAACCAGACCATCAGGAAGGGATCTTCCACCGCCGGGCGGGATGGCATGAATCCGGTTCCCGGGAATACCGGTCATGTTGAGGATGTCCTCGGTGGTTTTATGTGAAGGGGTGATCACGGTTGCTCCCGACCACCGGACCCGGCGCAGCATCCAGCGCTGATAGATGCACTTTCCGGTGGTCCCGTAAATCATGTGAAACAGGTCGAAGATGTTGACCAGTTTCCGGCGGGTACGCGTTAGGGGCATGTTGTAATGGGGATAATGAAACAGATCGACATCACCCGGGTAGGGGTATCCCAGAAGGTTTCCGGGATGATAGACGGGCCTGTCGTAATCGATCCATTTATCGATCTGCAGGTTCTGCGGTAGTTCATCGAGGAGCCGGCGGGGTCCGATGCAGGTCAACCGCACTGGGCAGTCCAGTTCCGCATAGGCCGCCAGTAGTTCCTGGACATAGGTTCCAAGGCCACTCATGTCCCAGAACCGGACATCGATCGCAATGCGGGGGGGGTTCCTTGCCAGACATGGGATAAAGGCTTCAGGTGTCGGGTCGAGAGGGGGGATATCCATGGTCAACGGCCGCCAATTGGACGGAATCCTGTTTGGGGCCGATTCTAGTTTGTACCGGGAATGTTGTCGATGGTAGATTGAGTAATCCAAGCGCTGCTTCTTGCACTCGAGCACATCGACTCTTTATATGTAATAGATTGATCCATTACGATGAGAACCACCGGACGCCATGACCCCGATGCCTTTACACCTGCCCGGGCACGAGTACGAGAGAATTTTCATGCAGGGGGGTGTATGTGTTCAACCGAGATCAGGATGTGTATTGACATATCCCTCCCTGAAATCCTGAGACCCTTAAAAAGGGTGACAGCCGGTGGATTAAACGGATATCTTCGGTTTTCAACCTTGTGTCGGGAAAGGAAGTCCGGGGAAAATGCTGGAAAAAATTCAGGTTGCGCCTATCGATGAAATATCACCTGGCGAGTCAAGATCGGTTGAAGTCGGCGAAAAATTGATCGGGGTTTTCAATGTCGACGGGAGATTTTATGCGATCGATGGAAAGTGCACCCACATCGGCGCATCCATGGTTGATGGATGGCTGGACGGAAAAGAACTGACTTGTCCGTTCCATGGAGCTCGTTTCGACGTCACAACCGGGAAAGTTCTCAGTCCGCCTGCGCGGTGTGATGTTGGCACCTATCCGGTTCATGTCCAGGACGGGGTTGTGGTCGTCGAGGTGGAAACGTGATAACGGGACGTGGGGGACACTTAAAAATTTAAAAAAACGTGATAAAATGGCAGTTTAAAAAACACAACATATGAAAGTAGAGGGTTCCAGACCTCCCCGACTCATCTTCGATGACGAGTGTGATCTCTGTATCTGGTCGGCGCACCGCTGGCAGTCCCGGGTCGGTCCACGGGTTAAATTCCAGGGTTGGAATGAAGCGGTGGACCTGCATGCATCGGATTTGGTTTCCCCGGATGCGATTTCAGAAAGCGTTATCCTGATTGAGGGAGGTGATCGGGTCAGTACCGGCGCCGAGGCCGTCTTTCGCCTGCACGGGTACGCGCCTGGGTTCCGTCCTCAGTATATCTGCCACCGTCGCCTTCCCGGTTTTGCAAGGTGTGCTGATGCCGCATACGCCTGGGTCAGCAATCACCGTAATGTTGTCTGGAAGTGTGTCCGGTTAGCGTGGGGCCCGAGGGCAGATCCGGTCACTTGGAATCTGAGCCGCTGGATATTTATCCGCCTGATCGGGATTATCTACCTGACAGCCTTTGTATCTTGGTGGGTCCAGCTTGAGGGACTTGTTGGATCCCGGGGGATTCTCCCGGCAGCAGAATTCCTCAGAATGGCCGAGACACGTTTCGCATCCGATCGTTTCGAACTCGTCCCGACTCTGATGTGGCTGGCACCGGACAGCTATAGACTACTGCATGGACTCTGCCTTGCAGGCTGTGCTGCATCGTTATGCATTCTGTTCCGGTGGTTTCCGGTTTTCGGACTATCCGTCACATGGCTTTGCTACCTGTCGTTGGTGAATACGGGTCAGGTCTTTCTGGGTTACCAGTGGGATGCACTGCTGCTCGAGACAGGGTTTTTGACGATCCTGCTAGCGCCATGGAAAATCCTTCCACGACTGAAGACGGATCCTTCTCCTCCACGTATGGCCGTCTTTTTGCTCTGCTGGATGCTTTTCCGCCTGATGTTTTCATCGGGGATGGTCAAGGTCACCGGACAACCTGACGGTTCGGCGTGGCTCGACCTGACCGCGATGGCCGTTCATTATGAGACACAACCACTGCCGACCATGATCGGCTGGTTATTTCACCAGTTCCCGGTTGGATTCCAGAAATTCTCCACACTGATGGTCGTCGTGATGGAATTAGCTGTCCCGATTTTGATCCTGCTTCCGCGGGTACCCAGGCTGTTTGGTTGTGGAATGATAGCCGTGGTGCAGATCCTGATTCTCTTGACGGGAAATTATACCTTCTTCAATTACCTGGGGTTGGCGTTGTGTTTGCTGTTGGTTGATGATGCGGTTCTGATTCGGTTCCTTCCACGCAGATTCAGGCACAGGATAACGTTCCCCCAGGAGCGTATCTTCCCCCATGTTATCCATCGCTGGGCGACATGGCTGGTCGGGCTCCCCCTGCTGATAGTTTCGCTGGGGGTTTGTGCATTACAGTTCGATTGGTTGGGGACGATCCCTTCGCCGGTTTCCCGGGTCCATGGTATTCTGCAGCCTTTTCATTTAGTCAATCGATACGGGTTGTTCGCACATATGACGGTCGACCGTCCGGAGTTACGCGTTTTTGGCAGTCATGATGGCAGGGATTGGAAGGAATACATCTTCAAGTGGAAGCCGGGTGATCCCCGTGAACGCCCACGGCTGGTGGCCCCCCATCAGCCGCGTCTGGACTGGCAGATGTGGTTCGCGGCCCTGGGCCATTACCAGCATCCCAGGACAAGGCAGTGGCTGGAGCCTTTCCTGACGCGTTTGCTTGAGGGTTCCCAAGCGGTTCTGGATCTTTTGGCAGAGAACCCTTTCGAGGAAGGTCCGCCGCGTTATGTTGTGGTCCGGAAATATGATTACCAAATGAGTGATTGGGGCACTTTGATGGAATCAGGCCGGTGGTGGAATGTCCGTCGGGCAGGTCAGTATTCACCCCGCCTGTCGATCAGATACCGTGACCCTGATAGATGAGAACCCTGGTGAGATTTCCGGTGAATTGCGTATCAATTCAACAACAGGCCCATCGGATTTGCTTGTTTGGCCGAAGGCAGGAGAGCGTCAGTGAATGCCATTTCCGCCTTTCGGGCCTGATGCGCAGTCCATGACCGGGAGTCAGGCCAGGGTTTTCTCCATCAATCCTGCAACCTGCCTGCTGAAGGCGGCCGGGTCCGGCAGTTGCCCCCCCTCGGCGAGCACGCTTTGGCCGTAAAGCAAGCCTGCGTATTCTCCAATCGCCGGGTCATTCCTGTTCTTCTCAAACAGTGCGTGCAGTTTCTCAACGATCGGGTGGCTGGCATTCAACTCCAGAATGCGTTTGGCTTTGGGGATTTCCTGGCCGCTGGCTTTCATCATCTGCTCCAACTGGGGGGTCATGTCGGAATCTCCCGTCACCAAACACGCGGGCGATGAGGTCAGGCGTGAGGACAGGCGAACTTCTTTGATGTTTTCAGAAAGTTCTTTCTGAAGGCATTCGAACAGTGACTTGTAGCCTTCTTCCTTCTCCCTGCGATTCTTTTCGGCCTTTTTATTTTCTTCCTCGCTGCCCAATTCCACTTCACCCCTGCCGATCGAGCGGAATTTCTTTTCCCTGTACTCAATCATGTTTTGCGTCCAGACTTCATCGACTGCATCGGTCAACAGGAGGACTTCGATCCCCTTTTCCTGAAAGGCTTCCAGGTGCGGGGAGTTCTCCAGGGATTTCCTTGATTCTCCCGTGATGAAATAAATGATGTCTTGGGCTTCATCCATCCTGGCGAGGTAATCATCTAGGCAGGTGGAGTGATCCGGATCATGGGTCGAGTCGAAACGACACATCTCAAGCACCGGGTCCCGTTCCTTCTGATCCCAAGTCATCAGGCCCTCCTTGAAAACGCTGCCGAATTCGGTCCAGAACCTGTTGAACTGGTCTGCCTCATTCTGGCTCATGGTTTTCAGGGTCTCGTGGACCTTGCGGACCAGTCCCTTGCGGATCCGCTGGACCTGACGGTCCTGTTGCAGGATCTCGCGGCTGAGGTTGAGCGACAGGTCTTCACTGTCAACCACACCCCTGATGAAACGCAGATGGTTCGGGACCAGTTCACTGCAGTCATTCATGATGAATACACGCTTGATGTAGAGGTGGATCCCATGCTTGGCCTCGCGCATGAACAGGTCATGGGGTGCCTTTTCCGGAATGTAAAGCAGCGCCCGGAATTCCGATGTACCCTCGGCTTTCATCGAAAATCGTTTCAACGGCTTGTTCCAGTCATGGCTGATGTGCTTATAGAATTCCTCGTATTCCGCATCAGATACCTCTTCTTCGGGCCTTGTCCAGATCGCTTTCATGGAGTTCAGGGTCTCGTCCTTGATGACGGTTGTCGGCTCGGCGCCCTCCTTCGGTTTACCCTTCTCGTCATGCTCGACTTCGTCACGACTGACCTTCATGCGAATTGGGTATGCGACAAAATCCGAGTATTTCTTGACTGTCGATCGCAGGGTCCATTCCTTGCTGAAGTCCTCCAGTTTATCATCCTCGTCGGCGGGCTTGAGATGCAGGATAATCGTCGTTCCTTGGCTGTTGCGTTTGTCGTCCTCCAGTGTGTAGCTACCGTCACCTTGCGATTCCCACTTGTATGCCGCATCCTTGCCGGCTCTCCTGGTGATCAATGTTACCTTGTCGGCGACCATGAAGCTGGAGTAGAAGCCAACTCCAAACTGACCGATCAGTTCCGGCGGTAATTCCCTGCCCCCGGCTTTCTCCTTCATTTCCTGGATTCGGTTGATGAAATCTTGCGATCCTGATTTGGCGATCGTGCCGATGAACTCAACAATTTCCTCCCGGTTCATCCCAATTCCGTTGTCTTCGACGGTTAACGTTGAGGTGTCCGGATCGGGTGTCAGGCGGATATGGAGATCGTCAGCCTTGATATTGCTGTTTGTCAGTGACTCGAAGCGGAGCTTGTCGAGTGCATCTGATGCATTCGAAATGAGCTCCCGAAGGAAGATTTCCCGGTTTGAGTAAACCGAGTGGATCATCAAGTCGAGGAGCTGACGGGCCTCGGTCTGAAACTCGAATTTTTCCGGGGTGGATTTCGGCATGATTTTGTCCACTCACTTTCTGGGGCTGAATGTCTCAAATTACCTGGTATCGCAGGTCATGAGTGTTTTCTTGGGTGGGGGAAAGGCCGTCCTAATCGCTGTTGATTCGAGGCAGGACCCATCCTCAAGACCGCAGTCTACCAGAACGGGAGAGGTAATTCCACTATCCGGCCCGATCCGCCAGACCGGCTTTTTAGGCGAGATTTAAACCCGGGGTGTTTGGTAGAATAATGTTCGTCCCATTCAGGGGATTGTGGAAGGATTCGCAGGCGTTCCATCTTATGATTGACGTGCCATCACAGCTCAATGTCATTCTCGATCGGGTTCGTTCCGGTGCATCCTCGTCACTTGATGATTTATATGAACTTTCCCTGCGACATCCCGGTTCGAAGGCGATTTTGGGTCATCTGGCCTGGGCCCTGACCAATGCGCGCAGGTATGATGAGGCGCTTGATATTTACCGCCGCTGCTTGGAGCAGGATCCTGATGATCCGGAACCCGGTTGGCGTATCGGAGACCGCCTAGTCAACCTGGGCAGGCATGAAGAGGCTATTGGGGCGTATGAGGCTGTTTTGAAGCAGCATCCCGGCTGCGACGATGCCATTGCCGGAAACCGTTATGCACGATACCTGCTTTCCCGTAAAAATCCCCCCGGGGGAAATGCCAAGTCCGGGCCCCGCCCACTCAGTCCCCGGCAGGAAACGAACCGTAATTTGAACCTTCGGGAGTTTGAGGGACGCCGGATACGGCTTCAATCAAGGCCCACGGATCTTTATCTGGAGAGCACTACTCGGTGCAATTTCTACTGCAGGACCTGTTCGAAGGGTTATGGCCCGTATTATGCCGAGGATATCAATGAGTCCATCCTTGAGAAGGTTCGTCGTGAACTCATCGCGGAAAATGTGCGGATCAGCATAACTGGTTTTGGCGAGCCGACGATGGCCGGAAATTTCGACCGAATTTTCGGTATGTCCATTGATAACGGGTCACGCACGCATTTCGTGACCAATGCATCGTTGTTGAATTACGCGCGACTTGAACAGCTTTGCCAGAATCCGGTTGATATCACAATCTCCTTCGACGGGTCGACAAAGAATACCTTCGAATCCATCCGAGCAGGCGCAAGTTTTGATAGGATCATGGATAAGCTTGCAATGATCAGAAAGCTCAGGGATATTCACCTTTCCGAGAAATATGCACGCTTTTCATTCAACTTCGTGGCGGTCCGCCAGAATATTCACGAGTT
>CAYYNQ010000093.1:0-13410 GCA_964473105.1 uncultured Candidatus Sumerlaeota bacterium | reverse complement strand
GCTTTCAAGGCCTTCAGGTAATATGCATCATAAAAACCTGCCGACAAGACGTAAGTGCCGAGCATGATTCGACGTCTGACCTCCTCACCCAAACCTTCACTCCGCGTCCTTGAATACATCTCTATGATGTTCTCCGCATTTCCGGATCGGTTTCCATAATGGACACCATCATAACGCGCCAGGTTGCTGGAGGCCTCGGCTGTAGCCACAACATAATAAACCGCCACCGCATATTCGGTATGAGGAAGACTGACCTCAACAATCTCCGCACCCAAGGACTCCAGATCGAGAACGGCCTGCCGGACAGCCTGCCCAACCCCCGGTTCTATGCCATCGACAAAATATTCACATGGCAGACCGATTCTCATACCCCTGATTTCACGCCCCAGTAAGTCCGTAAAATCAGGGATATCCTTCGGAACAGAGGTCGAATCCAGCAAATCATGACCGCAGATCACGTTACAAAGCAGCGCGGCATCCTCGACCGTACGTGCAAACGGACCGATCTGGTCAAGCGATGACGCAAATGCCACCAGTCCATGACGTGACACGCGGCCATAGGTCGGTTTCATCCCGACGACACCGCACATCGCAGCCGGTTGCCGGATAGACCCCCCGGTATCGGACCCGAGTGAGCCAGGGCACAGGCCTGCAGCAACGGCGGCAGCTGAACCGCCTGAACTCCCACCGGGTACTCGCGAGCTATCCCACGGATTGCGTGTTGGCTGGAATGCCGAATGTTCACAACTCGAACCCATGGCGAACTCATCCAGGTTTGTTTTGCCCAGAATCACAGAACCCTGATCAATCAGTTTTGAAACAGCTGTTGCCGTATATGGAGGCCTGAAATTCTCCAGAATTCTCGAAGCACACGTGGTGCGTTCATCAGAAATGCAAATATTATCCTTGATACCCAGCGGGATGCCGCACAATTTGGAAGCATCCCCGTTTTTCCGCTGCCGGTCCGCCGCATCGGCCTGCGCCAGCGCGTCTTCGGCCCTTACTGAAAGAAATGCCCTTATCCCGGGATCAATCCTATTGATTCGATCGAGGCAGGCCTCCGTGATTTCACGACTGCTACACTCTTCGGACGCCAGCCGCCTCGAAAGTTCGGCAATCGTTGAGCGGGCTAGATCTTCTTCGGCCATTCAAATGCTCCCCGCACGACCACCTGCTATTGTTCCTGAATTATGGGTGGAACCCTGAAGCAACCATTTTCATGCCCCGGTGCATTGGCGAGAGCCTGTTCATTTTCAAGTGAAGGGCGGACTTCATCATCCCGCATTACATTGGCAAGGGGAATGGCATGCGAGGTCGGCGGAACCGAGTCGGTATCGAGTTCATTTAATTTTTCAATGTAATTGAGAATATCAGTCAACTCGGAGGCAACCCTGTCGGCATCCTGATCACCGCATTCAAGCCGTGACAAACGGGCGATCTTTTGGATTTCTTCACGGGCAATACGGCTCATTCATCATCATCCCCGTCGACGCCGGAAAATTCGGCTTCGTCCTCATCACCTTCCTTGAATCCGGCAACCCCCCCGTCACCTCCCTCCAACTCAACACCACCCGGAACCGCTCCTATTTCAATTTCCTCGACTTCAGGATCGGCTTCCTCGACAGCAGCAGGAATCTCCGGAACAGCCGACTTGGCAGCCGCGGGTTTCCGGACCTTCTTCTTTACATCGGGGTCTGTCTCGGCCTTGAGCTTCTCCACAGATTTCAGGGAGGTGGAACCCACCTTTACCAGCTTGGAATATTTCAGCATCAGCTTCTTTTGGCCTTCGTCGGGAAAAGCGGCGATCGCCTTGGCCGTCTGGCCCATTCCGGTCCGAAACAGGACTGTGCCCACTCCCCACTTCGCATGCTTGACCTGATCCCCTATCTCAATCTGGTCCCACGCAGTGTCATTTGCGATGACAGCCTTCTTTTTTCCCATGATCTTAGACCTAATTTCCGTGAACAGGCCGACGTAAAGGCCTGTAAAGTATTATTTTAGACAAATTATGGCCCCCGCAGGATTGCCCGGGAAACCATCGAATCAGACAGCTTGACGAATCAGATCAACGGTTTCAAGCCAAAAAAACCGTGATCATTTGGGTTTAAGTGTCTCTTGGGCTTACCTGAGCGGATCCGGGCAACCCTTGCAAGGCATCAATTCTACCATTGTTGGCGGGTATCTCTCACAAGTCTATAGTCCTATCATAATAACCTACGGCCTTGTTTTGCCTCCTTCGAACCCATTGCATGTTTCTTCGGAAGTTTACGACCGAACGTCCGGCATCAAACCGTTCACGGTCATCAAGTAAAACACCCCCATTGCGATTGCCCTCCACAATCCAGCCAACTCCCCCAACCGGGTCACCCAGTCCCGATGCCTTCTCATCAATCAGGATCCTTGATTTCAAGCGAAATAATGATCAGGATGGATGGTCCGGTTAACATTCGAAATGTATCAAAAAGGTTGACTGCGGAATACTCACAGGCATCCTGATTATAATAGGAAAAGGAAAGTTTTATCATGGTTGCAATCGATGCAAATCTTGCAGGCCCCGGAACCAAACTAATCGTGGACGGTGAACTATACAATGTGGTTGAACGAGCGCATCACAAGCCTGGAAAGGGGGGCGCGTTCGTGCGCTTCAAGCTGAAGGGTATTGTCACGGGCAAGGTCATCGACCATACAGTCCGTTCAGGAACGCGGATCGAACAAGCGGACATCAGTACGAAGAACATGCAATACCTTTACCTTGACGCTGATAACTATGTCTTCATGGATCTCAACAGCTATGAACAGATCATGGTCCCAAACGACCTGTTCGGGTTTCAGTCCAAGTTCATGATCGAGAATGCCGAGGTCAAGGTTACGTTGCACGAAGGCAATGTGATCGGCCTAGAACTTCCTCCCAAGATGGACTTCGAGGTCGTTGAAACCATCGATGATGCCGCGAAGGGCAACACCGCCACCAATGTCACCAAGGATGCGAAGATCAGCACAGGCATGGTCGTCCAGGTCCCGCTGTTCATAAAGACCGGTGAAATGATCCGAATCTCAACTCTCGATGGGACGTATGTTGAACGTGCCTGAATACTCTGGGAAATATTATTGCTATCGATTTGGTTTTCATGATTTGCAGAAACCTGTGGATCGATCATCACAGAAGGCCTATGACATTGACCTTTGTCCATATCCCAACCGTATCAATCCTTCAAAAACCATGGCCATTCGAGATACTGAATCACTATGATTTCCCCCATCCTCCACCGCCGGGTGTTCGGATCTTCAGGATGTCACCCGGTTTCAGTTCAAGTTCTGTTTTACCAGGAAGATTGAATGTCCTGCCATCTCGCACCAAGCGGTTCTGTCCGGTTTTACCATCCATACCACCCTGTAGTCCGTACGGGGCAATCCGTCTCCGATCGGTCAGCACTGAACCGCGGACATGGGACAACATCCTAAGATCGCGGTACACCCCGTTGCCACCACGCCGTTTCCCTTTCCCCCCGGTTCCCGGTGTCAGAGCATAACGCTCGACCCGCATCGGGTAATCATATTCCAGTGCCTCGATCGGTGTATTCATCGTGTTGGTCATGTGGGCCTGAACCCCATCGATACCGTCCAGGGTAGGCCGCGCACCCATCCCCCCAGCAATTGTCTCATAATATGCAAACGGGGTCCCGGTTCTGGGGTCCACGCCTCCCAGTGCAATGTTATTCATGGTACCCTGGGACGCAGCAGGTATGATTCCCGGCAGCGCCGCGGACAACGCCCCCATTACCGTATCTACGATTCGTTGCGAGGTCTCGATATTCCCGCCGGCCACCGCGACCGGGGAAGTGGCATTGACAATCGTCCCGAGCGGCGCGATTACATCGATCGGTTCAAAACATCCAGCATTCACAGGCGGCTTGGCCGGAACCGACTGCATGTCCGGGTCAATGCCCGTCACCATCAGGCAAATGAAACAGTAATATACGGCTGATCGGGTGATCGATTCCACCGCATTGAGATTACAGTCTAGCTGTTCAGCGCTGCCGCTGAAATCCAGTTTTGCCCGCCCCCCCCGAATTTTCAATGACACACGAATCGGAAGCGGGGGCCCTCCCCTGCCATCGTCATCAAGATGGTCCTCAAACTTATAAACCCCGTCCGGGATACGGAGGACTGTTGCTTGCATCATCCTGCGGCCGTAATCCAGCAGGTCCCTCATTTGGATATTCAGGTGGGTCATCCCGTACTTGGCCATGGACGCGTGCATCCTTTTTTCACCCACAATGTGTGCAGATACCTGGGCGCGCAGATCCCCCCGACGCTCCTCCGGCGTGCGAACATTCGCGAGCAACAGATCGAACACGGAAGTGTTTATTTTTCCGTCTTGATACAGGTGGACCGGTGGAATCCGTAAACCCTCCTGATAAATTTCGCCTGAAATGGGGAGCGACCCCGGTGTCATTCCTCCGATGTCAGAATGATGTGCGCGGGAGGCAATCCAAGCAGCGGGCTTTCCCTCCTTCCCGCCCGGGTCAAACACGGGCGAAACCAACGTAATATCCGGCAGGTGCGTCCCTCCGTCAAACGGATCGTTCAGAATCACGATATCACCCGGCGACCATGAGGAGAATCTATGTAATGCCGCAGCAACGGACATCGGCATTGCACCCAGATGAACCGGGATGTGGGCTGCTTGGGCCACAAGTTCACCATCCGCGCTGAAGATGGCACAGGAGAAATCACGCCGCTCCTTGATGTTCTGTGAATACGCCGTCCGAGCCAGTGTGATCCCCATCTCCTCGGCAATAGAACAGAAGAGGCTGGCAAACAACGAACACCCGGCTGGATCGGACCGAATTTTTTTGGAGGCTCTCATGATTCGGCGGGCTCCAGAACCAGATTTCCCCAGCGGTCAACCCTTGCTGTCCAGTCCTCGGGCAGCAAGGTTGTCGCATATGATTCCACAATCAGAGAGGGGCCCTTGAGGAAATTACCCGGCTTCAAGGCGTATCGATCATAAATCAGCATATCTTTATCAGCGGGAAGGCGGGCCTTGTCAGGCACCGTCCTGTTGCCGCGGCCAAGGGGCCTCAGCAAGGGTTTGTCTGTCACCAGACCGATCGCCCTCAACCTTAACGTGACGATCTGGATACATTCGTCCTCGGCGTGATATCCATAACGTTGTTCATGCCCGGCATGAAACTCCGTACAGGCATCGATGAGTTTTCCAGTATAACCAATGTTCAGTTCATAGGACTGACCCAGATAACGAATATCCAGTGACGAATGGAGAAGTATTTTTGAATCCGCGAAACCTTCCTTCCTCATTTCACGTCCGGCCTGTTCAGAAAGTTTCAACCGCAACTTGTTCAGATTTTTTTCAGCACTCCGGTCCATGTTCAGCATTACGGTCCTGGAATAATCGCGGGTGACATCAGCTGTCAATGCGCCCCATGCCGAGAGAATTCCGGGATTGCGGGGGATCAGGATTCGCGACATCATCAGAGACCGGGCAAGTTCACAGCAGTGCAAACCACCGGCCCCGCCGAAAGATACCAACGTGAAATCACGCGGATCATATCCCCGCTCAACCGAAATCATGCGAATTGCCCTCTCTATGCCTGCATTGACGATCCTGATCATGGCGTCGGCTGCAGACTGGGAACCACATCTGATTTGACGGCCCAATTTTTTCATTGCCCGCAGGCTACACAAAAGATCCAATTCCATGCGCCCATCCAGAAAATATTCTGGATGAATACGGCCCAAAACCAAATTGGCATCCGTCACGGTGGCCTCGGTACCCCGACCATAGCATGCTGGACCAGGATCAGCGCCCGCACTTCGCGGGCCAACTTGCAGCCCATTGCCCGGGTCAATCCACGCAAAAGATCCCCCACCCGCGCCCACGGTGTGAATATCCATCATGGGTGTCCGAACCGGGAGACTATCAATTTCCCGCTCGCTGCCAAGACAGGGGTTCCCATCAACTAGGGCAACATCGGTAGAGGTCCCGCCCATGTCGAACGTAATGACCCTGACCGGTTTCCCGCTTCTCCCACCCAAAGCCTGGCGAGCGATTGACACCGCCCCAATGACGCCAGCTGCAGGTCCGGACAGCAGGGTAATGACGGGACGTCTGCTGGCAACACGCGGCGAAATGCTGCCCCCGGACGACTGCATGATCCTCATTCGGCGGCACCCCGCTTTTTTCAACATCCGTTGCAGACGATCCAGATAACTGCCCACAACCGGCGCCACATAGGCGTTCAGAACGGTAGTGCTGGTCCGTTCATACTCACGAAACTCAGGTAGAATCTCCGACGAAGCTGATACATTCAGACCCCCGTTCTGCAGCGCTGCCACTACCGCCTGCTCATGAGCCGGATTTAGAAATGAAAACAGTAGCGACACGGCCACGGACTCAGCACCGCTGCATCGGATTCGATCCACAAGTTCGTCGATCTGCTTGCAATCCAATTCCCTTATGATTTTACCGTCCGCACCAACTCGTTCACGGACTTCAAAACGCATCCGCCGTGGGACCAAGGGATTGGGTCGCACGACATTCAGGTTATAGAGTTCAGGCCGGTTCTGTCGGCCCAGCTCAATGACATCCCGGAATCCCTCCGTCGTTACTAGTGCGGTCCGCACACCCCTGCGTTCCAGCAGGGTATTCGTGGCCACGGTTGTTGCATGAACGAGATTGAAATCGGGCCCATGTCCATTGGTACACTCCAGCAGAACATGAACCCCCTCGAGGATGCCATCGGCATAATCTGGTGGCGTTGAGGCCGTTTTCCATGACAGGACACGGCCATCGACAACCATGACCAAATCCGTGAATGTTCCTCCGGTATCAACGCCAACTTGAATTTCCGGATTCCCGATAGTCTTCAGGTCATGTGTTCGGTACATTCTGACAGCACAACGAAATCGAGGATTTTTATCAAGGGGATTGATTCATCGTGAAGTTCAAACCAGAATCGATATCGACGTGACAATTTGGATGTTTTCCAGAAAAAACTTGACGTAGAATCGGACAAAATCCGCAGGTCCACACTTGCCCCTGGATATATTTCCAGCTCCCGGTCATGGTCACCAATTCGCTGGTCAAAACACTATGTCAACCGGCCGACAAAATCTTCCGGGTCAAGGAGATCGGGGGAATCGTTTACCGGGTTGTTCACACGGCTACTTACCGGGTATGCCGTCATCCCGGCCGCCGGGTAGGGTTTCAACAGAGATTTGAGCCGGGTCGTGTCCTGATCGGATGGGTCCAGCCAGACATTGTAATCATCCTGTAGAAGAATCGCCGGCATGCGGCCGTGAAGCGGCTTTACCAGGTCGTTCGGGGGGGTGGTGATCAACGCACACGTCCGAATGATCGACCCGTCACAACCGGTCCAGTCTTCCCAGAGGCCCGCAAACGCAAACAGCGACCGGTCCTGCATCCGGATATGGTATGGATACCTTGACCCGCCATGTCTTTTCCATTCGTAGAACCCATCGGCCAGTAAAAGACAGCGACGACTCCTGAATGCACTGCGATAGGATGGTTTTTCCGCAACCGTTTCGGCACGGGCATTGATCATGCGGCTACCGATCGATGGATCCTTTGCCCAACCGGGCACCAAGCCCCATCTCAAATATGACAGCACCCGCCCTGACGCCATGTTCCCTTCACCCGGCCCGAGGATACGGGCTCCGTTTCCGCCCGACGAACCGAATAGGATCACCGGCACCATGTGGCTGGGAGCAACATTATAACAGGGCTCAATCGTTACGCCTGAAATCAGGTTGAACTGGCTGGACAATTGGCCGGGGATCTCGCTGATTGTGAACCTCCCACACATCTATAAGTCCCCTTCACAATAATATCGGGATGCCCCGTATAACATGCGGGGATGGGTCTGTCCCCGCGCATCCTTTGAACTTTGCAATCTTAATGGAGGTCCATATAGGGCCCTAGTGCAATTTTTTCCGGTCAGATCTTCGCTTTGAATGTCTGGCCCTTTTTCAGCGACAGGCAGAACTCCGAGAAAAGTCTTGCAATACGTTCCAGATCCCTCAGGTCCGTCATCTCCACGGTGGTATGCATATAACGGATTGGAAGCGAAACCAATGAACAGGCTACACCACCGGACTCCTTGAAGACCGCATCCGTATCGGTCCCGCTGCGGCCTGGCGTCGCCTCCCGTTGGAGCCCAATCCGGGCTGCCTTTGCAACCTTCTCAAGATGCTCATTCATCTCGGGGAGTGTTGGGCCGCCGATCGAGAGCTGTGGACCGCCGCCCAGTCGTGAAAACCCATGTTTGCGATGGTCAATTCCGGGACTGTCGGTCGCATGACCCACATCGATTACCAAAGCCATGTCCGCCTTGATCTGCATCGTCAACATGTGCGCCCCACGCAAACCAATCTCCTCCTGAACGGCGCTGCAGGCATACACGCCACAATTGAGCTTCTTTTTGGACTGTCTGATAAGACGAAGTGTCTCAGCCGCCGCCCAGGTGCCGATTCGGTTATCAAATGCACGGGCAATGGCAATATTTCGGCCGATCATTTCGAAATCATCGACAAATGTAATCGGATCGCCAATACGCACCCCCCTGCCCTCGACGGCCTTCCGGCTCACCGCGCCAATGTCTATGAAAAGCTCATGGAGTCGGCGTATCTTGTCATTGCCGCCGTCCCGATCTCGCAGATGTATGGCGGTTGCACCCGTGACGCCATGCACGGGACCTTTTTGCGTGTGGACCGCAAGCCGCTTGCCCGGAACAACGGCCGGATCGATCCCGCCGATCGAGCGAACAAAAATAAATCCCTTTTCGTCGATGTAATTGACCATCAACCCGATTTCATCGGAATGGCCGACAATCATGACCTTTACCGGTTCATCAGGATTCAAAACAGCAACCGCACTGCCGTAAGTGTCGGTGAAAACCTCGTCGGCATAGCGTCCAGCATAGTCGAGCCATGCCCGCTGCCCGGCGCGCTCAAAGCCGGATGGGCTGGGCGTGGTCAGCAACTGCCTGAGAAACTCGAGTGATTCGGCACGCATGGGTATCAGACTCCATCGATAACGGTATATGCCCCCCGGGCGGGCCAACATGGGGATCTTATTCTACCCCATTTCCCCCGGGGTTTCCAGTCTTCATGGATGCCCGGGATACAGCCCTTCTCATCTGCGGAAGACAACACTCCCTCGATTCCGGTTATTCCAATCCCACCCGGTCCTTCAATAGAAGTAATGAGGGAAACACGGCCCATGATTGCAATCGCAATTGATTCGGCCCCACCCCAAAGATCTGGTCGAAATCGATCGGGTGTGCTTGTTATTTACCCCACATTCATGTATACAGCGATCCATGAAGGATATCAGGATAGCTCTAGCCCAGATTTCATGCCCGTTTGGCGAAACCGGACATAACCTTACACGACACGAGGAATACATTCACAAGGCCAAGACCGCAGGGGCTGAGTTTGTCTGTTTTCCAGAGTGTTCACTGACAGGTTACCCCGACTACAAGGATTCCCGCATTCCACATATCGCACAATCCCTCGATGGAAATCATGCCTTGACACTAGCTGCACTCAGCGCTGAAACAGGCATCGTGATTCTGGCCGGCATGCTTGAGAGGCACCGGGGGAAACCCCTCAATACACAATTTGTTGCGGCAGATGGCAGAATAATCGGCGCATACAGGAAGACCCATATCTGTGAGGCAGAAGGACTATGCATGCAGGCGGGAAATAAATTGTCGGCATGGAATCTCCGAGACATCAAATTTGGAATCCAGATTTGCTATGACAACCACTTTCCCGAATCAGCGCGGGTTCTGGCATTAAAAGGGGCCGAGGTTCTTTTCTGCCCATATGGATCACCAGGGCCTTGCAATCGAGAGGGTTACGAATCCAAACAGGCCCGCTGGCTTCGTTACCAGACCGCAAGGGCCTTCGACAACAGCCTGTTCCTCTGCGTTATCAACCAGGTCCATGCATCTCCCGGCTCAGAGCAGGTCAGATCAAGGCCTGAAGACACCCATATGGGTGTGAATGAATACCCGGGCGGGTCAATGGTATTAAACCCCTGGGGCGAAGTCATCGCGCGGGCAGAGATAGGACAGGAAGATCTGCTGGTCGTTGATCTCAGAGCCGAGACACTTCAGAAAAAGCTGGACGACCCTCTGCAGAACTTCATGAGGTTTCGTCGCCCCGAATTGTACAAAACCCTTCTTGACCCTTAAAGTTCATTGTCATGAATGTTGCCGTGCTGCCTGCCCGCCAATGGGTTGCACACTAAACACCGGGATTGATGCAGAGCAAACTGAAGCAACAACCTGCCGCCCATGCGGGCCAGGCAACAAATTGGAACCTGACAGCTGGAAATACCTGAAACTGGATTACCGGAACCGGTATATCCTCAAAGGCAAACGTAAGGGTCAGCCCTATACCGGTAGAACTGCGGAAGGACATGATCTGCTGGCTGTCCACCCCGGCCTGTTTTCGATCGACAGCCCCGAGCAGCCTTGGATGATCCTAGCCGGAACAACCGGGTTTCCGTGGCTGTTTCTGCCCCGAAAGTTACCATTGCAGCCGATACACATTATTTTGAATTCGGTGCCGAAATTTATATCCCCGAATCTGGGGGTGGGAGTTGGTCGACGGTTGCAGTGGCGCCATCAAGGACCCGAAACGGCTCGATTTTTTCCATACCAGACACTCCAAATCGAAAAGTGGGGTCGCCGACATGTCGAAGTCAAGATCATTCGAAAATATGGGGAACCCATCCACTAGAGTTATTGACATTGGGACACGTATCTATGTAAAATTAGACCACTGTTAAGTTATAATGGAGATCCGAAATGCCCCGGTTATCATCACGGCCGGGATCCGGTGACGTCTTGTTGCGCGGTTGGTTGCTATGTGCGCGGGAATCGGGTAGGGAGCTGGATCATGATATTCCAAAACCGATGGGCATTCACACTGATTGAACTCCTGATCGTCGTGGCCATCATTGCAATCCTGGCAGCGATCGCTGTTCCCAACCTTATCGAGGCCCAGACACGCTCCAAGGTTGTTCGAACCATCAGTGATATGAGAGCCACTGGCATAGCCATGGAAATATATTTTGTCGATAATAATCAGATCCCGATGGCGGCACATCCGACCACTTATGTCTGTCCACCCCCCAACTGTCCACTCCTCAGTTATGCAAATGACACCCTGCGGGTTGAAGGGGATAGCAACTGGCATGCCGGTAATTGGCTTTCCACACCCATTGAGTATATTACCGAGGTTCCTTATGACTACTTCAACAGTTTACAGAACAATCCTTCAAGCGGTCCGTTCTGGGGCGGGGCACGAATTTCTTACGTCTATTGGGGTGATCCGGTTGGCGGCTCGGACGGCGTATATCCTTGGTTTTCAGTAAAAAGCAGATGGGTCCTGACAAGTGTGGGTCCCAACTTATTTTTTGATTCGGGTCTTGCCGGAGACCCTTATGCCCAGCTTTATGATCCCACCAATGGGACGGTCAGTGACGGACTGATCCTTCGCTGGGACGGGAACCGGGCAAACCCTCAGTATTAGAGCTTCAGCACATCCCAATCCCATCCTGCTCGGCTGAATGCTTGAGGACATCCGTCTGTGGAAATATTTCCACAGACCAATCCTGCTGCTATCGAAAATACTGCGGAGATGCCGCCGACTGGCCGCCCCGCCAGGGGTCCAAAAAGAACAATATCAGTCGTGAAATCCACGCCTGCCACGAACCCTGTATTCAGAATTAACGATCTATGGTTGGGACCCGAATCGCTTAGGCATAACGACTTGATGCAATACGCATCATTTCATTATCTCGGGCGACTTTTTGGCCATTGCTTTCCCAAGCAACACTGAAGCCCTTTCATGACTGGCTAGAAGAAGGAAATCGATTGTCCTCTGACGCTTAGGATCTCTCCAAAAGGACCATGCAAAACCCGTCGCCAGGAAACCGGTCGGGACGGGTTCGCAGGAAACCATCATCCAAATCACATGCAGAATGCATCAACTCTTCCGCCACAAGAATGTTTTTTACGATTCTGAACCCGGGATTCCTGCCCAACCAGGCATGGATCACCCCTTCATTCTCATCCAGAGTCGGGCTGCACGTGACCCAAAGTAACCTGCCCGACTCTCCAACATGCCGTGATCCTTGGTCAAGGATCCAAGTCTGCTGTTGACACATCATATCCATCTTGCGAACCCGATTGTCCCATCTCGACTCGGGATGCCTGCTGATCAAGCCCAGGCCCAGACAGGGCGAGTCGATCAATACACGACCAAAGGCCATCCCAGGATCGAATTGATCAAGCGAATCAATCGCGGGCATCCGGATCGGATGTCCCTGCCCGTAGAGCCGTCCCAGATTTTCCTTCAATATACCATCGCGGCGCCCGGAATTGACCTCGAGGGCAACCAAGTTGCCCTTCCCCAGCATCCGTTCCCACAGATGACCCGTTTTGCCTCCTGGGGCCGCACATAAATCCAAGACCGAATCTCCGGGTTGCGGATCCAAAATAATCCCGGCCAGCATCGATCCCGGATCCTGAATTGTCATCTGACCTGCTTGCCATGCCCGGGTCTGCCAGGGTTTTAGTGAACCCCCGACCCAGAGCAGGGCCGGAAGCCCCTTGAGATTCATCTTAACATCAAGTCCTTCGGACTGGAGTTCACGCTGAAGTTTAGGGGGGGTGGTCTTCAATGTATTCACGCGTAACCAAGTCCCGGGCTGCCGGACAGAATAGGACCTGACTACGGATTCGAAGTCCTCGCAACCGTATGCGGCTTGAAAAAACTCGAGTATGGGATCGGGTATTGACCATCGCACACGTGGCTCAAGGTTCCGGATATCAGGGTCTTCCTCCAGTTTCGAAATGTCCGCGGGGAGTTCCGGGAACAGCCTTCGAACCAAGGCATTGACAAAACTGGCTGACCGTCCCCCCCCAGATTCGCGTGCCAGTTCAACTGCTTGCTCCCCCAAAGCATAATCAGGCGCGCTTGACTGGAAAACCTTCTCGAAAACGGCCAACCTGAGTATCCAGATGTGGTTATCGGGTGTCCTCTTTCTGTCGAAATACCCTCCCCGATCAATCAGGTAATCAATCAGGCTGAGATGACGCAGCACCCCTTGAACAAGAGCATGGGACTGAATACGTTCCCGTGTGAGACCGCTTCCATGGGGTCTATGGGGTTTGAGATCGGCATCATATTCCACCCCAAAGGGCCGTTTTTTATGTCCCTTTAGGGTATTATATGCAGCCCGGCGTGCGGGACTGACTGTCCCGCCAGAGGTGCTAGTCGGCATCTGACTCTTCCGGCTGATCCCGAAAATGGGTTGTGTGGATCGACGGGCCTACCGTCTCAAGGGAA
>CAYYNQ010000092.1:0-12413 GCA_964473105.1 uncultured Candidatus Sumerlaeota bacterium | reverse complement strand
AACATCAGGTGTTCCCCAGGTGATGAATGTTTTCCAGGGAAACCTCTTCGTGTAGTATGCTTGGGGCGGGCTCTTGGGTTTTGGCCTGGGGCGGTGATGGTTGGGATGTAGATTCCAGAACAACCTTGTTGGCAGTCCGCGGCTGGCTCCGGCGGATCCGGATCTCGGCAACTCGATCGCATACAATGGGGGTTATGGTGTCCTGGTGGGTGAATGCGGGTGCGGGGCATTCCTGCCCAAATACAATCATATCATGACGAACTCCATTCATGACAATACATCCGGGGGGATTGAAATTAATGTCCTGTCGGCCACATGCGGTGCAGGTGGAATTGGCAATGAAGATATCCCGGCACCCACCATCAGTTCTGTAACGACATCGGGAGCCGGTGGGGATACGAACCTCGGGGGGGCTGATTCAACCGTCCAGTTGTTCATTACCGGTGGCAATCAGGGGGAAAAATTTGTGGCCGAGGTTTCGGTGACCGGCGGGGCTTCTAACTGGAGCGTTACCGCGGCGCTTCCGGCAGGTGCCAAGGTGACTGCAACGAACACTGGACATTGGGCGACCAATTTCAACACATCGGAGTTCTCCAGCACTGCCGCGGTGTTGCCCCTGATCAAGATCGATAATGTCATCACGAGTTACACCACCATCGGGGCTGCGCTCAGCAGCTTGTCAGGGGGTGAGACCATGGAGCTTCCCGCGGGCACTTATGCGGAAAGCATCAACTCTGGCGGAAAGGCCGTGACGATCCGGGGGGCAGTTGATGGCAACGGGATGCCGGCCGTGACGCTTACGGGCGGTGGAGCCGGGCCGGTGATTGTCTGTGATAGTGGCGAGACCAACGCGACGGTGTTTGAGAATATCCTTGTCCATGGCGCCGTCGATGGTGGCATGCTTGTTGACGGAGCCAGTCCCACGCTGGTCAACTGCATATTCCATGGGAATACGAACAATGGGAACGGTGGCGCGATCAGGGCCATCCAAGGAAGCTCGCCGAGATTGGTCAGCCAGTTGATGACGAATAATACATCCGTGAATGGTTCAGGCGGGGCTGTCTATAGCGATTCGAGCAGCAGCCCCGAGTTGATCAATTGCGCTCTGGTGGGGAACTCGGCCCAGTGGGGTGGGGGCATCTACAATGATGGCGGCAGCCCGGAGTTGACCAATTGTATTGTATGGGGCAACAGTGCGGTATCGGTTGGTGACCAGATCGAGAGTATGGGCGGGAATATGGTCGTCACCTACAGCTGTATCCAAGGTGGTTATTCCGGTGCCGGAAATATTGATGCCAATCCCCTGTTTATGGATCCGGACGGGGCCGATGGTATCCTGGGCAATCTCGACGATGACCTGCGGATCCAGGACCATTCCCCATGTGTGAACTCCGGGGATGACAGCGTGCTCCCGGTCGGTATCGACAAGGATCTATACAGCAACCCGAGGATCACGGGCATTGCCATTGACATGGGCCCCCATGAAACCAGCGTCATCCCCATAGGGCTGAGCGGGTTCGTGATTGACTGACAGCGCGGGGTTTTCCGGCCCCGGGTCACTTCTCATGTCAACTTCATTCCAAACAGCGGCCGGATCCACTTTATCCGCCTGAGGATATATTCGTAAAGCAGGAGGCTGATGCCGAAGGTGCCTGCCGTCAACAACAGCAGGTTGGCGAGGGGCGGCAGGCCATGGGAAAAGAGAAGGAAGGCAATCATGAACTGCACCGGCAAGTGGACCACGTAAACCGGGTAGACGGCCCCGCTGAAGTAGCTCAAGGTGGCGGACGGTTTGTTGAGGTGCCATGACCCGAAGCCGAGAATGGCCACCATCCAGTTCATGGATTCAAAGGCAATCAGCCAGCTGGGCAACGTCTCCAGGCCGGATGCCGGTTCCAGCTTGAAGCGCAGCAGTCGAACCAGATAGAGCGAGAGTCCCGCCGCCAGGGCAGCCCAGCGAATTTTCCCGGCCGCCCGCCAGAAATCATCCCTGACGCAGATCGATACAAAGCCGATGAGGAAGCAGATCATCCCCGTGAAGAAGCCGTGGGGGGTAAGTGCATAGAGTGAGAAGTATTTCGGGTCAACGAGCCATGCTTCAACCATGAGCGGCAGGGCCAGGAAAATCAGGCCCACCCCCCGTGGCGGCCGGCGATACAGCCATGACAGCAGCCGCAGCAGGGCGTTGTCCGGGCGGTTCCTGAGGTATGCCAGGATTGGGAGGAGCAGCAGGACATAAAGGTAGATATTGGCGAGAAACCACAGGTGCCAGAAGTGGAGATGATATGGGGCCGTCCACCCCAGATGCCGGGCCATGGACATGAGCATGGGGCCAAGCAGGAAGATCCCAGAGACGAATGGCACGAGAATCCGGATCGTCCGGTCCTTGAGCAGTTGTCTCCAGTTGCGGTGTTCCATGGCGAAGCGCACGCCCATGCCCGAGATCAGGAAAAGAATGGGAATGCGCCAGATGTTGACGGCGCCCATGATGGCTCCCAGGCCCTCAAGCGACGGCTCATTCCGGGGAAATCCAATCAAGGGTGCCCAGGGCTGGAAGCTGACCATGACGTGGTAGATTATGAGCAGGCCGAGGGCGAGGGTTCGCAGGCAATCGACATCATGACGGCGTGATGGAGATAGCCGGTCATCCGGTGCGTTATTTTCTCTCGATGTAGGCCGGACTGGGGCAAGTGTCATGGTTCATCTGTGCCGGGAAACCGTTTCGGGGAATGCGGCTGAAATTCCGGTATCCATGTGGAAGTTATCAGGCTTCCGGGGTTGCAGGTTCCCCGGGTAATTTTTGAATGCCAACCCCTTGGCCATAGCTTTATGAGTCGGCCCTCTCCAACTCGCTCAGGCGTTGCTCAAGTGATTTGAACAGCTTTCCCTGGGACTGCCAGTTGTGCGTTCAGCCGATCTATCTCAGCCTGCTTCTGTTCCAGTTTGTGATTCAGTCCCTAGATGGCAGCAAGGACGCATGGGATGACACCTCCCTCCTGCGGTGTCCACAGGGACAGTGACACTCTGGAACCCTTTACAGTGAGTGGGGACGGCGCGTAGCGGAGCCCGGTTATTCGAGCAGGAACTCGCTCAGCTCGACCGGGACCATGGGAATGGGATCCTCAATCCACGCCAGATAATCCACGACGCACAGGCTGGTCTCCAGGACGCTGCCAGCCTTGATGGTATGGAGCGACATGACCTCGATATTCTTGACATAGGGGGGTGAAGGGATCACCGTTGCGGGCATATTGGATGCATAGTCATAGGACACTCCTGTCGGGGTGATATCGACCCAGCCTGCCCCATTCGTATTCTTCATCGCCCCGGTGTGCCGCCAGATTGTGAGGTTGCCGGTGGTGCCGATATAGAACGACACGCTGAACTGTTCGCCGGGCGTGTAGGTCGCGCCGGTATCCACGTCATTGGCGGTCGCGCCGACCCAGATGTTTCCACTGGTATCGTCGTCCTGGGCCCAATAGATCGAGCCGTCCACACACTTGATGCCTTTATTGAAGGTGCCAGGGGGGTTGCTGAATCCAAAAAACATGCCGCCGCTCCCGTCGGCCGGCATTGTTAGGCTGCAGATTATCGCGTAAGAGTTGCCAGCCAGGATCGACGTGCCGTTGACACGGTTATCAATGTAGGTTTTCCAGGGGGGAGTTAACATCTCCATCTCAATATTGCCGTTTCCGTCGGCGCGGACTCCGGTGCCGCTTTGGGGTTTGTGCCAGTGTTCCCACTCGCCATTACCCTCGGAGCCCGGGACAGCGCCACCCCGGACATATCCGACGTCTGAGCAGCACGTGCCGCAGCTTTCGCAGGAGCCTTCCCAGTAGTCCGTGGGCTGTCCGGTGTCAAAGTCATCCATCATAATATATGATCCACCGCCGGCGGGGATCGGTTCGGCCATGGCCAGACTGCCCATGCATGTGAACGCAACGAGCAAGGTTGAGAGCTTTCTCATTTCAGACATCCTCCCTTGGATGAGCATACCGATAATCACGATCGGATTCGTTCATGCATGGTTGGTCGTTGCCGAGGGTTGACTTCGGCTGGCGATGCATCTTGGGCATCCATGCAAATCGTGGCGTATCCACCTTGCATTCAGAATCCGAATTATTCATTTGATTCAAGTGGCGATTATACCACAATCGCTTCCGATAATGCGACAAAAGTTTGGAAGCGGTGGGTTCAGCGTAGGCGAGCGGGAGGTTGACCCGGGATGACCCGAACCGGTACTTTGCCGGATACTCGCCCGAACACAATTCCAGGTTACTGGTAACAATGGCTATAAGCTCCCGATTGGTTGAAGTCATTCCATCGTCCCAGGATCATGCCCTCCTGGAGCCCGAGGGTGACCGGTGACCTCCTTGCGGGCAGGGGACGGTCAATAACAGCTTCCCGGCCCCCCACGGAATCGCTGATGATGTTCTCGATTCACGGGGTTCAATGAGCTTTACTTTCCTGCCCCGGGCGGTGAGAATTCAAACCCTATCGAATGAGTTAACCGGGTCCGGTCAGCCCGATGGAAAATCTTTGTTGAAGGGTGATCCTAGAAGAATGGATGTTTGTCCGGTTGGGAAGCCGTTCCCGTTGATGCAGCCCCGTCGGCCTGCGATCCTTGAAGCACCCAAGGTTGAGTCAGTGTGCATGGTTTTGAATATTCGGATCATTCTGGTCCTGCTTGTGTTCAGTTCCGCGGCTTTGACGATTGGGCCGGGGACTGCCTGTGCCGGGGATTTTCTTGTCCAACCCTACCTGCAACTTGGTGATGCCCCGAAGCCTGAAAACCCGGAGAGCATGGAGCTTCTCTGGCACACTGGGGACATCGATGCCCGTTGGTCGGTGGAGATCAGGCAGGGGGATCCGTCGGGTTGGCGAAGCGCCGGACCGGTTACCTGGGTCACGGTGGCTGTGGAAACCATCGAGCTCCATCGTGTCTATCGCGCCCGGATGACCGGTCTGCGACCGGGGGAACGGTTCCGCTATCGGGTGCTGAAGGATGGTCAATCTGTCTTTGATTCAACAGGGATGGCCCGGAAAGATTTCGGGCAATCCTATCGCTGCGTGGTGATGGGCGACTGCGGAACGAACAGCCCGGGACAGAAGGCGGTGGCATTCCAGATCCACCAGTCGAGTCCGGACTTTGTCCTGATCAATGGGGATATCGTTTACAACGATGGCCGGATCAGTGAATATCGTTCCAATTATTTCCCCATATACAACGCCGACCAACCCTCCCCGGTGAACGGGGCTCCCCTGATTCGTTCTACCCTGTTCTTGGGCGGCTTGGGCGCGCACGACAACGGTAAGCCCCTGAATGTACATCCCGACGGTTTCGGATATTATCTTTACTGGTCACAGCCCTTGAACGGGCCGCCCTTGCGCGTGGGAGGGCCCAACACGTTCCCGCTGGGCGGCAGCTCCTCACAGCAGATTGGGATCCTGGCCGCCACGGAGGACCGCTATCCACGCATGGCGAATTTTTCATTCGACTACGGCAATACGCACTGGACGATACTGGACACTCAGAATCGCTATCTCGATTGGAACGATCCCGAGATGCGCCGCTGGCTGAGGGAAGACCTGGATGCGGCAAAGGACGCGACCTGGAAATTTGTCTCCTGCTACCTGCCGCCGTTTAATTCATCGACCCGATTCCCCCGGACTGAAAAGATGCGGATCGTCGCGGACATATTCCAGGAGACAGGTGTGGACATTGTATTTTCCGGCTACGCTCACTCCTACCAGAGATGTTTTCCCCTGCGCTTCACGGCCGAGCCGAGACCCCTGGGTCCGGTGACATTCCAGGGACATGAAATACCCGGCGAATACCAGCTGGACCGGCGGTTCGACGGCGTCACGAGCACCACGCCCGATGGTGTGATCTACCTTGTGACCGGCGCGGGCGGCAATGAACAGCTGCATAGCCCAGAACAGACCGCCGCTCCCTTGACCTGGAAAATCTTCACCCACACTTATGTTGCGGACACTCATTCCTTCACGCTGCTGGATGTCAACGGCAGCCAGTTGAAGGTCCGTCAGGTTGACAAAACCGGTGAAGTGGTCGACCAGTTCACCATGACCAAGACGAAATCAGGCGATTCATTGTAGATTGAAATGGCGACTTGGTCGACACGGCTGAAATCATCGATAATCAGCCCTGGTCAGTCATCGATTCGGCAATCCACGAACATGGGGCCAGGTGGCGGGGAGATTAGGGGATTTTGCCCCCCTAAGTTAAGGGGGGCTTATGAATCGCGGACTTAAGTTAACAACTGGCTCTGTAACTGGATCGATGAAACCGGAGATATTATTGATAACAATCAATCAGAGAGGGACATCTTGGAACGATTGATATTTTCAAAATCCAAGGTTAAGGTCAGAGGGAAAATTCTTATTGGCGATACGAGTTATACGGGGATTTGACGAATTATCATGAAACGCCTGATATTTTCTATTGTCCTCATGACCCACCTGATGGTGAGCATTCAGGCTGGAAAGCCGGACCCGGCCACCACCATCGACCGTAAAAAAATGAAACCTCGCGGAAAATATTTCGAGGCGGTTGTGCCGGACACTCTCGACTTGGCCGAGCGTGCCAGGCTTTCAGTCAATGCGCTGACGGGAAATGTTGATCCTGATAATTACTATGCCGTCATCCAGGGTTTCAATTACGGCCCCGAGGAGGTGACGACCGGGGGGATGACCTGGAACCTGACCTGCAAGAATGCCCGGGCACTGCCCAAGATGCGCGCTATGTGCGGCAGCGACGCCAATATTGATATCGAATACGGGATGATGCTGGCCATCCTCAACCAGGTCCACGAGGACGGCCAGGTCTATTTTCCGGACCTGAAACAGGAAGGTGCACCACCCGACACATCCTATCCGCTGGTCAATGCAGTTGTCGCCATGGCCTGTAAAAACTGGTATGAACGCGATGGAAACGAGACATGGAAAGACTGGATTTCACTGATTGCGGAAGGGCTCAAAAAAGCTGCACTTGTCGTTGAGGACCGGGCTTATTTCCCCCCAGAATGCGGTTACGGCAAGGATGGCGAGTGGCATTTTACTGAACGGCCCAACGCCAAACCTTTCTATGACTACCATCCCCCCGCGGAGCCCGACTTCGACCAGCAGGCCTTTGAGGGCTCGATCAAGTTTGAACAGTCCCAGACCATCCGTGCACTGACGCTCGATTATATTTATCGAAATGACGACTCCTCCCTGGAAAAGGCGTCCCAGATCGCACGCTTCTGCCTGAAACCGGGCATGTGGGAGGAGACCCAGGCCGAGGATGAGGTCCTGCCGGGCAACGAACATGGACGATGGGCAGGGCATTTCCACGGAAACCTGACCACGCTCTTCTCACTGTTTGACCTGGGGATCGCGACCGGTGATGAGAAGATCAAGCAGATTGTGCGGGAAGGTTACGACCAGGCCCGCCGTCACGGTCTCAACCGCATGGGTTTCCTTCTGGGATGGACCTATCCCCTGCGGTTCCGTCGCTGGGAATCACTGGTTGATATTGAGGAACCCTGCGCGGTCGGTGACCTGATGCTGCTCGGATCCAAGCTCAGTGATGCCGGCATGGGTGATTACTGGGATGATGTCGATTACGCCATCCGGAACCACTGGGCTGAACAACAACTCCATGACCCGGATAAAATCAGGGCTTTCTGCGGGAGTCAGCCGGAAAATGATGCACTGATCGATCGGTTCATGGGTTCATTTGGCCCTGCGGGGATCAACAGGCGCGAACCCTACTGCTGGGCATGCTGCACAGCCAACGCTTCAATCGGACTTTACTATGCATGGGAGGGTATCACCCGGTTCAGTAACGGCGTGGCCACGGTCAACATGTTCCTGAACCGTGCAGCACCATGGCTGGACGTCGACAGTTATCTTCCCTACGAAGGGAAGGTCATCATTCGCAACAAGAAGGCAAACACCTTGATCATACGCATTCCGGGGTGGGTAAACCGGGAAGAACTGAGGTGTTTCGTGAATAAAAAACAAATTGAACCGGCATTCGCCGGTGGTCAACTGGTGCTTCCCAGGGTCAGGAAGAAAGCTGTCGTTCGGATTGAGTTTCCGCTTGAGGAGAAAGCCAGTGTGTATACGCACCATGGTATAAAATATACAATGACCTTCCGCGGCAGCACGCTTGTGAAGGTTACTCCGGATAATGATGATGACTCAAAAATGCCGATTTATCAGCGTGAACACATGCGAAGCGGGGACACCCCGATGCAAACCGTCACGCGTTTTGTCGCGGACAAGCTCATCCCGATCAATGATTTCAATGCCTCAAGGTAGAATGCGGGCAGTCAAAACCACACTCTGTATATTACATGCCCCCCATGTTCGGTTCATTTTCAGTATTAGAAATTCAGGTCACTTATATCGATTCAGGTTCGACAATCGGCGGCAGGACTTTCTCAATTGCCTCGGCAATTTCAAGCAGCCTGCGATCCTCATCCGCAAAGCCGTCAAAGGTCATTCCCAGCGGCATTCCCCGCTTGTCCATGCCCGAGTATAATGAAATGGATGGGGTTCTCAGAGCGGGGGAGAAGAGCATGTTGCCTCCCATTTCAGATTCATGCAGCATCTTCCCCAACGGTCCTTCTGCCCACATCACGTCCGGTCCATCCAGCGGCATGTTCGGGATCTTCGTGGTGGGATACATGAAGATATCGATCCTGTTTTCTTCCATGATCTGCTTATGGGTATCCCGGTCCTTCATAACGACGGCGACTTGTTTGAAATATTTCTCTCCTGAAATTCCGTCCTTGATGCCATTCAGCCAGAGTTTTTTGAATGAATCTGTCGTGAACTCGTGCATCAAGCTGAATGCAGAGATATCGTAGACACGATGTCGATCAAAATAACGGGCCACTTTGCCGGGAAGGTCGGAGAACGCGAACAGATAAACGTTCTCGTGACAGCTTTCAGCGGGCATGCCGTCCACTTCAATCAGTTTGGCACCGGCAGAAGACAGGGTGCTCATTGTCTTTTCCAGGTTGTCTTCTACCCAAGGGTGAAGATCCTTGAAGAACCAATCCTTCTGGTAGCCAATACGGATGTCACTAAGGTCGACATCAGTGGGACGATTTTCCGGGTGGTCCGAGGCACTGATAGTATCGAGCAGTTTGATATCGGCTACCGACCGTGCAAGAGGTCCCAACACGTCGGCAAAACAGATTGGGATCGCACCGGCATCGGGCCAACGGCCGGATGAGGGCCGGAATCCCTGGACACCATTCATGGCTGCCGGGACACGGACGGAGCCACCCGTGTCGCCACCGATTGCAAAGGGTACGATCCGGGCAGCGACGGCCGCGCCACTGCCACCGCTGCTCCCACCTGTCTTGAAATCCCTATTGAACGGGTTTCCGGTATTGCCCGTCATCGGATTTTCTGTGGCATACCAAGCCGAGAGAGGTGGCAGCTGTGTCTTCCCCAGGCATACCGCATCACCTTGCTTGTAAACAGTTGCAAGGTCCGAATCAATCAGTGGTTCGAAGGTTCTTAACGATTCATGACCCGCAATCGTGTAATACTCGACAATATCAATGCTGTCCTTTAGGGCGTAAGGTAAACCTTGGAGTGCGCCGATTGCAGCACTGGAACGTCGCTTCTCGTCGATGGCAGCCGCTGCTTTTTCAATATAATAATACGAGACCTGTGCAAAAATATTGTAATCTTGGAATTTCTCGTATTGTTTCAGACAGGCGTTATTGTAATCTGTGCAGGACAATCTGCCGGACCGTAGCGCTTTGATGCCCTCGACCAGACCCATCCGAACGATCTGGTCCTCTGACATCGACTTTGCATGGGACATCGAGCTTGCCACGGTTGACATGCTGCTCAGGGCCGCGCAGGACAATGCAACTCCACCTTTTTTAAGGAACTCCCGTTTGGTCATCATGGGATCCAGGTCAATCATCTTGTTTGTCATATTCATGATTCATCCTTTGCCATCTGTTTTGTTGTGAAACTGCGGTCAATTCTCCATAGCATATGGAAGATTCATCCCTATGAGAATAGCTACGAGATTCGGACATAATATCCAGACTAACACATACAATAATTAAAAAATTGTGTACGTATTCTCGCTATATGGAGGCATCCAATATCTGGAGGTAATGGTATACCCCACAAATAGGCTATTCCAGTCATATTCCGGATGCCCAGCGGGGTTCATCCATAACTTTTTCCAGCGATTATAACCCTAGTATTTTAGGTGTTATGGGTTTTTCTTCAAGGTCGACGAGCTTGCCCGCGCTAGAAAATATCGGGAAGGAGCTGTGGTTACTGAGAAGGCGCGGTTGCCCCACATTGGCATAAATACCGATAGATCGGATCATAATACTCCGGAAGTCTTGTGCAATCAGATATGTCACCTTTAGGAACATAGATAACCATGCCTTGGCGTGCACGAGTCAATAGAACACGGTAAGCATTTAACAAATAACGTCTTCTTACGATATCATTAATATTCTGCCATTCAGATCCTCTGAATTTCTTATAATCCCAGGAATCCCCATTTTTGCGCAAATTGGCATCCCATGCCACACAAGTCCAATCAAGTTCCAATCCCTGGATATCGTACTCAGTTGCAACATCTTCCAGAAAGTCTGAAGAACGTATATCATTATTATCATTGAGAAACCATGGTATGGGATCTATTTGAGATTTAACATGAATGCCATATGGCTTAAGTCTACATGCTCCTGATGAAGATATAATACCAATGCTTTCTCCGCCTCTATATTTATCACGTAACCATTTCTTGGCTTCCACAAGATCCCGTGTTACGACAATAGGATATTCTCCTTTGAGCTGTTCAAACAACGAGATGGCCCTGTCCATATTTATATTTAATAATTCCTTTACATATTCTGATAATATTTCAGAACGGAACGACCTTACCGATACGGATAAATGAAGCTCGTTCTTTTTCAATAACTTCTCACTATGTATTAATGAATATATATTATCGCCATTTGTGTATTCATGATCCGCAACTCTATTAGACACATAAACATCCCAATGCGAATATTTTTTATTTATTGCCCTAAACCATTCTGGAAGACCTGCTTCGCCAGTATTTATTTCTTGTCCTCCACCAATTAGGCAAATAATGATCGCCCATTCCTGATGACGATTAAGGACGCCTATTAAAAATTCGGGCTCTGACATATCAAAATCAGGCTTACCCTTCTTTCTAGCCATAAAAGAGCTGGTATGTTCCTGGGTCCATGCTCTCTGTGCTTCGTCGAATACCACCACCTTTTCTATGGGAGGTGATTCATCCTTTAGTGCGTCATCACGAAAATGGTGTATATTCTGAATAAAAGCTTTCGTTTTCACTAATGACTGGTTTTTATTTAATTGCTGATCAGTTCCCTTCTTATATTCGACTTCATTTCTAGCGAGGGCTTCTTGCAGCACCTTAACAAGGGGTCCGTTTCCCGATAAAAAGACCGCATGTTCGCCTTCATCATAATTATGTCGTTCATTAGCGATATTTAGGCCGGCAAGTGTCTTTCCCGAGCCAGGCACACCGGTAATAAAGCATATCGACTTTCGATTATTGCTCTTTGAAAACTCAATAATCTCAGATATTGCTTCTGATGTCGCTCCAAGGTTGATCGCACCAGAGTCAGATCTAGATATTTCTTTGACGCTATGACCTTTATAGAGTGCTTGTGCTGCCTCAATTATTGTGGGTGTTGGTTTATATACCGAATTAATCCATTCGATTGGGTCTTCCAAATCACGCCGAGATCCCCATAGCCCCGTCTCCATTATTATGGATACGAGATTATTTGTATTAGCCTTTAGTGGATGGAATACACCATCTGGATACATCTCTATATTACGAGTATCATCAGGGGCCGCTTCTGTTGCGACAACAATAGGAACAATATGCATGAAGTGACTTTGCTCATGAAAGTTCTTTAGATCAACGGAGTAATCTAGAGACTGTTCAAGAGCGGAACTAGAGTAATTGTATGCGCCTACCTTGAATTCAAGAACGTATACTTTTCCAGAATACAGAATTATTACATCGACCCTTTTCCCCATTCTGGGAATGGTGTATTCAAAAGCAATATATGCATCTGATAACACTTCCCAATACCGACTTGAGAATTTCAATCTGGGATATCCATGAATTTCTCTGAAGATCTTCAAGAGTAAATTGATGATTACGAACCAGCTCGCCTAGTATATTATCGACGGAAGCATTCATGAATACATCCAAAGAAGATGAGTAATAGGCTCTATTCACAGGTCCTTATTTTCCTGAGTCATATATTTATTTGGACGTTCAATATATAATATATTGCAAATACTGGTAACCTAATCTGCCACCTGTCAGCAGGGTCCTGAATATGATA
>CAYYNQ010000091.1:0-42925 GCA_964473105.1 uncultured Candidatus Sumerlaeota bacterium | reverse complement strand
CGAATCCCGCACGTGCCTGACACGCCGTGATCGCCGCCGTTAATGTCGTCTTCCCGTGGTCTATGTGTCCGATTGTCCCCACATTGACATGAGGCTTGTCACGCTTGAACGTCTCCTTGGCCATCGTCCTGCATCTCCCCGTCCCTAACTTTTTGTGTCCCTCCCGGCCATTCAGACCGGGAAATGGGCCCCGATTCACTCCATCTATCCTGAATAAAGGATGATAACGACTCTGGGTCCGGCATCTTGTCAAACCACCCCTCAAAATGCAAGCCCGTTCAGCATTCAAATGGCATATCAATCCGAAACCTGCTATTGCATGGAAAGCTGATTTCACTCATATTGCGTAAAAGGACAAACAGAAATGTCAACGAACTTCAAAACACGGCCCCTGTTGATGCAACCTTTTTTTTCACAACGGCCCTGGGGGGGTGAAAAACTCGGGGACAAGTTGCAGAAGAATCTACCGGAGATTGACGGTCCATGGGGTGAAGCATGGGAATTATCAGATCATCCGGATGGCCGTTCCCGTATCGCTAAAGGGCCATATTCCGGAATGGAGTTCGGGGAACTCGTTCGCAGGTTTCCCCGGGAGATGTGCGGCATAATTCATCCCCCAAAACATTTTCCCCTTCTCGTCAAGTACATTGATGCACGGGAGGATCTTTCTATCCAGGTCCACCCCAATGATAAAAATGCACCGACCGGTGAACGGGGGAAAACGGAATGTTGGTATATCATTGACTGCAAACCTGGATCCGAGATTATCCATGGACTGAAAGACCAAATAGATACCGCTATTTTGAGGGAGGCCGCCGAAAACGGGAAAATGGATGACTGTGTCCGCCGTATTCCCGTCCGCAAGGGTGATTTTGTCTATAACCCGGCGGGCACGATACATGCCCTGCTTGGGGGGATTATGATATGCGAGGTTCAGCAGTCTTCAAACACAACCTATCGGCTCTGGGATTGGGACCGGCAGCCCCGCCGTCCACTCCACATCGAGGATTCATGCAGGGTCACAGATTACAGTAAACCAGGAATTCCCGAACCCAGGATGAACGCCCGGGACCTGCCCCCGAACCGGTTTCACAAGCTGATTGAAAATGAGTTCTTCCGTGTCCGCATCTTTCATGCACAACAACGCCAGTCGGTTGGCTTGAGTTTCCCCAATACAAACGGCCTGATCCTGAACGTGGTTGAGGGTAACGGCATAATGAGGGCAGGCGATGAATTCGATGAAAAACTGGAAACGGGACAGACCTGGTTTCTGCCCAGCATTCTGCCACTCCAGAAGCTGACGGGAGGTGAACTTGGATTGAGAGTTCTCGTCAGTGAAACTCTGGAACTGCTCTAGACGGTGCCTCAGGTCCACTGAATCACATGTTATCCACAAGGAACACGGGGATGTCACTGGATCCCCGGTATTCCCCTGGCTTGTTCGCTTGCGGGCAAGCGTTTTCTACTCCCCTAATTGGAGATGCTTCCACTCCGGTCTTTCAAATACCTCGGGGTTTATGACGGATGCAGGTTTCATTCCACTCAGGATCATAGCAACATTTTCCGCGGCCTTGACCTGGAGTTCCAGGACCGACTCCTCGGAATAGAATGCAACATGTGGAGCCGATATGAAATTATCCAGCTGTAAAATCGGGTTGTCTGCCGGGTAACGCTCGGGAACAAAAACATCCACCGCCGCACCGGCAATCCGATTTTTGACCAGTGCCGTGTAGAGGGCGTCAAGGTCAACCAGACCGCCCCGGGCTGTGTTGATCAGGAAGGCACCTTCTTTCATTTCCTCCAGGACCTGCTCATTGATGATCTTTTCTGTATCGGGCGTAAGGGGAGCATGCAGGGACAGGAAATCTGATTTCTCCACCAATTCATCCATCTCAACATATCTCGCACCACAGGCATCGGCTGCGTCTTTATCGTAAACCAAACTGTAAAAAATGACATTTAGCCCCAACGCAGCCGCCTTTACCGCAACAGTTTCGCCGATTTTTCCAAATCCATAAAGGCCCAAGGTTTTACCTTTGACCCTGAACATCGGCATACCTATCTTCAGGTCCCATCCTCCCGCCCGGATATGCCGGTCGAAATGGCAGACCCCCCGGGCACATGCAAGCAGGAAGGCCATCGTCTGTTCGGCAACCTCGTCGAGGCAATAGGCCGGGACATTGGTGACGGGTATACCCCGTTCTGTCGCTGTATCAACGGCGATATTATCAACACCAATTCCATAACGTCCGATAACCTTCAGTTTTTTTCCGGCCCGGACAACGGTCGGGGTAACCTGGGCAAAACATGTCAGGATAGCATCCGCATCCGCGACCAGTTCGGTCAGGGTTTCCTCGGATCCGTCTGCCGACTCGATGATACCCGCTCCAGCCTTCTTCAGGACTTCGGATTCAGGCTCGGTGGATGACCACGTGTAGTCTGTAACGAGCACTTTCTTGTCCGTCATGATCCAATTCTCCATTCATCTCTTGAAATATCAACCCTGATAGGGATCAACCATGGCCTCGTTTCGGTCACCAAAACAAACTGCACCCCTGCCAAAGTAATGGGAAACCATGGATCTTCTGGAAAGATTCTGGTCGTTTCGTTGCGACCCGCCGTGAAGAAGATTCGAATGCCAGATCAGGACATCGCCCTTGTGACAGGTGAAATGCATCGCGCCCAGATCACGGTCCTTGATCAACCTCTGTATCTCGGGCTCATAAACATCACTGTACCAGGTTGTCCTCTTGTATTCTTCGGGGACACCGCTGTCAACAAGGTTGTGAGTAAAGAGGTAGGGCAGCCTGTGGCTGGCGGGATAATAAACGAGGGGCCCACAATCGGGATGGATATCCTCCATCGCAATCCAGGCTGCTGCCAGGTAACCAAGCGGATAGGTGGTCATGTGAATTGCATCCGAATGCGGAAGTTGTTGACTGCCCGCAAAGCTGGTGATGGTCTGAAAGGGAATTGCGTCGACTCCCATCAATAGAGACATGGTTGAGGCAAGTTTCCTGTAGTGCGAAAGTTTTCGGAGGACGGGAACGTTCATATGGGGATTTAGGCATCGCCCCAAAAACAGATCCCCGGATTTCTTTTGGTAGGTCTCCACCGGCACGCGTCCTTCATAGACTTTTTTCTCGTAATCGGACCAGATACTGTCAATCATCTGATCGGGGAATAATTTCTCGAGCACAAGATATCCATGCACTCTGAAATACTCGGCCTGACGGGCCTCATCAGCCGTGATTTTACCGCTGGCTAGGCTTGCCTGGATGAGACATTCGGCATCGGGGCGATCCAGCCAGGGGCGGGGGCCCGATTCCGGGAACTGGTCGGCGGTGAACCGGGTGAGGTTCCTGATGTCGACCTTGACATCTGCAATCTGGTTACGCGCCAGTTTTCGCCTGAGATTCCAGAATCTGAACTGTTTTTTCAACCGATCTAGATTTCTCCCGATCCTGTTCCGTTGACCGATCCGCGCCCATTTATCGAACGGAAAGTCCTCATACATGGAATGTTCAATTCGTTCGGACATGGGGTTGAAATCGTATGGCATCAAAATGCCCGTGTAAAGTCAGGAATCGAGATCTCAGATATCTGGTCCCGTCATCAATCCCAACATAACAGGCACCTTGGCATCCAAGACACATCCACATTGCGTGCAGATTCCTGCTGAACCCCGGAATTTGGACGAAATCGGATGTCATTCCTCATAGTCGACATTACGCTGGATCGCCGACTGTCCCGCACCCCCTTGGAAAGCAGGGAAGATGGACCCGTGGAAAATCATAATTCAATGGAAAGCCGGTCTGTATTGCCCGAGCCATATGACCGGATTCATCATAAGAATGCTGGTGACGGCATGGGAAGAGTCTCTGGATCAGATGTCCTTGATGATCTTGTCATAAAATTCGACATAATTATGCTTCTCTTCGCTGTCCAGAAGCGCCATGGCGGCCCTGGGATGCTGGTTGTGTTGACCGGTGATGTTGTATGGGATGAGCGGACCCCATTCCAGATTACGACTCATCTCCACAATATAATCCTGCAACAATTTATAGATCGGACGCCTCTTGAATTTGGGATTGCGAAGGAAGCCGACCAGAAGTTCCATCGGGCAATTACCGGCACCACGGCCGAGACCGGACATCGTTCCATCGGCAAAATTGGCACCCAGGATGATCGAATCAATCGTGTTGGAAAAGGCGAGCTGCTGGTTGTTATGGGCATGGATTCCAACTTCCTTACCACGATCCTTGACTGCCGCAAGGTATTTGCGGATAAGCAAGTCGATTTGTTCCCGGTAAAGGGACCCGAAACTGTCTACAACACATACGACATCGGCCGGAGAATCAGAAATCGCCTCCAGCGCCTGGTCGATCTCGACCTCCTGTACGGTGGAAATGGCCATGATGTTGCATGCTGTTTCATAACCCTTTTCGTGCGCATCCTGGACCATATCCATTGCTTCAGGAATCTGATGTGCGTAACAGGCGACCCGTATCATGTCCACGACACTCTGGTCGGCAGGCAGGATATCGGTCTGCCAGTCACTTTTCCCCGCATCGATCATCAGGGAAAGCTTCAGTCCTGTCGCCTCGGGGTCGTGGTCTCCGGTGATCTTGCGGATCTCATCTTCATCACTGAAACGAAACGGGCCGAACTTTTTAGGGTCAAAAATGCTCTTGGAGTTCCGATAACCGATTTCCATGTAATCCAGACCCGCCTCGATACATGTATGATAAACCGCCTTGACAAACTCTGTTTCAAACTGGTGGTCATTCATCAGGCCCCCATCACGAATGGTGCAGTCAAGCACCTTCAATTCCGGCCTGTATGTGATCCAGGGAGCCTTCGTCATGATTTTTCCCTTTCATCCCCTACCGACAAGCCCCGATACCGGGCCTCTCCTCGCCTAGCCATGAGCCTGCCAATCATAATTCTGTTTGCAAAAATCGTCTGTTTCATATTCCCGCCTGGGGGAGGAATGTGGATCGTGCTGAGCGGTATTCATATTTCCCCAAACTTAAAAAAAGTGTTTCAGCCCGGAAGGCTATTCCCCCGGGGACCACCTTATACCAGCAAAAATGATCCGCCTTACTATCCAGTATGATTTTGTTCTACCCCTACTACCGGATTGAACAAATGTCATCCATAAACGTCACGATGGATCATCATATTCACATATTTTCCATCATGCCTATTCTGCGGGGGAAGGTAGCCCTGTGATAATCAAGACTAAAGATTCGGGTGAGACCATGTCCTAGGACACCAAACTGCCGTGATGGTTCGACATTATCCTAATGGCAAGAAGAAGACGGGAGGTGGCGTATCCAAAATCCATGCGGGGATTCGGGCATCATGAATAATCCCCATTGCGCAATGATTATTACGAGTCAATTGAAGCTCATTCCAGCTCGACTGCGACCGGAGGTCCCCGCAAATTGATGCAGGGCGAACGACCACTCCATAAATCTTGGAGAACCCGTCTTGCCCAGAACCTCAACGGAATGGCATCACGCCCCCCATGGCATGAGCCGGTGGACGGTCACATCCCTGTTCCATACCGCCGCACCTGTGTTTTCGATTAAAGTCCCCGCCCGTAAGCAAAGGGATGGAGGGATTTCGGGTGGCTGGGGGCAGAATTGAACTGCCGACCTCCGGGTTATGAATCCGGCGCTCTAACCACCTGAGCTACCCAGCCGGCACCGGGAACGGCCGGTTGACCTGCGGATCCATCACCGGGTCCGGTGATCGGTCCTTTCCAGAATCATGGTAGCGGGGGAAGGATTCGAACCTTCGACCTTTGGGATATGAGCCCAACGAGCTACCAACTGCTCCACCCCGCATCATGGACTCCACATACCCACACGGTATGCAAACGGACACTCTAGGCGACACCGGGACGATTGTCAAGAACCCTTGAAATGAGGTTTCACCCGGCAGGACAAGTGATGAATCAAAACAGATAAAATCAGTTATTCATCCCCCTCCAGCGGCCCGACGATCATGATACTTCAGGATGCAGCCAACGAGCTGGCCGACACTTTGGGTTTCCTTCGGCAGTGCTTGAAAACCAGTCACGTTCCTGTCCCACCAAACCCCGTGACAAAGCCAATAAGCCGGTTGCTCAGTGCATCTGGCGACTGACGAAGGGTGAACCAGATTAGCGTCTACCGGCCGGGTTCTTCAGGGTTATTCATGAATTACCCTTCCGGGAATAATATGTTCAGGGGGATCATTCCACGGTCACAGAATATGTTGAACATGTGGGGTTTTCTATAAATAAAAAGGTCTCCTGATTTTACGAGGTTAAATTGATTCTTATTCCAAGAATATATCTCGAAATCAATATCTCTGTACTCAATTCTTCCGTTATCCAGGATGAAATATTTTGTGTTTGGGTTTTGTAAATCCGAATCAAATATTGCCATCTAATTCGTCACCCAACTATTCCACGGTTACACTCTTTGCGAGATTCCGAGGCTTGTCAATATCACACCCCCGCAATACGGCGATGTGGTAGGCCAGTAACTGGAGGGGCACCACATTCACCATCGGCGAAAATATTGGATTGACTGCCGGCACATAAATGACGTGGTCGGAGTACCGCTGAATTTCCTTGTCACCCTCGGTTGCGATCGCTATCACACGCCCCTGGCGTGCGCGAATTTCCTGTATATTGCTGATGACCTTTTCATACACGGGGTCCTGCGTGGCAATCACCACGACCGGCATATTCTCATCAATCAACGCAATTGGGCCATGCTTCATCTCGGCTGCGGGATAACCCTCGGCATGAATGTAGGAGATCTCCTTCAGTTTCAGGGCACCTTCAAGTGCAACGGGAAAGTTTATCCCCCTCCCCAGATAAAGGAAATTTCGGCAGTCGGCATATTCACCAGCAATCGCCTGGATCGTATCCGACTGGTTACATACTTTTCGGACCAGATCCGGAACCGCATTGAACTGCTCCACCAGATCGCATGTCTGGTGATTCGAAAGGTGGCCTTTCAGCCTGCCCCAATCCATTCCGAGCATGACCAAGACTGCGACCTGGGTTATAAACGCCTTGGTTGATGCCACGCCAATCTCCGGGCCAGCATGAGTGTAGACACCCATGCCAGCCTCCCGCGCAATGGTCGAACCGACCACATTGCAAATCCCCATCACGTGTGCTCCTCGTGACGTTGCCTCGCGCAGGGCCGCAAGCGTATCGGCGGTTTCACCCGACTGGCTGATCAGGATCACAAGATCGTCCGCCCCCATCACCGGATTGCGGTACCTGAACTCCGATGCGTATTCCACCTCAACATTCAATCGGGCGAGTTCCTCGATCACGTATTCACCAATCAGGCCCGCATGCCACGATGTACCACATGAACTGATGATCACACGGTTAAGCCGGAGCAATGCGTCCTCTTCGATGGCCGTGATGCCACCGAGTTTGACGGAACCTTCATCAGGAATGATCCGTCCGGCCATCGTCTGTTTCAGTGACTGGGGCTGCTCGAAAATCTCCTTAAGCATAAAATGCTCATAACCGCCCTTTTCAATCTCCTCAATCTCCCAATCAATTTCCGTGGGTTCGTTGATCACCGTGACATCCGCAAAATTCGATACCCGGTAGCCACTCAGTTCCAATTCTGCAATCTCTCCATCATTGAGATAGACCACCTGACGAGTGTGCTGCACCAGAGCCGATATATCCGAAGCCGCAAAATACTCCCCATCACCGATCCCGATGACCAGCGGACTCCCCTGACGAACGGCCACCAGGCTTCCGGGATCCTCACGGTCAAGGATAAGCAGGCCGAATGTCCCCTTAAGCCGGCTGAGCGCCTCGCGCACTGCCTGCATGGTATTGCCTTTGTACTCATGGGAAATAAGCTGTGCGATCACCTCGGAATCTGTATCACTCTTGAACTTAATGCCATGCTTGGAAAGGTATTCTCTCAGCACGGCATAATTCTCAATGATACCGTTGTGCACGATCATGAAACGGCCGTCCTGGCTGACATGGGGATGGGCATTGATTTGGGTAGGTTGGCCGTGTGTCGCCCAGCGTGTATGGGCAACTCCGACTTTCGCATCCCGGGCCTCAGCGGATCGGGATTCAATCACGGACACACGGCCGACTTCCTTGTTAACGACAAAACCACGGTCCTTCAAAACGCCGAAACCCGCTGAATCGTAGCCGCGATATTCAAGTTTCTTCAAGCCATCAATCAGATGGTCGACCACATCCCTGCTTGAGATCATTCCGATAATACCGCACATGCAAGCTATCCCCTTTATCAATGGGTGGCATAAACTCATCCACCCTACCGTATCGACGCGATCCAGACCAGTCAGCCTGATACGATCCAATTCCTGCCAGAGGAATGCAAGAACCTCCGTCTATGAATCCGGACATGCAGGGGTTCAGCTTTCAAGAGCAGGTCATTTTTCAGGATCCAGACGGCGTGTCAGGCTTGGATTTGGAGGATGGCGTGCCACCGGGTGGTGATGCAGGAGTTTTCCCCGGCTTCGAATCCTTTCCGGATTTATCTTTACCCGCCTTTGCCCCAGCATCCCCGGCCTTGCCCCCGGATTCTTCTCTGCCGCCATCCCCGCTATTTTTGTAATCGGTGATATAAAAACCTGAACCTTTAAAGATGAGTCCTGATCCCGCTCCGATAAGCCTCTTCATCGTCCCTTTTCCTGCACAGGACGCATCAAGACAATCCGTGAGCGGATCATCCTTCATGGACTGAAAATGCTCAAATGTCTTTCCGCACTCGCTGCATTCATACTCGTACGTAGGCATGAACCATAATCCTCCGGCAGATCTACCATCATCCGGGCCACAGGCATCCGGATCTTTCATCAATTTACATTAGAAACCATTTGAATCGCAAAGGCTTTCAGGGGCCGATGCACACATCCCATCCCGACCGTTCATACGGGCAGCCCCATTCGTCCAACTTGAAACATGGGCCTAGTGATCCTCCCAGAGGGTCCTGATCTCAACAAATCTGACATGAACACCTCGACGTATCTTGATGATCACATAATGTGGGCGATCTTGATGAATCAACTTCATGACATCACGAACCTTCCCTGTATTGACAACAGGAGTATTGTTGACCTCAAGCATAACATCCCCAACCCTCAGTCCGCCCAGTGAGGACCAACTACCATCGGTTACGGATTCCACCAGCACCCCTTTCTGGTTCTGTTCCAACTGTTTGTCCACCCGATCAAGATAGGCCATGTTCCGCACCGAAAAGTCAAAATCGTGGTCCCTGTATCTTTTCATTTCTCTTGGCTTGGCCGGACTTCGGGGCAATTCACCGGACACATTGATGTGCTTGCCGTTGCGGATCACACCCAGTTCCAGTTGGGTGGCCATTGGATATTGCCTGAGCATCGTTGCAAACACCTCGTCATGATGGGTCTCGTAGGCTTGGATATTCTCCCCATTTAAGCTCAAAATAAGGTCCCCGACCTTCAGCTTGAAATGGCTGTCATCATAAACCTGTGTCACACGAACGCCCGTGACCTCATCCAGGCTCAATTTATCCCTGATATTGCGCGTTATAACCTGAGTCGCTACAGGAATCCAGGATTTCTTGACTTCCCTTCCTGGATCAGGTGAGTCTTCCAGCCCCACCTTGACGACTGTTATCATTTCCTCGTCCTTGCGTATATACCTGACCAAGAGGGAAACCGCTTGGCCTGTTCCCCGAACATATTTGGTGGTAAGTCTTGAAAGGGTTTCCATGTTAAGAACGGGTTCATTCTCCACACTGAGAATGATGTCGTTCGCACGAATAGCGGGCTTGGCCTGACCGCATGGGCCTCCGGTCCTGACCGATGTCACGAGAACACCGTTTGTGTCTGGCCGTTTCTTTTCAAGGGCTGTCCATATCGAGAGGTCGCGACCCGTCAGGCCCCAGGGTTTGTATTCACGGTTCAGATGGAGGGCCCGTTCCCTTCTTTCGGTCCTAAGCGTGGCCTTATGGGATAAGCTATTCCTGGTATATTCCACCTCGACTTCCTGACCGATGGGGAGGGAGGTTATCCAGAGGTTGAGCGGCGGAATCTCCTCTGCATAACGAATGTTGACGCTATGTTTCTTACCTTTGCCTGAGGACAGTGGCCGGATTGACAACAAACGATCACCCGGACGAAGGCCGGCTCGTGCTACCGGGGAATCCTTGATCACATCGCTGATGACCACGCCCTGCTTCGACCCGCCACCCTTGAACAGGGGCTGCACCATGAGTCCCAGCCAAGCCCGTTGAACCTCACCGTTTATCATGATTTCCTCGCAGGACTTTCTTGCCAGGTTTCCCGGGATCGCGCCACTGATTAATCCGCCAACACCGATCTCGTTGATCCCAACAATCTTCCCCTCGAGTGAAATTAATGGCCCACCGGAATTACCCGGCATGATCAATGCATCATGCTGTATCCAACGGACAATGGAACCGACATTCTCACCATCCAGTTCCAGGATTCCACTACCCCCGGGCATTGTCATGGTCGTATTGCTGATGACGCCCTCGGTCACTGACTGCGCCAATGCCAGCGCACTACCCAACGCCAAGACTATATCTCCAACCATTAAAATGTCTGCGTCGCCCCACACCGCGACAGGGAAACTCACCGGTTCATCCGGATCAAGCTGAATGACCGCGATGTCGGACAGGGGATCTGTACCGATCAATTTCGCCGGAATCTCCTCCCGGTTACTCATCGTGACCCAGATCCTGACGGCATCCCCAGCAACATGGTGATTGGTCACGACATGCCCCCCGGCGGATATAATGACACCGCTGCCGCTTGCCTGTCGCTTCAGTTCCCTACCATCCCTGTGATATGCACTGACAACATGGATTCTAACCAGTGCGGGTTTGATCTTCCTGATGGCATCATCAACAGCATTCCGTTCCGGCGATAATCCATTCATCCAGATGCCGCATGACTGCAGCAACAGACACCATGGAAGAAGAAGCAGCCATAATGAACCCCGGATTTTTTTTGTTGATTTCATTTCGGGATTTTCATTTTTGGGAATGTTATTTTTTGGATTTACCATTGCCACCCCTGATCCTGACACTTTCAGCATGTGCGCTCAGCTGCTCAGTCTCTGCCAGAGTGATGATATCCGCTGAAAGCCGGCCGAGTCCATCTTGTGTGGCCTCGACCATATGACAAGTCTTGTAGAAGGACCATACACTCAGGGGAGAAAAGAACCGTGCAGTCCCACCTGTCGGCAGGGTATGGTTGGGCCCCGCAATGTAGTCACCCAGAGGTTCAGGTGTCCATGGACCCATGAAGACAGCCCCGGCATGATTCACCGCGTTGGCCAGTTCCCTGGGATTTTCCGTCATGATTTCGAGGTGTTCAGGGGCCTTCATGTTTGCCAGTGTAACGGCCTGGTTCCTGTTCCCTGCACAAATCACATAACCCTGACGCCTTATGGATCGGCCGGCAAGTTTTCTGCGCGGGAGCTTCACAAGCCTGGACTCAACCTCGGCAACTAGTTTCTCAGCCCTGCGTCTACCGCCACCTATCAGCACCACACCGGCCGGATTGTCTCCATCATGCTCGGCCTGCGCCAGCAGGTCGGCTGCGATGAAGTCCAGTCGTGCCTTGCGGTCGGCAAGGATAAGGACCTCACTTGGCCCCGCAACAGATTCGATATCAAATCGTCCGTACAACAACTTTTTTATCGTGGCAACATGGATATTCCCCGGCCCGACAACCTTGTCCACGCGAGGAAGGGTCTCTGTACCGTAAGCCAGTGCCGGCATCGCGGGACTGCCTCCGATCCTCAGGAACCGGTCAACACCCGCAAAATGTGCCGCCGCCATGATATTTTCGTTGGGCATACCATCCGGATTTGGGGGTGAGACCAGAATAATCTCCCGAACTCCGGCTATCCGGGCCGGAATAACATCCATAAGTACCGTGGAGACAAGCGGCGCAACACCGTTCGGAACATAGACGGCCACGCGTTCCATGGGTATGACCCTCATATCGATCCGGCCGAAGCCGGGTTCACGGACCGACCAGCCTTTAAGGATCTGCCTGCGATGAAACGTCTTGATCCGGGTATTTGCCCTGCGTAAAGCCTTCTTCAAGGAAGATGCTGTTCGCTCCCAGGCCTCCTCCAGGCGGGCCAACGGGACATCAAAATTGCCTGGACGTATCGACGGGCCATCATAAAGACGAGTCAGGCGTGCGACTGCACGGTCACCGTTTCTGCGAACATCGCGAATGATCCTTCGTGCATCGTTTTCAACCCGCTCCGATGCCTGACCGGACCGGCCAAACCAGTGCTCGATTTTCTTGCGATCTCCTGGCCATTGCCAGATTTTCATTTTTATCTCCACCCTGATTTAATACATCCCTGATCCGGTTTCAGCATATCACCCCCGGGCGACCTGGCCGGTTCTGGAACGAGGTTGTGACAATTATTATAACCAACTACAATACAAAAATCCGTATTAATGTCATTCCTGACGGTTGACATTTATGACCAGATCGTTGATCTCGACAGCCCCGTTGTTGTCGTAGTCTGACATCTGCTGCTCTGACGGATCCAAGCCGGGGGAAACACCAAGAATCTCATTGGCAAGTCGGGCAGCCGGGATAACGCGCGTTCGGAATGTGGACTGCGAACTCTCCGAACGATAAATTCCATCCAAAGAATCCACCCTCCAGTGATATCTTGTCCCGGCCTTCAGGATTGAACCATCCAGAATCATGGACATACCCTGAACCCTCCCAAGACTCCTGACTGGCTCATCCATCACGCCAAGGAAGACTTCATAACCATCCCCCCCTTCAAGGCCAGCCCACTCGAGCATGAATGGCTGCTCAAGTGAAACATCAAGTGCCGAATGGCGCGGCATCAATAATAACGGCGGGAGCACAAGGGATATATCGTCACAATCATTTTGAATTTCCAGTGTGATATTGTCCAGATACCATCCCTCATCTCCAACCGAAGAATCCGTTCCCATTCTGAAACGGACCAGTCGGCTCCTGCCCATATATGGTCCCAGATTGACAACCACCTTTGACATGATGCCAAGCTTCCCGCCCGTCCAAGCCTTTCTACCACCCAGTGGATTGTTGAAATTCGGTGAAAGCTCCCCGTTATAACTCCCCTTAAGGATGTCACCTAGCAAATCAGTCCATTTGTTGCCGCCATCCACCGAAATCTCCAGCAAGCCTCCATCAAACGATGGTTCGAGCTCATATGTGTGATAAAAACTCAGAATTGTCCGCCCGCTAACTGTCAACGGGGGAAGAATGAGTGAGGCATCCTCGACTGTTGAGGCATTTGGGATAAACCATGCATGATCAGGTGTGATAGCCTGTTCGAACTTCACATGATCCCAAAAAGCCTGTCCCCTTGCGGAAAGGCTGGTCCAGCCATCTGCCGGAAAAGCCTCGAGATCGTCTTCAAAAACAATCCTGAATCCTGTTGTCAGCATGTAGGGCATATTATGGTTATTCAGGGAAATCATGTTCCCCGCCTCATCCCCGATATCTACCTGATAGTAATAACCCGTGCACGGGTCCAACCCTCGGGCCCCAATGTAAAGGTCCGAAACCATGACGATGGGTTCCATGGCGAAAATCCGGTTCAGGTTGCCCGCCGTTGTACCAAGGTACAGAGTGGCCCATATGGGTTCATCAGCCCGGATATTCAGGGTGAACCCCTCGTGCGTAAGCTCCGCCACCGAGAGATCCTGGATGACCGGGGGGGTGCAGTCGAGGGTGATATCCTGATAGACCGACTGGGCGACCCCAATAACATCAGGATCCTCATAAAATAACCTCAAGGTCTCATCCTCATCCATCGGCAGCAACTGATGGATGATCACATCGCTGACATGCATATTGTCATCGACAGCGAGGAATCCCTCCCATATTCCCGCCGGGTCAATCATATTCATGTTCCCCGGCTGAATGGGGAAGGTTGACTCCATCTGGCCTGATGTCGCTATACTGAACCCCCCATTTGGCCCGGCGCCAAGCCGTGCCAATCCGGCATCCCGCAGGATAAACCTTAACTGTCCGGAACAGTTGAACTTGCTGGCGATAAATTCGATTTGGGCCAATTCGCCAATGCAATCCCTCGCCGCGGTTAACACGATATCATCAATCAACCAGCCTTTGCGGCCGAATACCTCATCGGAACCGAGGCGGAACCGGACATGAATCATCTGTCCTTCATATTCCTGTAGGTTAACGACCACCCGGTCCATCTCACCCAATACACCGCCACTCCATACCTTTCGCCCACCCAGCGGATTTGAAAACACGTCTTCAATTTCATTGTTATAACCACCCTCAAGGATTGCCGGGCCAAGATCTGTCCAATTCATGCCGTTGTCATTGGATATCTCGATTACGCCCCCATCAAGGCCGACATTTCCACTCGATTCAAATTCATGGGTGTGCCAGAACACCAGCGTCCCGCCCGCCTCAACAAAGATCGGCGGTGAAATAAGTCGAATATCGGATGTTTCATCGGGATTCATGACATACCAGGCATGGGACGGAGACCGTGCATATTCGGAATCCGATGTGATCCAATCCGTAGATCCCATGGTAACCTCGGTCGTCCACCCTGGTTTCGCAACGGGCTCAATGAAATCCTCGAAGATCGAGCTGGATTCACGCGTCTGAAAACTGAAGCACTGTCCTTCCTGATACGGGTCATGGGAATTACCAGCCGCATCAACCAGCTCAATCGTAAAGAATAACGGTGTGCAATCGGGAAGATTCTCCAGGACTATGTCGTGCGATCGCCGGAAATCAAGGCTAGCCATCCGCAGGTCCAACTGGTCGCATGTCATCCCGAATTCAACGAACACCTGTGAAGGCTCATCTGTCTCGACAATCAGGCTCACCGATGATTCAGTCAGATCTTCCAGTTTGTTACGGACCAGAACCGGCGGAAGGCAGTCGATCACGACCCGGTCCATTGCCAGCAGTGGGCTGTCATATTCATCGAGTGTCTCATCTGTATAGCTTGCCGTGATGACCTCGCCGTGACTGACAGAAAGGACCTGATCATCAGGAAAAGGACTTTCATGACCTGTTAGTGGCAATTTTCCCTCAAAGACGCCCGAGGGTGGGGCCACCTCGTGAAGCACCATGTTCTCTCTATCGCCAGACCCTTTAGTTTCAACACAAATCGTTGTTGTTCCCGACCCGATAAGATCAAGGTCGCTTACGCTGAAGCTGGCTATGTCATTACAAGCCAGCGAGTCGGGGTTGATTGAAACAATCCCGATCTGTGACTGATCATCTCCATTCAATGCAAAAATGGCGAAATCCTGCTGAAGTGAACCTCCTTGGCCCGGCAGAGCATCACCGAGAATTGAGTTGGCCCGCACAGTCACCGAGTAAATCCCGGGTTCTGGATCCAACAGGAAGACCGATTCCACATTGTTCAACGAGTCCGGATCCCCGCCTTCGGTCGATTCCCCATTACTGAACACATTTCCTTTCCATTGCCGATGCTCTTTGGTTACAACAAGGTCCAGATCATTGACCAGTGAGACACTCGCAGCCGGTGCGGCAATCGCATCAGTCCAAGAAAGTACAATTTTCAATGGTGTTCCCGAGTCCAGCACCTGAAGTTCAACCTTCCATGTCTCGCCGGCCCGAGTCAGGACGGTCTGCTGGTCATGAATGAAAAAGGGGATATCATGTCCTAACACATTCCGGAGATTGACACGCCCCCAGCCGGCATCGAAGTTGGGGACATTCCCCTGGTCGGCAATGTCCCCCCCTCCCTGTTCCCCATGTGTGTTTACTGCGGAAGCGACCAAGGTCGATTTTACAAGTGCCGGACTTGGCCATTGGTCATTCAGGTCATTATATCTTTCATAAAGCAGGGCTGCCGCGCCGGCAACCAACGGGGCAGAATGACTTGTGCCGCTACTCCAGGTGTAATCCGACTGGAATGCCGGGTAATATCTCGAGTCTGTCAATTGCTCCCCATCATGAACATTCATGCGACCACAGACACTGCTGCCGTCATATGATATATCATCGGATGCCGCACCGGAAACATGGGTTCCGGCTGCAAGCAGAAGGGGGGCTAGCCGACCGTCAGACATCGGCCCACGAGCTGAGAAAGACGCAACCTCACGAATATTATCTGCAGAGCCGGGACCATAGCCGCATCCATCAATTTCCCCGCTATCACAATTTTCGCTTGCCCCCACCGTGATGACATTTTTGGCGGATCCAGGCGCACTGATTGAACGGCGAACCGGGCCGTCATTTCCTGCAGAGAATATGAAGAGCATCTCTTGGAATCCGGTGGTGCCCCTATCCGCATCACGGGTCATCGAGTCGAACAACTGGGATTCCGAGGTATACTCTCCATTGACGCTACTCCCCCATGAATTGCATGAGATCATGGCCCCCCCCCGGCTTGCAACCAGGACCAATTCACGGAAACCACGGTCGACCATTTCAAATTGGCCACTATTGTTGAATATCTTGGTTGCAAATATCCTGGCTGCCGGAGCAACCCCCTGACCCAGAAAATATCCATCATTATCTGTCCTCCCAGCTCCCGCCAGCGGTGAGCCCGCAATAATTGAGGCATTGATATGCCCATGTCCTCCGATTGAGTTACCCAGCAACTCACCTGTGGCATTGTCAATTCCCGCAATCCTGCCGATTATGTCGGGATGGGACGTGCCGGGTTTATTGGTATCGTCTCCCCTGGACAATCCATCATCCATGACATGAACCGTGATACCGTCACCTGAAAGAGCGTGTCCCTCGAGCCATTCCTGGAATCCGCCTCCGGCCTCTTCGACACAATTGGACAAACTCGATAATTTACCTGCGATGTTTAATGCACCTCTTTCGCCGTGCATCGTCGGAATTACACGCGGCTCAATCCAGAAGACACAGTTGTGAAGTAAAAGTTTTGACACCACTTGCGGTGATGCTCGAATCGTCCAGGTCTGGAAATAATCAAAAGATGCATAATGCTCGTAGAAAACACAGTTTTCCCTGATAAATTGAAGGGCACGCCCCTCTCCTCCGGATTCTGCAAGCTGCACATGATACATCTCCTCCTGTTCCCGGTGGCGACTCCGGGATCCGGAGGGAATATTCTTGCGCATCTGCCCGATCTGCCCCAAAACCCGGGGATGGATCTTCCATTTTTTCTCCATCGGAATGACCCAATCAGGCCATTCCCCGGCGGCCTTTTTGATCATGCGCGAAAAGGAACCATGCGACCATGCCGGGGGACCAAGGATCAACCAGGTTTGGTCAGGTATCGGAAGCAATGGGATACAGTCATGGTCGATAAGCTGATCAATGTAGGAGGAAGCCATGGGTGAATTCCACTGGACAAGAAACACCTCTCGCTCTCCTTCCCCGCGTATGACCGCTGAAGGATGCCCCGAGCCACCGGTGACAGGCTTGGTTGCAGGCACGAAAACGGCCGGATCAATTTGGCCACTTTTCATCCGGATCTCATGCGCCGACAAGACAATAACAAGAAATATATGGACTACAATCTGGGGTATAATCAGCCTTGAATAGTGACGAACGGGGTGGACAGATAGCCCTCCCCCCCGGAATGCCATAATTGGGCGTAATTGAGGACGGGACGGATAAGTCACGGAATCTCGATTCGATGATATACCAAAATGTTTCCCGGCAACTTATACCCGCTGAATAAACTAACAATCAATCCGGGCCTTATGCGGGACTCAGTAGGACCTGAAGCGCCGGGAGGACAACTAACCCATGTCAGGCATGTGTTTCCTTGCGGATGAACTCGTATTCATAAGCACTATTTCACCTGCGGCCCGGACATATTGTTTGGATGGAAATATTCATCCACCGGATTACATTTTTCGCGGGACACTTCAGGCCAAAAAGTCCGTTCTGCATGTGATGATCCCGTGAGTCCGTTTCATGAGCCATAATAATCTGCTATCCGGTCCCATTGGCCCAACAGGCTTGAGATACAACCCCTGAATTGTTCACTATCAAGGGATGCCAGAAGACAGGAATATATCCCCATCCGCGAGGGAAAGGCCTTCCGAACAACTTCATTCCTATATCTCATGTCTGATCGCCTTTATAATTTGGGGCCGAATACTTCCGCAGTTTATTGAAATCATGTATCCATGTGAACGGAAAACCATGTTTGGTCATTCATCTGGAACCTCCGGGCTAGTCGACTCCACTTCCATGACGAATCGCCTGTTCAGTTCTTGAAGGGCCGGATGCCGTGGATCCAACAGCCTGGTTTTTTCCAGGCATGCTCGAGAAAAATCCGTGTCTCCCTGGTAAAGGCCGATGTAGAATCCATCCAGCAGAACCTCCACTGAGACATCTACATTATCATCAAGAATCTGGTCTATGGCTTCCCTTGCCGCGTCAGGCTCCCTGAAATAGTGCAGCAGAACATACGGCCTGATATCACGTACCATCACGTCCCAGAGGTTCTTGTTAACCGAAAGTGGTCGTTCGAATGCGATGTCCTCGGCATGCCTGTATTGGTCGGTCCGCTTAATTGCCTCCAGTTCGATTGCCCGGAAGAAGGCCCGTTCACCAGGAATTTCTGTCCGTGAATTGGACAACTGGATCAAAAATTCCATGCCATCGGAACTGGGATCCAGGGCAGCCATGATCAGGCCCCCTCCATACAGAAACATCGCCCTGGGATGCCGTCTCTCAACGAGCCGAATCAACTCCCAGGCACGATCCATATTCCCGTCGAGCATGTTGGCACGAGCGGCATCGATCATCCAGACTGGATTGTCAGACTCTATCGACAGGATCTGTTCATGTGCCAGCGTTGCGGCTCGAAATCGTCTCTCATCGATGAATCGGTACGCTTTGTGCAGGTATTGGTGTTCAAAAAGAACCGGATCGAACTTTCGAACCTGTCTTCTCAATTGGTTGACAGCCTCCATATCGACTTCGGGCAGCCTCGTCAGGAATTCTGCCAGAAGATATGCGGACCTAGTATTCATCTGGCAATACTTCAGACTTTCCCTCATCTCGCCAATATAAAGCTCACTAAACTTCAGGGAGGGCTCCAGTTTATGGAGTTCCCCGAAAATCTGGCCGCGTTGGAAATAAACCCCATGGTAGTCCAGTCCCTGAGCCGACTGATCAACCTTGTCAAGACCTTTCATGAACTCCCTGTATGCCAACTCCCTGGCGACAGGATCGATGGAAGCCTGTGCCGCATAATGTCGGCCCAGATTCAGGTAGGCATCCGAGGCCTTTAACATTGAAAGATAATGGGTCGGCAGAGTCCGAATGGATTTTTCAAAATGATGGACAGCCTTTTTGAGGAAACGGACCTTCTCGGCAGGATCCAGACGGGCACCCAGCATATATACCTGATTCAAGTGGGCTGTCCCCCTTGCATATTGGACATCCGATTCGAGGTTCTGCTTGAAAGGCAGAACTGCAAACGGAATAAGGCCGACCAGGATAAATGAAAACAATAGTCTCACAAAGTATTCCAGCCGGAATCTGGAACTGAGGAAACCCGGCCGTTCGGGACCCGCTGTATCCGTCATGTCTGGGGATTTTCCGGGGGCGTCCGGATCCGACCCACCTGCCCATGCCGCCGAAACAATCATTCCGACTATCACCAACTGCGGCACATGAAAAGGGAAATCAACAAAGGCATGCAGGGCCAGGGCCATTGATGACCATCCAAATGACCCGTGGAGAATCCTGTCCGGACCTGACAGTCGCCTGTTCCTGTGCGTGCCCTTCCTCAGGATATCCCGATAAATCCAACCCAGCAGAAACAACCCGATCAAGCCATGATCTATCAAGACCTGAAGATATTCATTGTGGGCCATGTGTGACCGTGCGATGGTCTGGTGCAGGCCCGAATCAGGATGTTCTAGAAAATAAAGACCCTGTTCCCGTGGGTATACATACTGGTAAGCATACAATCCATGTCCCCGAAAAGGCCGCTGCGGGACGAGCCCCATACTGATGACGTTCAGGCGCAGGCGGGATTCCTCCGCCATGCCTGCAGGTGATATATCCCTGAGACGCTCGGCCAGCGTGTCGGTCTTCACATAAATCGGGTTGGACGGATGATTGATCACCTGGCTGACAACGATCAGTGCAACGACAGAAAGGAAAAGGGTGGAAATCCAAATGGGGCGGAACCTGAGGCTGGTACACCTGAAACTTGATCGCAGGAAAAGAAAGCAAAGTATTGGAGCCAGGATCCAGACCGCCCGGGTCTGCAGAATCACAAAAGCCATGAGGCATGCACAAAGGTATAAGAGACCTGCCAGATGAAATATCCTGGATGTGGACTTCAGGGTGCCGGCCATAACCGGGAACCAGGTCATCAGCAGGAATGAGGCTGCCGCTGAATTATGGCCGAGCAAGGATCCAAACCTATTCCGTTTGTCCTCGAAATGGTGAAAGACTGAATAGGTCAGGTTGGCGAATACGGGAAAGGCTTCCATGAATATCAAAAGCAAGACAGGCGTCCCAAGCAGGATGAACACCTTGACAAGTCGAATTCTCTCGGCCCCGGAGAATCCACGCCGCATAAGAATGATCCAGAAACACATATAGATTGTCAGCCACCATGCACACGATGCGGATAAACGCGGTGTCGGACTCCAGAAAATACCTGCCAGTGCCCAGATCAAGAAAAGAATCATGCTGATCCACTGCCAGCCACGACCACTCTGATCCGCCGCACATGCTTCCTGACTTAGAACAGGCGACAGGACACGGCGAATCAGGTTCACTGCAATAAAAATAAGCATCAGAATGCCCGCAAGCGAACCCTTGAGTATGAGGGGTGAATAATAAAAATTAAGGAAGGGTTCAATAACAGACCATAAAATTTGATCCAACCGGGCTTCAGACAGTGCGATGCTTCCAAATAAATACTTCTGCCAGGCTTCCTTCATCCTCAGGGGATAGACCAGTACAACGGTCGCAAGGACCAAAAGAATGAGAATCCATTCTGCACACTCTGGAAATCCAGACCGCGGTCGCGAACCTGCACTCCTCCTAGTGTCATCCATGATCATGAGACCCGATCAGTTTGATTCTGCTTCAAGATGCTTATCAGGGAATCAAGTTCATCGATGACAGCCGTTGTATAGTCACGGCTTCCGTTCCCGGACATAATTTCATCCTTTAATCCCGTGGGGTCAAATAATCCGACCTGCTCGATTTCAGTCCTGTTGTAATCGGGTTCCCCACCATCCCACCGAAGCCAAAAAAGCACATGAAATTCCCAGCCATTCCGGGCTGTGGCAGGATATTTCCGGATCACCCCCGGACTCCCAAAGATACTCAGTTCTTCCGCCAACTCACGTCTCGCGGCCTCGTCATAGGACTCGCCTGGCTCCAAGTGTCCCGTCGCGGACAGGTCCCAGCAGCCGGGCGATGCATCCTTGGCACTTCCTCTTTTCTGGAGCCATAGTTGATCAAGATGATTGACCACTGCCACATGAACTGAACGGTGTCTCAGGTTGCGTATATGAATTTCCCGGCGGCACATCCGGCCAAGCACACGGTCATCGGCATCAACATACTCGATCAAGTCCTGATCCGTCGGGGCCTTCTGATATATCTGGTCCATCAAGCTCATGATCGATTGGTCTTATCAGCCTTCAGCCCTCCAGAAGCCATGAAGTGCGATCGATTTTGATCCTCCTTCCAAAACAAGGGAGGAACGGTTCGGCGAGCTCTCTCCCAAAGGCTCCCCTCTCGAGTGATCATGGGCATCCTCTTGTTTGGCAATTTACCTCACCTGCAAAATATTTTTGACGAACGCTCCCGTTCACGGCCCCGAAGATCTGCCCAGCCAGTTAACCAAAAATGGGTTGGGATTGTCGTCAGTATATCTGAATTTCCCGGAAACCTCCTCCTCGAAATCGGTCCAGTCTTCAAACGTGTCTTCCCGATTTGAAGAGAGCTGCTCCCCAGGATTGTCTGGAACGAAGAAAGCCAGGTGAACATTCAATGTTTCAAACAAAAACCCTTTCCCTTCGGGTCGAATCGGTCGGTATCTCCTCTTGAGTGCCATCATGATCTCCGGAATCCTTCCGGTTTGTTCAATCTCAAGGATGACTATTGGAATCTCGGCCTCGTCGATTGCGCGGGCCAATTCCCGGGCTTTGCGCCATCCCGGGCCCTCCTCCCGAGCTTCGATTCGGTCATTCAAATAACTCGTGGTCCAAAGGAATATTTCGGAATATTCCCCAAAGATGTTACGTCTGGAGACCAGTGCGTAAAAGGGTGATGCCAGAATGGCATCATCGGCCTCACTATTGACATGGATCTGGTATTGGACAGGACCCATCCTAGATTCAGGCAGCTCGTACTGTTGCTGTCGCGCGAAGGAGACAAGGAATAAAATAGCCGGCCCGATGGCAAAACAGGCAAGAATGAAACATGCGGTTGCCTTCAAGAGAATGGTATTCAGCGAAACCGGTGTATTCTTCATGCGGACAACCCAAGCCGCCAGTTCACCTGATGCCAGGATTGCAATTGCGGGTTCCGACAGGGTAAAGATGTAATCCACCGTTCCGGCCTTGCTGATGTAACAGATTGACATCAGTGTGGCCATACAAAACCAAGCGAGCCCTCCCGATGATACAGTTCCAAGATTACCTGCACGCAGAAATCGCGGAAATCCAAGCAGGGCAACAAAGAGAAAAAAACCCTCGAGATGAATGATCTTTCGGGCCTGGCCAATGATTTTGTGTAACGAGGCGTACGGATCATAAAAGGTATTCGCCTGATTGGTTACGACATTCTGCCAGTAAGCGCCCTCGGTCAGGGCCTGAAACACGATCGTGACGATGAAAACAATCAGGACACACGGTCCAGCCATCATAAAAGCACGGCGCGGTGCCTTGCAAAACATGTATATGATCAGTACGAACAAAAATGGCGCGGCAGTGGCATTGGTCAGCCCGGCTAGGGCGGCAAAAATACCCGCCAGGATGTCCATGCGCGGGCGACCCGCAAGTGCACAGACCATCATCGAAAGCAGGAATAACATTTCCAGCGGTTCGCTTTCCCAGCAGAAACTCCACCAATAACCCAGCGGCAGAATCAGATACACTGACCCTGCGATAACCGCCGAAATCGCATTCCCCCAGGCCGACCATGCAAGTCGCATGACAAGCATCCAGCTGACAAGATGGATGACCATGCTTGCAGCCCGAAAATAAATGATGACATCAGGCCCGGTGGCCCCTAAAGCCCCGGCCAGTTTTGCAACCCACATACCCAGATATGGAAGGCACGGCGGCTGGGGTGCAAGGATATCCCGATAAAGTTGCACGCCCTGGGCCATCCGACAGGAGATATAGATATAGTTACCGTCGCCGAAGTCTATGTATCCCCCGCCCCACTGGATTGCAGTCAGGATGACGTATAGTAATCCAGTGATACCCATGAATAGCCAGTGTCCAGGCTTGAAACGGTCTTGTACGTTCAACTCAGGCAATGATATTCACCTATCCCGTTCCCATGATTTAAGAAGCCGCCAGCAGACCGTATATCCTGTAGGGCACCCACATCATAAACCAATCCGGTTTCTCATTCAATGACGTTGCAGAATCCATCATGCTCCACAACTCATGTCCGGGCCCAGATACCGGTAAGGGAGGCCACGACGCCTGCATATGGACAGATATGATCGCGATGACAGAAACTATTTTACCGTGAATCGTTGACATCGCCGACGTCCGGATTTCCTGAAATTCATCCGCATCCCTGAAGGAAACCCCATGATTCGTGGCAACTTGCACATTCGAATCAATTAATGGTAGGATCCGGTCCGGGCCAGAGAATGCAACCTACACTTGGCTGCATATTGACTTCGTGTACGGTTCCAGACGCAAGCGGGGATTTGCAGGGGTAATTTGAAATGATGACAGCGAGTGAACAGGCCGGACTGAAGCTTTGCGATCTGCCGGACAAAAATGGTTACTTCGGTGAGTTCGGGGGACGTTATGTTCCCGAGACGCTCATGTATGCACTCGAGGAGCTGACCCGTGAATACTCCAGAATCCGTTCTGATCACACGTTCCAGGAGGAACTTGACAATTTGTTGAGGGATTATGTGGGGCGCCCGACACCGCTTTATGAGGCACGTCAGCTTGCAAGACACCATGGGGACCGGATCCGGATATTCCTCAAACGAGAGGATCTGTGCCATACCGGCGCCCACAAGATCAATAATACACTGGGTCAGGCACTGCTTGCCCGCCGAATAGGCAAGAAGAGGCTGATTGCCGAGACCGGCGCCGGACAGCATGGCGTGGCGACAGCAACTGCCGCGGCACTCTTCAACCTGGAATGCGTGGTCTACATGGGCGAGGAGGACATCAGGCGTCAGGCGCTCAATGTTTTCCGGATGGGTCTGCTTGGCGCCGAGGTTGTCCCCGTCAGCTCAGGAACCTCCACCCTGAAGGATGCAACCAACGAAGCGCTACGGGAATGGCTCGCAACTGTTGACGATACACACTATATCATTGGCTCCTGTGTCGGCCCCCATCCGTTCCCGATGATGGTCCGGAATTTCCAGTCCGTAATCGGCCTCGAGACCAGGGTACAGTCCAAGCAACTACTTGGAAAACTTCCTGATGCCCTGCTCGCATGTGTCGGCGGAGGATCAAATTCACTTGGAATTTTCGCCCCTTTCTACGACGACCGCGATGTCAAAATATTCGGCGTTGAGGCCGAGGGAGAGGGAATCCTGACTCACAGGCACTGTTGCTCGATCACGAACCGTGAGGTCGGGATTTTCCATGGGTCCCGGAGCTATGTCCTGCAGGATGATGACGGTCAGATCACACCTGCACACAGTATCTCTGCAGGGCTGGACTACCCTGGCGTTGGTCCCGAGCACAGTTTTTACGCCCATACCGGACGTGCCCAATATATAAGCGTCACCGATGATGCGGCCCTGGAAGCTGCCGATTTACTTTGCAGAACCGAGGCAATCCTGCCTGCGCTGGAATCCGCACATGCGATCGCTGCAATCCCGCATGTGATCAGGAAGCTTCCTTCGGGCACAAATCTGGTAATATGCCTGTCGGGAAGAGGTGACAAGGATGTCGAGACATTAAGGAACATACGGGAAAATAAATCGTGAACCGAATCGACACCATTTTCGCCCGTAACCGCGAGCAGTCCGTAACAACACTGGTATTCTACCTGACTGCCGGATTCCCCGATGTAAACCAGACCTTGGAAGCGATCGATGCACTCGTCGACGGTGGTGCCGAAATAATCGAGTTGGGAATGCCGTTCTCCGACCCGATTGCGGATGGAACGACCATCCAGCATTCATCACACGTATCACTGGCCGGGGGCATGACCACCGCCAGATTATTTTCCATGTCGGAGGAAATCCGCCATCGTCATCCTGAACTAGGCCTGATCATGATGGGTTCGTATAATCCAATCAACCGGTTTGGTGAGTTCGAGTTCATCCAAAGGGCGGTTGAAAGCGGTTTCGACGGACTGATAATACCCGATTTACCCCCGGAGGCTTCCGGTGAATTGCGAAGCCATGCCGCCCGGTCCGGACTTCACGTCATATATCTGGCCGCACCAACCACAGTCCCGGAAAGGGCTGCCGATATCTGCACCGCATCCGGCGGATTCATCTACTATGTCTCCCTGCGAGGCGTAACAGGAACCCGCAAAACTCTTCCAGCGGACCTGAGCGAGAAACTATCGGTGCTCAGGTCTCTTACGGACAAGCCCATCGCGGTTGGGTTCGGGATATCAAAACCGGAGCATGTCTCAGAAATCTCGGAAATTGCGGATGGGGCCGTGATAGGCAGCGCATTGATAAAACTGATACGTGAATTCTCAGGTTCAGACGAACTGGGGAGACGCATAAGCCAGTTCAGTTTCAGCATGCACGCGAAAACCGGCCGGAAAGCTCCAAACTGATGTAACTGAAATCATCTTTTTCAGGTGGAAATTCACCGGGGATAAGGTGATGATACCAGAATATTTTCCAGTTGTGCAGTCGCACAATCCGGTCGGCACGAAGAACATGAGAGATTCCCGGTTGATCCCCCCGCATCGTATTGCAATATCCCTCTCCTTGGCATACAGTATCATGGGCATCATTACTTTCCTGTATCCGTTCCATCATGCCTGCCAGGCTGAAGTCACTGACAATGGATCGACATCGAGTACCACCGTCGCCCTGGACAGGGAAATGACCCCGAAGCTCAAACCCGTCCTCAAACCACTGCCAACCTTGGTCAGGCTGGATCCGGTTTACAAAGACAGGATATTGCCCCCTATTGGTCAGGAAGATAAATCTACGGCGACTGATAACACCGGATTCTCCGATACGGGAAAGAAATCCACGGACACCACCGGGTCACACGGCTCCGAAGAATCGTCGAGAAAAATACCGAAGGCCGTTATTCATTCAGTCACCTTTGATGACCGGGTTGCTCTGCTACCTCATGAGGAAGAGACACCCAGGGATTCCATTCCCCTTTCCGCGAAGTCCCGGGAACCGGAATTTGTGCCTTCAGACCCGGATATACCGCATACGTCCTACACGACCGGGATGGACATTCCACTCGAGGGTGATGATTCCTCCGCCGATCCTGCTGCAGCCGGTTTTGCTGCCGAAAGACTTCTCAATGATTACATGTACCTTGACGATCGCGAGCTCATGATCATAAAACTGACCGAATTCATTTCGGGCCAGAATAATCCACTGTTAATCAACCAAGCAAGGCTGAAGCTAGGCCGATCCCTTGCCGAATCTGGCCAGATGGATGATGCAAAACACGAATATGAACTCATCCTGGATGACCGGGGTGCAAATCGGGCCATGAAGGCCGGGGCCATGGCTGGGATGGCTGAAATTCTATCGTGTCAGATGAATTTCCGGCAGGCACTCCTCATATGGACAAATATCGAAAAGACCTACCCCGAATATCTGGAACGGGCTTACCACTTGGTCCAATTTGGCCTGACTGCCCTCGCGGCTGACAATCCTCAATTAGCGACAAGGATCCTAAACGATGCAGACCTCCTTGAGAGCGAATTACCCGAAGTGCCTATCTCCATGCTGGGTAGGGCTCTAGCATCAGAGTTGCAGGGTGACCCCAAAACCAGTAGACTGATCCTGAGAAATCTTGTGAAGCGCTACCCCGATTCCCGGGAAGCCGATCATGCGAGGATCCGGCTCAAAGATCTGAACATGCCAATCTTGCCTGGGAGTCAGGGCAGACGAAAGGTTGATTCAAAATAATGAGTTTCAAAATCAATCCATATGTGGAGGAACAGAACCATATCCGCTCACATACGGCCGAGCAATTTTACATAGACCAGCTGCGCGAAGACAACCTCCTGCTGGACCTCGACAATGTTGCTGTGGATATCGACCAGCTTTTTTTCAGGACCTTCCAGTGCAACACACAGTGGTGTGTTCGTTGCGGGAAGGAGGACGGTATCAGGCAATACAAGGGGTCCTGTTGCACCGACTTGGAAGTCAATATCACTCCCGTAGAGAAGCAAAGGCTCATCGAGCTTGCCGGGCATGCGGAAAGGCAACTCGATCTCGCGGATGATGACCCTGTCAGCAAAATTGTGGAGAGGGTCAGCAATGACCAGTTCACCGAGGTCACCGATGGGGGTGAACTGGCCTTTAGGCACCTAAGGTCGACACGCTGCAGCATGAGTTGGGTTGATGAGGATGGCATCCTCAGGTGCGGCATAAACACCATGGCTGAACGCCTGAAGCTCAATCTTACGGATTACAAACCAGAACCCTGCTTCCTGTTCCCCCTACACTACGTTGAACATGCACCGGGACGGTATTTTGTAACAGTCATCTGCAAGGAAACCTATACATGGATTGGCGCCGACAAGTATGTCACAAAATTGCGGTGCCTCAGAAAACCGGAACCCGGTTCACCGCCCGCGTTCACATTTCTGGAACATGAACTGACCTATTGTTTCGGCGAGAAGTTTTACCGCCAGCTTGAGACGGCCAGCAGGGATTACCTGGACGATTCAGGGTCCGGAAGCCAGACTTCCGAGAAGCTGGAGGTTGTTCCCGGATGAGAGAAAACCAGGAACGCATCTATGCGGGCGCCTGTCATTTCTTCAATTGGATACCCATCTGGGGGATATTATTTGCAGGAGCCATTTGGTTCTTCAAGCGCGAGGAAAGCCGGAAGGTCATTTTTCATGCACGTCAGGCAATGAGGTTTCACACCCTTCTGATGGCGATCCTTTTTGTATGGTGCCTGATTAATCCCATAGGGAAGATCGTTGCGGAAATTTCCCCAAACTTCAGCAGTGCATTCCTGTGGCTTAACAACAGAATATTTTTTTCACTATATCTGGTTCACCTGATCATCTGCCTTTATGGATTTACCCGAACCACCGCAGGTTATATTTTCAGATACCCAATCATCAACCGGAGCCAGAATGATGATTGGCAAGAACAAGATATTTGATTTCTGAAATCAGGATCTTGGGCATGGACGTGAGTATTCCGGAACGTGAAAATATAGGCCCGAAGTTGTCATGGAGAATGACCGACAACATGATCAGGATCCCGATATCGCCCTGAGAATTCAACGGCTTTCGGATTTTCAAATGAAATGCACACTGTCTGAAGTGTTGATACGGGGAATCCATATCTTTCCCATTCATGTAATTTCCAAAATATCTCAATATTCATGAGGGTTGCGATGCATGATCCATTTTTTATCCTGGGCATTGAGACATCAACACCCGCCGGCGGTGTCGCGGTTGTGGACTGCAACGGCCGCTGCATGGCGCAGGACTGGTGGCAGGACAACCGGCCGGTGTCGACTCGCCTCATGAAATCAATCGATTCCATCATGCAGTTCGGCCTGAAAGGATCCATGGTACCCGCTGCTGTATCAACGACACACGGTCCAGGGACATTTACCGGAACCCGGGTCGGTCTGGGAATTGCGAAGGTCCTGGCCTTGAACTGGAAAATACCGCTCTACACCTGCTCCTCACTGCATGCCCTGGCATGTCGCATCGAGCACCCCGACTGCCTAGTCTGTCCGGTGCTCGATGCCCGTCGCGGCGAGGTTTATCACGGACTCTATGAAACCCGGGGGCATGCCCTTCCACAACCCATCAGGCCTGATGAAGTGACCTCCGTCCATACACTGATCAGCAATCTTCTTCAACTGGAACGACGCGAAATCTGGTTCAGTGGCAATGGCTCCATACTCCATCGAGACCTGATTGAATCAAGGTTGGGCGGACGTGCCCGCTGGTCCCCCGCCGGATTGGGATTACCAAGTGCCTCAAGTACGGCCATCGCAGGCCTAAACGCCCATCTCAGTGGTTCGAATTCGAGCGATCCAATGACCGCAGCCCCGCTATATCTCAGGCCCAGTGACGCCGAGAAACGACATCGGATCAAACTGCCGGTTCACTGGAGCAAATCATGAAACACGGCCTTGTAATTTTCCTGCTTACTCTCACGGCCTACGCTCTTACAGCCGGGGGACACCTGTATTCCCCGGATGAGGAAATCTATTACCAAGTCACCAGGTCGCTCGCAAATTTCAAGGGAAATGCTATCCACCCCATCAGCCCAACAGGCTTCGGAACCCAGCCAGCAAGACCCCCACGCATTGATGGTCGCGAATATGCACAGTACGGGATTGGACAGCCGCTGATCGCGGTTCCACTCCACTGGTTGGGCGAATGGCTCGGATCTTTCGGTACGGACAAAACATGGCAGAAAATGTATGGACGGGTCGGCAAGCAACTCTCATCCCGGGAACTCGCCCCTCGCTGGGCATGCTCATGGTTCAATATCCTGGTCGGCGCGCTGATGGCTGTCACGGTCTGGATGATCTGCCTCGAATTGACAAAAGACCGGTCTGCATCCTTCATTGCAGCGCTGCTGTATTCCATGGGTTCACTCGCCTGGGCACACAGTCGAACATTTTTCTCCGAACCGCTAGCAACCTGGGGGATCGCGCTTTCCTTTCTATGCATCCTGAAATCCTTTGATCGTCAGGCATACAGGTGGCTCCTGGCGGCAGGATTCGCCGCTGGATACGCCACTCTTGTAAGAATTGACTCACTGTTCGCCTACCCTGCACTGGCCATCCTTGTGGCTGGACCTGTGAGGCTACATGCGCTAAAGAAAAATCGCCCGTTCATCATGGGCTGGGCCATTTTCAGCCTGCCGTTACTGCTATCAGCCCTTTTTCTTCTCTATCTAAACTACAAACAGTTCGGCCACCCACTGACATCCGGATACAATGATCAGCCCGAGGGGATCAGTTTTTCGACACCGCTGGCTGCAGGCCTCTATGGGTTTCTATTCAGTGCGGGCAAGGGCATCTTCTTTTTTTCTCCTGCACTCGTTTTGAGTTGCGCAGGGTGGCACCTGCTTCCACGACTGAATATCCCATACCGAGGATGGGTGATCGCCTCGCTGGTCTGCATGGTTTTAGCCCCGCTGTTAATCCATTCAAAATGGATCAACTGGTCAGGCGGATGGTGCTGGGGGCCCAGGCATATATTTCTGATTCATATCTTCCTTGCCGTTCCAATAGCTGCCTGGATTCACCAATGCCGGGGCAAGATTACAAGGATTGGCTGTTCTGTTGCCCTGATCACCGGCATGTCCGTGCAGATTTTCGGTTCATCGGTGGATTTCATTGAATTCTACCGACATCAGTACAGGATCCCCCTTTCGGAAAATCCGGATTCCTTCATTGTTCACTATGACGACCACGACATGGCATACTGGAATCGCCACTATGAACTTTTTTACTCGGCAAAACCCGTCATGCATGACATCACGGAAACTTCGGATCCAAAAGGGATCAGGATCCCCCTGCATCTGCCCGCGCCCACTCAACTTTCCCTCTATCACCCCCGCTATACAGTATGGAAAGGATATCCGATCATGTGGAGCAAGGGCCTGATTGACAACTTCTGGATTAACCTGATGGAATTGGATGCCCCCCAATAATGATCCGCGTTGTCCACCCATAAACTCATATGTCCCTGAGAATTATTTCAGGTTCATTCAAGGGAACGGTCCTCAAAACACCACGGGGACAGAGAACACGGCCAACCCTAGGGAGACATCGTGAGTCGATCTTCATGATGCTCCAACCCAAAATGATGGGAGCTCTCGTCCTTGACCTGTATGCTGGATCCGGTTCAATCGGGTTCGAGGCGCTCAGCCGGGGTGCCGGGCACGTCACATTCGTGGAGAACTCAGTGGCCGCATCCGATATTATTCAACAGAACGTTAAGAAATTGGATGTCAAATCACGGACCTCGATCATCCGACGCGATGTCAAAAGTTACTTGAAAGGAGGTTTACAGGCCAATCCCTATGATATAATCTTCATGGACCCCCCGTATGGAAAGGGCCTCTGCGGCCTGACAATCGATCTCATCGACCGGTCTGAGGCCCAATGGCTGGCCGGAGATGGTCTGATCATTGCGCAGGCATCCATTCGAGATCCCCTGAATTCATCGCCCGAATATTTGAATATATTTCGCGAGAATAAGTATCGAGACACAGTGTTTAGCTTCCTGATGCACAGGAGTGACTAGGCTCATCTGGATCGGTATAAACAGACGACGACAGAGGATTTCCTCTGCTCTGAATCAGGGTGACGACGACCGCTTCAAAGTCAAAACCCTGGATATCATGGTTCCCCGGCAATCCCCTGCATCCCGGTCTTTGAATCTATCCCAAATCCATACAATCAGGAATCTCGTTTGCCGAATATCGCCGTCCCCAGACGCAAATGTGTCGCCCCCTCTTCGACGGCCACTTCGTAATCATTACTCATCCCCATGGAAAGAAAGTCTTGCTCCAGCCCCTGATGACCCGTGTTTTTTTTCAGAAGCTGCCTCAGCTTCCTGAACCATGGCCTTGAGCACTCGGGATCAGGATCGAACGGAGGCAACGTCATCAATCCCATGCAGCGAACATGATCCAGAACGGCGCAATCGTCCAGTATCCCGGGCAGGTCATCCTCCGCCAGACCATGCTTGGTCTTCTCTCCACTGAGGTTCACCTGAAGCATGACAGCTTGCCTGCAGTCTAGGTTCTGGGCTCTGCGGTTGATTGCCTGCAGGATTCGGGGTGAATCAACCGAGTGGATGAGATCGAATCGGCCTGTCGCGTCGTTGACCTTATTTGTCTGGAGATGCCCCACAAGGTGCCAACTGGCTTCCCTGCCGAGCGCTTTCATCTTCATCCCGGCCTCCTGGACACGGTTTTCCCCAAATGTTCCCAACCCAACCCGTATTGCAGCCTTCAGATCTTCAACGGGCCTGGTTTTGGAGACTGCGACGAGAACGATCGGGGCACCCGTCCTTCCCGCCCGGGTGAAAGCTCGCCCGACTCTCTCGTTTACCCGGTCCAGCCTACTCCGCAGGTCACAGGTCATTGGATTTATCTGCCGGGGGGAGCAATTTAATTTGCTGATAACGAAATGTCATAATACGATGCTTTATGCAGGACAGGCATACTAAAATGAAACCGGAAACCATATCACGCTCCAGAATAACAGCCCTTGTACCAACATGCAATGAGGAGCATAACATCCTTGAATGCATTGCATCGGTGTCATGGGCGGATGAAATTTTCGTTGTCGATTCTTTCAGCAGTGACCGGACACCCGAACTCGCCCGTGGCACAGGTGCGCGTGTCATTCAACATGAATACATCAATTCCGCGGCACAGAAGAATTGGGCCATCCCCCAATGCCGGCACGACTGGATCCTCATCGTGGACTCTGATGAACGCGTCACACTTGAGTTGCGACATGAGATCATTGAAATCCTCAAGGCTGACCGAATCGATCCCGAATCGGTGAAGGACGGATACCGCATAGCAAGGATGAATCATTTCATGGGAAGCCCCGTGCGCTACTGTGGCTGGCAGAATGATACCTGTCTCAGGCTGTTTCGTGCCGCACACGGACGTTATCAGGACCGAATGGTCCATGCGGATGTGATCATCGACGGCAGGATTGGGAGGTTGCGCGGGAAGATGATGCATTACACATTCACAGGATTTGAACAGTATATGAATAAATTCGATCGCTACACCACCTTGGCTGCCGGGGACAGGCATCATGTCACCGGAAAGATCGGATGGCCCCAGCTTGTACTCAGGCCGGCGGCTCGATTCATCAAACAATACTTCATCAAGCGCGGGTTTCTCGACGGTCGTGTCGGGTTGATCGTCTGTGGACTGGCTTCTTTCAGCGTCTTCATGAAATATGCTAAATTGTGGGGGATCCGCTCGGCGGAGACACCTCCCAGACCCACAGAAGAAGATTCCGCCATCCAGTCCGCAGATGACAATACGCCCCCCCTGGATGATCAGAAATGAACGATACTGTAAAAAACAGCGGCACGAAGTTTCAGAATACTAATGAAGCGGGAAGGAACGAGAAATTCAGCAGTTTGACTGCCTTTCAGGATCAACCCATCAAGATCTTTGTCAAGGGGCTGAATTGGGTCGGGGACTCTGTTATAGCCACTCCCGCCCTCAGGTTACTCAGGCAGACATTCCAAGCGGCACACATCACGCTGATGGTTCGCCCATGGGTTGCAGCTGTCTACGAGAACAACCCTGATATCGATGACTTGTGGATCCATGACGACTCCGCATCCAGGAATTCGTTCTTAAAGGCGGTCCATATGATTCGTGAAGGCCGGTTCCAGGTCGGAATTGTTCTTCCAAATTCCCTCCGTTCCGCCCTGCTCATGAAACTGGGGGGGATCAGGCACCGGGTCGGTTACAGGCGGGGGCTTCGCTGGCCACTACTTAACATGGGTGTCCCTTTGCCAGACGGCATAACCCAAATTCACCAAGTTTATTATTACCTCCAGATACTTAGGCCTTTCTGCAATTTATTGCCCAAAACACCACAACTTGTCCTCCAGTCCGGTGATATGGAGCGCAAAGAAGTCTCCAGGCTTCTCCAACAACACGGTTTGGACCGGGGACAAACCCTGGTGGGAATCGCACCCGGTGCCATTAACTCGGATGCAAAGCGCTGGCCCACTGACAGGTATGCGGAACTCGCAACGCGACTCGCCCGAAAGGAACATGTCGAGATTATCCTGCTTGGCAGCAACCGGGAAAAGAGTATCGTTGAGCGGGTTTCGTCACGGGCGCATACCAGGACCTTCAATTTTACAGGACAACTGTCACTGGGGCAGGCTATCGCCATAATCGAACGACTAAATGGACTTATCTGCAATGATTCAGGGGCAATGCACATCGCATCCGCCCTGAGGATCCCCACCGTGGCCTTGTTCGGCCCGACCGAATGGAATACAACGTATCCGTTCTCACCCCTATCAACCATTGTTCGAAAGGACAACATAGACTGCGCTCCGTGCATGCTACGTGATTGCCCTATAGATCACCGATGCATGGTCAGGATTGGCATCGACGATGTCCTCCAATCATTCAGGGAGATCACAAAGACCAGCGCAAAACATGTTGAAATCCGGGAGGGCGGAAGGTCCACATGAATCGCACCGCACTCCCACCAACCCACTGACGGAGATATTCTGCGTGGAATCGAACAAAATATCAGCAGCATTCCCCGCCCACCTGCGAGTACTACATCTGGACGACGGTCCTTCCTGGAGGGGAGGACAACATCAAGTCTTGTTGCTAATTCATGAATTGGCTTTACGTGGTGTAAAGCAATGCCTCGCCGTCCAGACGGGCAGCCCGCTCGCAAAACGGGCAATTGAATTACCCGTCCAGGTTGAGGAGTTCTGCTTCCGTGGTGAATTCGACCCGTTTTCACCGGCCAGAATTTCAAGGATTTCCATGAAATTCCGCCCAAATATACTGCATGCACACACAAGCCATACACATGGACTGATGTTACGCTGCCGGAAAAGGCTTCCAGATTCGATCCGCTTACTCAGCACGCGGAGGGTTGATTTTCCCATTGGGCGGAATTGGTTTTCTCGGCGAAAATACAACCTTCCCGGGCAGCAGTTCATCGCAATATCCAGGGCGGTTCGCAAGACCCTTCTGGATGCAGGCGTGTCGGAGAACCGGATCGACCTGGTGCACAGCGGTGTCCCTCCCCTGCCTCCCGAGCGGACCGGCTCCCGTGATCAGGTCCGGAGGGATTTCGGCATTCGTGAACACGAAGTCGCAATCCTGAGCATCGGCGCATTGACAGATCACAAGGGGCATCGCTTCCTCGTCGATGCGGCCCCCCGCGTAATCAAGGCACATCCCAATGTCAGATTCCACATCATGGGCGAAGGTGAACTCCGCGGCAAGCTGCAAGCCCAAATAGACCGGCTCAAGATACAAAGCCATTTCATCCTTCATGGTTTCGTTCCGGATGCACGCCTGAAACAGAAAGGTTTTGACATCTACGCCTCAAGTTCCCATCTGGAGGGCCTGGGTACATCGATCTTGGATGCCATGCTTGCAAATCTTCCCGTTGTCGCATCATCTGCGGGCGGAATTGGCGATATTATCATGCCGGACCAAACTGGAATCCTCGTCAAGGCCGGTGACCCCTATGCCCTTGCCGAAGGATTAGCCCGTATGATAGACAATGAATCCGGCCATGGGGCAATGACTCGGGAAGCACGTGTCCGGGTCGAAAATCTGTTTTCACCATGCTCGATGGCCAAGGGCACTCTGAGGGTATACCAAAAAATCACCCCCAAGGAAATTGGCTGAAGGTGGAGGTTCGGAATCAATGACTCCAAAACCAATGCGCAACAAACATGTCGAGTATCTAGATTTTGCCGTGGAAATTGCACATGAGGCGGGTCGTATCACACTGGAATACCACCTCAAGAACCCTGATGTTGAGTTAAAGGCTGATAAGACGCCTGTCACCGAGGCAGACCACAGGGCCGAGGAATATTTGCGGAAAGCTATCACTGAGAGATACCCCAAACACGGGATACTCGGCGAGGAGTTGGGAGAAATCAATCCGGGTGCACGTTTCCGGTGGATCATCGATCCGATTGACGGAACGAAATCGTTCATCCATGGTGTGGCGATTTATACAGTCCTGGTCGGGTTGGAGATCAGCGGGGAAGCCCATGTGGGTGTGATTCATTGTCCACCCACCGGTGAAACAGTCAGTGCCGCGACGGGACTCGGCTGCAATCTGAACGGAAAAACCTGCCGCGTCCGGCCCTGTGATAATCTGGAAGACGCCTATGTCCAAACCAGCTGCTGGGGGGAGCTATATAGACGCCGCCCGAACATGACACAGGCGCTGCTGGATGCGGGTATCCACGCGCGGACATGGGGTGACGGTTATGGCTATCTGCTTGTGGCTTCAGGACGGTCTGATGCCATGATCGACCCTATTATGAATCTGTGGGACAAGGCGGCTGTTCAGCCCGTCATTCTCGAGGCTGGAGGGAACTTCACGGACCTCAACGGCAATGACTCTTTGCATACGGATTCATCACTGGCAACGGCCGGGCCCCTTCATGACATAATCCTCCAAATGGCAGGCAAGGATAACCGGCAATCCGGCATGTAATCCCAGGTCAAGTGACTTGTCATTCGACCCGGACATGAAAGCCTCCACACTACTTTCATATGTCGCTGGTATCTCGTCACACGCCGTCCCGCCGAAATCGATGACCGGATGCCACGCCTGCCCGCTGAAGCAATGCTTATACATTGAATTCGTGGCCCGGAAGTTGAGATTATTGTCGGCTACTATTCTGCGGGACTTGCCCCATCATCACGTATCAATTCCTTCATAACCCAGCCGAATTCACGAATGTTGTGGTTCGCTGCACGTTCGACATGATACCTGATCTTATGCATCGGAAACCGACTGGCTGTCATCTCGATCTGCTCAAGGATAAAGCAGTTCATCTTTGAACTGATACGGTCCATATAAAGGTCAATTACCTGCTGGACCAGCATCTCGTCATCCCCGTCCTCGGGCTCGACGTCTGCGTAGCGAAACATACCAGGATTCTTGAGGTGAGGGTCCGGACAGTCATGGGCGACCTCATCAGCCGTACGTGGGGTTTTAACGGGCAGCCTGATTTCGATCAATGCGGACTCATCATATTCCGTTGGCAGAAAACAACGAAGGTACTTCTCCCTTCTCAGCAGCTCGACAACCTGGACTGTTCTGGCGGCATCCAACCCACAACGCACCGCCAAATTCGCCACAGGGATTTCGATTGTTCCCGGCCGGCGTGATACCTGGCAATCCAACTCGACTATTTTCTTGAAAACAACCCAAGCATGGCCGTGCAACCGATTCAGTTCCTCCGGCAGCCCACTCCATTCCAGCCATTCAGCCTGCTTGCGTGAGTACACAGTCAATAACCACCCACATACCTAATCCATATTGTTTAACAGCATTGGGGGTCCCAGATCAACCTGACATCGCGGATATAGCCTTATTTTCCTCTTTCCGTCATGTTATCTCGCATTCTCAATCTGTCAGGATTATAATCAGTTAACATGACACTCATCCCATATCCGGGTAAATAGAAAACCCCGGTTCGACAAGGCAGGACAAATGCCCTATCGATCATTACAAGAAGCAAGTGGAATCTACGTCGACGATCGTGAACAATCATCCGGATTGATAAAACTCCTTCAACAGCAGACATTTTTAACGATCAAGGTAAGGCGGCTTAAATCCGGCGCCTCATACGGAACACGGTCCTGATCGAGCGTAAAACGGTGAAGGACTTGATATCCTCGATTCTAAACGGTCGCCTGGAGTCACAGTTGAAGAAACTGGTGGCACAGAAAACGCCTGCCCGGAAGATCATCATTGAAGGTCCTATCAAAAACACGGATCTGAAGGGATTCTCCACCGATAAACTACGGCTATGCATCCTCACAATCCATATGAAGTGGCAAATCCAAGTGATCATGAGCCAATCACTGGCCGACACGGTGAACTGGATTCATCTTCTCGTCGAGTTCAGGAAGAATCGACAACCTGTAATCTGCCCGAACTACCGAAGTGTCTCAAGGCCATTTGTGGGGCTGGGAAGATTTCGTCGACAACATGATTCAGGACCTTTGCCGTTACAGATGAAGGCTTTGGCCAGAATCCCGGGTTTGGGACAAGCCAAGGCATCAAGTCTACTTGAACTGTTTGGAAGCATTCACCAGATTCGGACCCGCCGTATCAGGGATTTAACCCAAGTCGAGGGAATTGGAACCAAACTGGCGGAGAGGATCCTTGGATACCTTGAGTAGGCCTTATCCAAATCCTGACCTCTGAATCTGAACGGCGGCTTCACGATATCTTAATCGAGAATTCCCGTCTACCTGCTCCCAACCCTGATCTATCATAGATTAGCGACCGACCGGAAGGGCGGACTGATTCCAGCCGATATATTTTCACATGATTGATATATATTTTGTTATGGGATATCGGGATATCATGTGTAATCGTGGGCTCAGCCCGGGAAAGGAAGGTCTACCGGTTGTATCAATTGAAGAAACGGCATTGATTTAGCTAAATACATAATGGGGCTGGACTGCATCATCGATTACCAGAACATCCGTCCTGACCTCAATTGCAAAAGGAATCTGGAAACGCGACCTTATGCTCATCAAAAATGCAAAACAGATCGGGCAAATGCTCTTCGACAAAAAGCTGATCTCGGCGGAAGACCTTGATCAGGCCCTTGAAGAACTGCCCCGAACCGACCAACGGCTGGGTGAACTATTACTAAAGCTGAAACTGGTCGGTGAGGAAGACCTGGTCCAAACACTTTCAGAACAATTGGATATACCCTACATCCCGCTAAATGATATTCGCATCGAATCAACGGTCATCGACCGGGTCCCGGCAAGGCTTGTGAACCTCTATGGCGCCGTACCTCTGAGCATGCAGGGCAAACGAATCCGTGTTGCGACAGCCGATCCCCTTGATGTCCATTCACTTGATGAACTGCGCCTTCATATGAAATGCGATATTGAGCCTGTGTTTGCGACATCGAAGGACATCCGGGATGCGATCAAGAAACATTATGGTATCGGCGCCGACACCATGGAGGGAATGCTCGAAGACGAATCTGACGAAGAAAGTGTCGAGCTCCCCACCGATGTCGACAATATTGAGAACCTCGCCGAGGACGCCTCAATCGTCAGATTCGTGAACCAGATCATTCTTGAAGCAATCGACGACCGAGCAACAGATATTCATTTCGAGCCACTTGAAGACCATCTTCGGATACGATACCGGATTGATGGCCTGCTTTATGAGGCGAATGTACCCCAAACAATCACACGCTACCAGGCAGCTATCATATCACGCCTGAAAATCATGGCTGACATGAACATAGCTGAAAGACGTCTCCCCCAGGACGGAAAAATCAAGATCCGGAAAGGAGAAGGTGATTTCGACCTGCGTGTCTCAACGATTCCAACACCCGAAGGTGAATCCGTTGTTCTGCGTATCCTGTCGAGGGACAGTGAGTTCGTCACATTGGAGAAAATCGGATTTGATCACCAGCACGCGGAAATCCTGAGGGGCATGATTCATCAACCCCATGGGATCATCCTGGTGACCGGGCCGACAGGTTCGGGGAAATCAACAACCCTCTATGCAGCACTTAACGAAATCAACGAGCCACAGCGCAAAATCATCACCCTTGAGGAACCCATTGAATACCGAATCAAGGGTGTCATGCAGATCCAGATCAACTCGGCCATCAACCTAACCTTCGCCCGCTGCCTCAGGACACTTTTGCGACAGGACCCTGATGTGATCATGGTCGGCGAAACCCGTGACACCGAGACGGCGCAGATAACGATCCGGACAGCCCTTACCGGGCACCTAGTATTCTCAACACTACATACAAACGATGCCTGTTCCGCCATCACACGTCTCCTGGATATGGGCATCGAGCCTTTCCTGATAAGTTCTTCAGTGGAGGGCCTCCTTGCACAGCGGCTGGTAAGAAAATTATGTGAACACTGCAAACAGGCGTACATACCTGAACCCGATCAATTAAAACGTGTTAACGTCACCCATGACGATCCGAAAAGCCTTTCCCTCTACCGCAACCGGGGTTGCGAAAAATGCAGGTATACAGGATTCTCCGGAAGGACAGCTGTTTATGAACTTGTCGAAATCACCGAGGACTTCCGCCGCCTGATTGTCGAACGCAGACCTGCAAACGAATTGAAACAGGTTGCGGTCCGCACGGGGATGCGTCCGCTCCGTCATGACGGCTGGAGTAAATGCAAGGCCGGAATTACAACAATCGAGGAAGTTCTGAGGGTCACCATGGAGGATGAAATGGAAATTGCCGGCCATGAAGATTCTGACCGAAATCTTCCCCCATCTCCCGAAAACAGCGGAGAGGTGTTGCCAGACGGCACGACCAATGCCTGATACACTCTCTCTCAGGGTCATTTACAGCGATGACACCTTACCGGACAACCGCTCTGGGACAGGGTCACGTTTTGCAAGCGCTATGCCTCATCAACAACCCGGAGAAACAATCCATGCCCTCATACACCTATAGAGCCAAGGACCAAAAGGGACAGTCGATCAATGGTACACTGGAGGCTGAGTCCCGGGGTGCCGTCAATGCCCGCCTTCAGGCCATGGGTTATTTTCCCATCGACATCCAAGGCGGGGATGAGACCGATGGAGGGACCCTGAAATCACTGAACCTCAAACGCGGAGCAAGGGTCCGCAACGATGATCTGACCATATTTTACAGACAAATGAGCGACTTGATTGGTGCCGGGGTTCCACTTGTCAAATCCATTGGCATCATCAAGTCCCAGACTGAAAACTCCCATTTGGCCGAGATCTTGAGCCAGGTCAACGCTGATGTCCAGGGAGGTGACACCTTTGCATCGGCACTCGAAAAGCACGACCGGATTTTCAGCAAACTGACCGTCGCTCTGGTCCGTGCCGGGGAGGCGGGCGGATTGCTCGACGAGACCATGAACCGTATCGCCGATTATTCAGAATCGCAGGAAGAGGTTCGCTCCAAGATCAAGTCCGCCCTCGCCTACCCGATCATTATGGTCGTCGTTGGGATGCTTGCCATCATCGTCCTGTTAACGTTTGTGATGCCCAAGGTTCTTGCCATCTTTGACGAACTGAACCAGCAGTTGCCTTTCCTGACCCAGGTATTGATCGATGTCTCTGGGTTCCTTCAAAAGTACGGGATTTTTCTTATGGTCGGCTTAATCGGCCTCTTTATTGGATTCAAGCAGTATATCAAAACCGATCATGGCGCCATGAAGTTCCATGGCCTGCTGCTGCGAATCCCGAAATTCGGTTCGTTGATCCTGAAGAAGGAGGTCGGCGCCTTTGCCCGAACTCTGGGTTCACTACTCCAGAATGGTGTTCCCATTCTGGATGCCCTGGATATTTCCGCGGAGGTCATGACGCTGATGCCAATACGCAGTGAACTGCACAGCATACCTGAAAGCATCACACAGGGTGCAGGGATGTCTCCCGCCCTAAGGCAGAGCAGGCTATTTCCGTCGGTTGTTGTCAACATGGTTGCGATTGGAGAGGAGACGGGACATCTCCCAGAGGTTCTGGCCCGCGTTGCGAATTCTTATGAGACACAGGTTGACCGGGACCTCAAGATGCTGACATCGATTATCGAGCCGTTGGTTATGGTAATCCTAGGGGTGGTTGTCCTGATCATTGTTCTTGCCATGTTGCTTCCGATCTTCACAATGGACCCGAGCGCAGCATGACGTGTTCGAGACACTACCGTTCGACCGGCTTCACCTTCATTGAAATCATGTTCGTGGTTATCATCATGACCACACTTGCGACGCTCTCCTTCCCCCGTATGAAGGGTTCATATCTCAAGACACGAATCAACAAGGCGGCACGCGACGTCGTCGGGGCCCTCCGGATGGCCCGTAATACGGCCGTAATCAGGGAACTTCCCTGTGAAGTCCGCTTTGATGTCGAGAAGGACGAATACCGTCTTGTACTTCTCGATGAATATTTTGAGGAGATCGAACAGCGCCGCAAACGGACCTACAGGCGCAAAAATTCGACATACTTTGCCAGCGTGGAGACTCTCAGCACCCGCAGGTTGCCTTCAGAGGTCCATTTCGACACAATTTACAGCTCGACGGATCTGACCAGGGATGACGAAGCCCGGGTCATCTATTATCCCGATGGGTCCGCCACGCCAACCACCATTTCCATCCGCGACGAATCAAACCTGGATATCTCGGTCGAGATCTACCGAACAACCGGCATGGCACGGGTTGAAGACGGAATTAAGCAACCCAAGGACAGGAAGGAAACGAAAATTAATCGGCGATCCCATAACAGGAACCGCTGGTGACGGGAGTCGGTATCATGCCACAGGTCTTTCCGTTGAACAGGTCACACACCAGGACGGTGAAAGGGCACCAAATGAAGGCATTCGTAATGATGGAGGTGCTGGTCACCTTGGTGATTCTGGGTGTTGCGCTGACCGCCTTCCTCAAATCGTTCAGCCAGTCCCTAGGCGCCGCCAAAACCCTTGAAATCCAGACCCAGTCCATATTTTTCGCAAAACAACTGATGGATGAATTTGAGATATCACCTCCTGATTATGGCTCCCACGAGGGGGGGTTCGGTGATGATTACGCGGCTTACTCCTGGAAACTGCAACTGGAACTTGCCGACGAACCCAACTACCGCGATGTCGGAACCGCCGATAATTATGTGGATCAGTACTTTACAATGCGCATCTATCATCTTGAAATACATTACGATGACGGGCAAAGCAAGCCACTCAAGGCCTTTGAGGCCGACAGTGCCATCATTGCGTTTGAAAAATTCAGCCGTGACTCCAAGAACTCCTACGGTAACTTCTG
>CAYYNQ010000090.1:0-5583 GCA_964473105.1 uncultured Candidatus Sumerlaeota bacterium | reverse complement strand
AAAAAATTAAGTGTGGATAATTTTTTAGAATGACAAAATCAGAAAATAGAGTTTCGATAGTTACTGGGGGAGCTAGAGGAATAGGCAGAGGTTGCGCTCTTAAGTTGGCAAGTCTAGGCTCCTCAATAGTTTTGGTCGCCCTCCTCGAAGTAGAGATTGCAAACACAAAAAAAGAAATTGAGGCTTTAGGAGGCTCTTGCATTACCTTTATTGCGGACGTCTCGGACCATAAAAGAGCCTAAGAAATAGCTTCTGATGTTTTTAAAAAGTATGGAAGAATTGATGTCTTAGTTAACAATGCAGGGAAAGCGAATCCAAAAGGAATTTTAGAAATTACAGAAGAAGAGTACGACACAACACTAAACATTAATTTGAAAAGCTGTTTCAACTATATCCAAGCAGTTGCGCAATATATGCTTAAAGCCAAATGGGGAAGAATTGTCTCCATGTCATCTTTAAATGCTCATAGTGGTGGGGTAACTGCAGCAGTATCAAAATTCTCCTATACTTCTGCTAAAGCAGGAATACTAGGAATGACCAGAGCCTTAGCTAAAGAACTAGGTCCAGACATACTAGTAAATGCGGTATGCCCCGGTCTTATAAAAACTGAAATTACAAAAAATGCTGTTATCGCTGAACGCGAACCTGAATTAGTAAAAGGTATAGCTCTAAAACGCGTTGGTACCCCAACAGATGTAGCAGAGTTAGTAAGTTTTCTTGCCCTGTCTGAACCTAATTTTATTACTGGACAAGATATTACCATTGATGGATTTCAATGGAATCGTTGACTAAAATTAACACCAAAGAAAGGAATAATATAATGTTTAAGCTAAATATAATAAAAAGCCTGACTCTGGTCATGGCTCTAATACTAGGGGTAGGGGGTTCCATGATTGCCCCAACGAGTGTGGAGGCAAAAAATAAGTTTATTTTTGCTAACTCTTCACCTTATGACACTATGGATCCTCATGCGTTGTACGACGTTGGTCGGGTCGCTTATCGTATCAATCTCTATGACGGACTGCTAAGATGGTTAGACAATCCGCCAAAGTTATCTCCTTGGTTAGCTGACAGTTACGAAATTTCAGAAGATGGTAAGTCTTACACTTTTCATTTAAATAAAGGTGCAACTTTTCATGATGGTTCACCCGTAGAAGCAAGTGACGTGGTATATTCTATGGAGCGCATTTTAAAATTAAAAAAAGGTGCTTTCTCTCTTTACACTGGGTCAATTGAACCAGGAAGTACAATTGCAATTGACAAGCACACAGTGCAATTTAACCTTACTCAACCATCTTCTATTTTCTTAGCAACAGTCCCAGCAATCCATATTTTAAATTCATCTCTTGTCCAATCACATGAGGTTGATGGTGATTTAGGAGCAAAATGGCTTTCTCAAAATGATGCAGGATCTGGTTCGTTTGTACTTGATAGATATGATCCAGCTATAGGGTTCTCAGCTAAACGTTTTGAAAATCATTTCATGGGTTGGGGTGATAAATATCTAGATGAAATCGAATTCAGAACTGTGATTGAGATTAATTCTCGAGTGCTAGGCCTAATGAATGGTGATTTTCATGGAACAGATGGTTATCTTCCACAAGACCAAGTTAAGCGTTTAGAAGCCTCTGACAATGTAGATGTACAAGTTGAAGAGTCTATGCGTATCTTTTATGTTATTTTAAATCATGACCGTGAAATAATGCAGGATATCAATTTCAGGAAAGCTCTTTCATATGCATTCGATTATGATTCTTTCATAACTGATATACTCGGTGGGTCCGTCGCAAGAAACCCCGCGCCTATGCCCAACAATATTTGGGGAAATCCGTTGGATGAAAAAGGCTACTCTTATGACATGGACAAGGCTCGTGAGTATCTTGCGAAGGTAAAGAAACCTATTCCTGAGTTCGTCCTCGGTGCACTAGCTGGCTACGGGCAAACTGCGCAAGCTGCTGCATTATTTCAAAACAGTCTAACAAAACTTGGCCTAAAAACCAAAATTGTTGAAGAACCATGGTCGGTGGCTTCAAAGAAAATGCGAGATCAAGAGCAAATGTATGACTCACTATTTATTTGGAGATCAACATACTATGCGGATCCAAACAACTGGATTGGTGAAATGTATGCCTGTGACCAAATTGGTGCTAGAAACAATTCTTGGTACTGCAATCCTGAAGTAGACAAACTACTAATGGATGCACGCACTGAACCAGACCAAGCCAAAAGGTCTGTAAACTACAAGAAAGCGGCGAAGATGGTAATGGACGATGCTGGCGGTATTTTTGTGTATAATACTGTTTGGTTTGGACCTTACAACAAAGATGTTAAAGGTGTTCGCTTCTCACCAATTGGAAACGCTCAAGAAATGCGTTGGGTTTACTTCGATAAATAAATAATGATTAGGAGCAGCTAAAAATTGGCTGCTCCTTACTTTACACTAAGCCTAGCATTGAAAAAACTAACTCATTAATTTACAGATTAGACAATTTTATGCGAATTTTATACTTTATGTTTAATAGAATGATTTGGTTTTTTCCAACAGTATTTGGGCTCCTTTTAATCGTTTTTACGATAAGTCATATAATTCCTGCAGACCCGGTAGCTTTTTTAGCTGGTGATTATGCCACAAACGAACAAATTGCAGAATTACGAGCACAATATGGCTTTGACAAGCCACTACATATTCAATTCATAAATTATGTAATGGGTACATTTCAAGGTGATTTAGGAATTAGCTTGTATACTCAACGACCAATATCAGATGATTTATTGGCAAGGTTACCTGCTACATTAGAGCTGACTTTTGCCTCTGTTTTAATCTCAGCTTTAATTGGTGTTCCACTAGGTGTAATTGCAGCTGTTTATCGCAATTCAGTAACAGACCACATTCTTAGGTTAATAACGGTCTCTGGGCTTGCGATTGCTAGTTTTTGGTTGGCTATACTGTTCCAATTATTTTTTGCGATGGAACTTCAATGGACACCACTCCAAGGTAGAATTGATGGGTGGGGACCAGATCATATTACTGGATTTTTTCTATTAGATAGTCTGTTAGTGGGAGATTGGGAATCTTTTGGGAGTGCCTTTAGCCACTTAGTTTTACCCGTAGCAACTTTAGCTTTCCCCGCAATGGCAACCATAATGAGATTTACACGGGCTGGTGTTTTAGATGCAATTAACTCTAATTACGTTTTATATGAACAGGCTATGGGGTTTCCTCAGCGAATTATTGTTTGGAAGTATATTCTTAGAAATGCATTAATTGGTACGGTTACGCAAATTGGCTTAATATTTGGCATTCTGTTATCTGGAACGGTGGTTGTGGAGGCAGTTTTTGACTGGCCGGGCCTTGGTCTCTACGCAGTTCAATCGATAATGAATTCGGATTATAACGCAATCATGGGGTTCACACTGATTACCGGAACTATGTTTATTATTATAAATTTATTAGTAGATGTTCTTCAAGGTATACTGGATCCTAGGAGTCAACTTTAAATGATTGAAACATTTAAATTTTTATTAAAAAAACTAGCGCAGGACCGAACAGCGACGCTGGGAGTTATTCTTATTCTAAGTTTAGTTTTAATAGCAATCTTTGCGCCAATTCTTGCCACACACCCGGAAGATATTAGTGAGTTTCATCCACCAGAAAGATTGCTCGGTCCTAGTTCAGAACATTATTTTGGAACCGATAGGATGGGATCTGACATCTACTCAAGACTTTTATATGGTGCACGAATAACCATAGCTATTGCTTTAATAGCTATAAGTGTTTCTGTAGCCATTGGTGTTCCAATAGGTTTATTAGCGGGTTATTACAGAAATTGGATGTCTGATGCACTAATGCGCATATCAGATATATTTCTTTCAGTTCCGCAAATCATCCTAGCAATAGCGATTGCTCAAACACTAGGACCATCAATTCAAAATGTTATTTTAGCACTTTCCGCAACATATTGGCCCTTTTGGACAAGACTAGTTTATGCAGAGACACGATCTGCTCTAAATGAACCTTATGTTGAAGCATCAATTGCTCTTGGCGCTTCTCCAAGTAAGGTAATGATTTTACACGTACTTCCTAATATTTCTTCCTCCATTATTGTTAGAACAACTATTGGCATGGGAGGCACCATATTAACAGCTGCAGCTCTTGGTTTTTTAGGATTAGGCCCCCCTCCTCCAAGTCCAGAGTGGGGAAGAACAATCGCTGAAAGTAGAGAGTTCTTACCAGAAGCTTGGTGGTATGCAGCAGCACCTGGAATTGCTATATTTTTAGTTGTTATGGGTTTCAATCTTCTAGGCGATGGGCTCCGAGATATACTTGATCCTCGAACTCGGAGGAGTAAAGTTGGGTAAAAATTTATTGTCAGTTAAGGGGTTAGAGGTTGGCTTTAACACAGAGCAAGGTTTAGCAAAAGTACTAGATAAAGTGAATTTTGACATGATGCCTGGTGAAATAGTTGGACTTGTGGGGGAGTCTGGTTGTGGAAAAACGACTTTAGCTCGAGCTATCTTGGGAGTATTACCCAAAAACTCAGCTAGGATATCCTCAGGTACAGTAATATTTGACGATAATGACTTACTAAAAATTTCATCGAAAGATCTTGCAGATAACATTCGGGGGAAGCTTATTACTTTTATACCTCAAGACCCTCTAACGTCATTGAACCCAGTATTTACTATTGGTTCACAAATGATGGATTTAATGAAGTGGAAGTCTCCTGATTTCGTAAAAGGAAAATACTTCACAAGATATAAAAAATCTAGACAAGTAACTGATAAAAAAAGAATTATAGACCTACTTCATACAGTACAACTTCCAGACCCAGAAGGAATTTTACGGAAATATCCACACGAAGTGTCAGGAGGGCAACGACAGCGTCTTATGATAGCAATGGCTCTATTGCCCGAACCAAGAATGATTATAGCTGATGAACCCACCACTGCCTTAGACGTGACTATTCAAGCCCAAATCTTAAAATTACTACGGAGCGTAGCAGTTGAAAGGGGCGTTTCTGTTTTATTTACTACACATGACTTAGGCGCAGCATACGAAATATGTGACAGAATAACTGTGATGTATGCTGGACAAGAGGTGGAAACAGCTATTTCAAAAGATTTTTTCTCTCAACCACGCCACCCATATACAAGGAAACTTTTGCAGAGTTTACCAAATAACTCCCAAGATTTAAAAGGAATACCCGGCCAAATTCCCGCATTAATAAGCCCTCCATCAGGGTGCCGTTTTCATCCTCGATGTGATGAAGCTAAAAGTGAGTGTGCAAAACTCAGACCAGAGGTATCATGGCCTAAAAAAGGGCATATGCTAAGATGTTTCAACAGCACTTTAGTATCGGCTAAGGAAACAGAAAATGTCATCAGATAATGTAAATGATAAATTAGGTAGTGAAGAAATTGCTACAGGGGAGCCTATCTTAGGTGTAAAGAATTTCTCTAAATGGTTTCCAATAAACAACTCTTGGAACCGACAAACTGGTTGGTTAAAGGCTTTAGATGATGTCTCTCTAACAATTAAAAAAGGAGAGATAGTAGGAGTTGTTGGCGAATCAGGTTGTGGAA
>CAYYNQ010000089.1:0-6368 GCA_964473105.1 uncultured Candidatus Sumerlaeota bacterium | reverse complement strand
ATTCAAGTTCTTGCATGGATGGGAGGGAATGTTATCCTGATCAGGAGTTGCGGCGAAATGACCCGTGTTCGGGGGGTGTGTGCATCCGGCTGGCAGTCAATAGGTTTATGATGAGCAATCGATCAGATCCGGAAATCCAGCAGTCCGTCGTCATCCCGGTTTACAAAGAGGAGACAAGTGTCTGCGAAACCCTCACGGAACTTGTGCGTCACCTGGATTCTGCCATGGCCGCATCCACTGAGATCATCTGTGTTGATGACGGTTCATCAGATGGTTCTGTTGACAGGATTCGTGAGGTCATGGAACTCAACCCGCAGTTGCACCTGATACGGCTGGATAGGAATTATGGGCAGACTGCGGCGCTTGATGCCGGATTCAGAATGGCCTCGGGCGGCCTTGTTGGAATGATGGATGCGGACGGCCAGAATGATCCACGCGATTTCCCGCGGCTGATGGAGATCATGATGGGCCGGGAGTTGGATATGGTCTGCGGGGTCAGGAAACCCAGGCATGACGGGCCGCTCCGGCGTATCAGTTCAAGGATTGCCAATGGATTCCGGAATTGGGCGACGGGGGATCGGGTTACGGATGTCGGGTGCTCCATCCGGGTTTTTCGTGCACAATGTTTCAGGAACATCAAACTCTATGAGGGCATGCACCGGTTTTTCCCCACACTGTTCCGCATGGAGGGCTACAGGGTCGGTGAAATCCCGGTCAGCCACCGGCCCCGCTCGGGTGGGATGTCCAAGTACGGGGTGCGGAACCGCCTCTGGCGGGGGTTTCGGGATGTCTTTGCCGTCCGCTGGATGCAGAGCCGTTCACTCCAGTATCAGATCAGGAAGAATTAATGGTTTCCCTGCCAAAAATTCACCTTTGTTTGGTGTCTTCCTGACCCGGTGGCCTGTCTATGGATTTGTGGACCTTTTCCAGCTTGATTCTGGTCAATGGCATGTTCACCGCGCGTGTTCTGGTCCAGTGGATTGCCAGTGAGCGTGAGGGGCGCTGCGTCATTCCGGCCACTTACTGGTGGATTAGCACGATCGGTGCGGTTTCAGGGGTGCTTTATTCCCTGATCCGGGGTGAAATCCCGTTTGTCATCGGGTTTGGCCTGACATTGGTGCCTTATATCAGGAACCTGGTCATTCACTTCAGGCCCGGGCGAAATCCACAGCCGACCTTGCTGCTGGTTCCCGTCGCCATCCTGCTGGTTCTTATCCTGACGTGTTCAAGAATGTAGTCGGCTGTCTGGATCAGGGATGGTGAGGCTGCCTGGTTCTGCGTTGCGATGGCGGGAACCCTGATCTTTTACAGCCGTTTCTTCATCCAGTGGGTCCACAGTGAAAAGATGCGCCGCAATGTCATGCCCCTTTCATTCTGGATCGCCAGTATTGTGGGAAGCATGCTCCTTCTCGTCTACAGCATCCATATCCTGGATCTCGTCTTTATCTTCAGTTACCTGTTTAACATCGTTCCCTACGTGCGCAACATTATGCTCCTTCGTCCCAATACGGTGAATACAAGGCCGGAACCATGGGTCAACTAAAGTCTTGGATCCCGGGCCACTCCAGTTGAACTGCAACCCGACAACACCCATGCCCGCTGCCGGAATCATGGTTGTTCTCCTTGTGTGTTTCCTGTTCTGGGGGATGAGGCCGCTGTGGGAACCGGATGAGGGCCGCTATGTCGCTACGGCGAGGGAGATGCTTCTGACGGGTGACTGGCTGACGCCACGCCTGCATGGCCAGACTCACCTCACCAAGCCGCCACTGACCTACTGGATGACTGCATCGGGCATGTGGATTTTCGGCATGAATGCGTGGGGCGCACGTTTCTTTCTTTCGGCCGCATTTTTCCTGGCATCAGTCTCCACCATCGGTATTGCCCGGACCTGGGGCCTGACGAATCGACAGTCATTCATTTCAGGACTGGTTTTCAGCACATCCCTCTTTCCGTTTGTTTGCGGGCATGTATTGACCACGGATATGTTCCTGCTTGCCTGGGAGACAACGGGTGTCCTCTGTGCATGGCGTACCTGGGGGGGGAAGGGCAGGACTTGTCTTTGGCGAACCGGTTTCTGGATGGCTTTTGGGATGGCCTTCCTGACCAAGGGCCCGCCCGGCTGGCTGCCACTCCTGGTGATCCTGCTTTACGGGATAATCATGAAGTCCCGGGGTCGGGGACGGGCTGAAGCCGGGTTGTGGAGCTGGTACGGCTTCATCATGATGTTGATCATATCCTTGGGCTGGTTTGCCGTCCTCTGCCTGAAAAACAATGAACTTTTCGGGTATTTCCTCTTTGAGGAGGTCCGTGACCGTTTCTTTTCGGAACAACATGAAAGGGTCCAGCCGTATTATTTCTATCCGCTGCTGTTGATTTTCGGCCTGATGCCGTGGCTCTTTATATGGCCGATGCTCGTTGCCCGTACCCTGAAATATCTCGGGCCGGCATTACTCCGGGACGGAAATCAAGCCAAGTTGTTCACCCTGATCTGGTTTTTACTGCCCCTTGTGGTGTTCCAGCTTTCGAGGTCCAAGAGTTATTTCTATATCACGCCCCTGTTTGTGCCGATTTCCCTGTGGTGTGGTTATCTCCTGGGACAGCCGGACGGTTTCTTCCAGCGGCTGGTTAGCCGGAGGAGTCGGGTATTGACCACTTCTTCAGTTCTGTGGGCGATTGTCCTTGTGTGTATAACGGTTTTCCCGGACGGAATAAAACATACACGCAGCGTACGTGGTCTTGCCGTCAACCTGGAGCAGAACATGCTCGAACAGCAAATACACCTGGACAGGATCTATACCATCCGGAAGCCTGCCCATTCCCTGGCCATCTATTCGGGGATCCCCCTCAGGAGGTTGCGCCTGAATATCGGGGAGATCTTTCGCCGGATGCAGGAGGATTTGGCGGACGGTTCGGTGACCGGACTGCTAGTAAAGACCTCCCGCATGAAAGAACGCGATGTCCCGCCGGGGGTTCATTTCCGGGTGCTGGCGGCGGATGAGACTTACCAGGTTCTCGTCGTTGATTTGGAAAATACCGGGGAATGATGAATACGGAACCTGGTTCAAATGCAGCCAGGTTCATGGTACAGCAACAACCGCCCGGCTGTAAGGCCGGGCGGTTGTCTTATTCCATCCATCATGGATCTGTCCCGAGGTAACGGGGGATCAGATGTCAAAATAAAGTGCGAACTCGTGCGGATGGGGCCGCAGGCGAATCTGATCGACTTCCTCTTCCATCTTGTAGCTGATCCACTCGTCGATCACGTCTTGGGTGAAGACGTCACCCTTGAGGAGATAATCATGATCCGCTTCCAGTGCTGACAGTGATTCTTCAAGGGATGCCGGAACCTTCTTTACAAGGGCGGCCTCCTCGGCGGGCAGGTCATAGAGGTTCTTGTCGAGCGGGTTGCCGGGGTCGATCTTATTCTCGATACCGTCCAGCCCGGCCATCAGGAGCGCGCTGAAGGTCAGGTATGGATTGCAGGAGGGATCGGGTGTCCTGAACTCGACACGCTTGGCGTTGGCGGACTCACTGTAGACGGGAATCCGGCAGGCAGCCGAACGGTTCCGTGCACTATAGGCCAGGTTGATCGGGGCTTCATAGCCCGGTACAAGCCTCTTGTATGAGTTGGTTGACGGGTTGGAGAAAGCGAGGATGGACGGGGCATGTTTGAGGACGCCGCCGATGTAATGCAGGGCGGTTTCGCTCAGGCCCGCGTAACCATTGCCCGCGAAAGTGTTTTTCCCGTCCTTCCAGATTGAAAGGTGTGTATGCATGCCGGAACCATTGTCACTGAAGATAGGCTTGGGCATGAAGGTGACGGTCTTGCCATATTTCAGGGCCGTATTCTTGATGATATATTTGTAGAGAATGAGGTTGTCTGCCTGCTCGACGAGCGGTGCATAACGAATATCGATCTCGGCTTGGCCGCCGGTGCCGACCTCGTGGTGCTGGCACTCGATGGGGATCCCGCACTCGATCATGGTCATCATCATTTCGCTGCGCAGGTCCTGAAAATGATCCGTGGGCGGAACCGGGAAATAGCCCTCCTTGTAGCGGGGCTTGTAGCCCAAGTTCGGACCCTCGTCACGGCCGGTGTTCCAGCGGCCCTCGATCGAGTCGATCTCATAGAACGCGCTGTTGGGGGTGCTGTCGAAAACGACGTTGTCGAAGATGAAGAACTCGGCCTCGGGACCGATATAGGCGGTGTCGCCGAGCCCTGTCCCCTTGAGGTAGGCCTCGCATTTCTGGGCAATGTTACGCGGGTCGCGTGTATAGGGTGCCTTCGTCCCCGGGCTGACGATGTTGCAAATCAGCGACAGGGTGGATCTTTCACGAAAAGGGTCGATCAACGCTGTGGACGGGTCAGGGATCAGGAGCATGTCCGACTCATTGATGGCCTGCCAGCCTCGGATCGACGAGCCGTCGAAACCAATGCCATCGTTGAATGTGTCCCCCTCAAGTTCCGTCGCAGGCACGCTGAAATGCTGCCATAGACCTGGAAAATCCATGAATTTATAATCAATAATATCAACATTCTTCTCCTTGATCAGGTTCAGAACGTCTCCGGGTGTTTTGCAGTCTGTAGCCTCCATGGTAGAATCCTCTCTCCTCCCATTCTGCTTCGATATTTCACGTGCCGACTAGGCCGCGATGTCAATGAATCTACCAGTTTCTCAATCCCGGCCATGAAATACAATCATTTTCCGCGGGGTGGATTATTTGCCAGACTTGGTCCTCGGGAGGAAACCGGCTTCAATTCAACTTGTGTGGTTCTGGACAGCATGGAAAGTACCCGTGAGGGAAGATCCTGTAAAAATGGATAAAGCGGGACTGTTTTCAGCGGTTGTAAAGAAAATACAGCGGGCATGTTGCCCGGATTCCACCCATCAGGTAGGCCTTGCCCAAGTTTAAAGATACAGATTAGCAGGGAATCGGGTTCCGGTCGGTGATGGAGGTGATATTTCCCGGTGGAGCGTCGGGCAGTCCGGCCTGTTAATCGAGATGAAAGACCTCTTCCAGTTGCTCAGACAGCGGGCTGTTGTCCTGATTTGACGGCATGATTTCCCGCATATGCGCCCACCACCTCTGGCATACCTCGGTGTCGGCGATTGCCTCCCATTGATTTTCGTCCTCAAGGTCGACATAAGCGAACAACCGGCTTGTTTCGGCATGGAGGAAGATCGAGTAGTTTTGCACGCCGTGTTTCCTCAGTGTGGCCTTGAGTTCGGGCCAGATCGGCGCGTGCCTCTTTCGATACTCATCATGTTGATCAGGATTGACCTGCATCATGAACGCCTTGCGGATCATGATTTCTCCTGCGGTGCCTGGCCGTTGTCATGGCCCGGGTATCGTCCGTTTCCCGACGGGGCGGACAAATTCAATGCGGATGGCCATGACTGGTTTCCTCGGCCGTGGCTTTTCTTACCTCGACAACCTTGATGTCAAAATTCAGCCGCATGCCGGCCAGGGGGTGGTTGGCATCGATCGTGATATCGTCGCCCTGAACCTCTGTCACCACGAAATTCTGCACCTCATTGTCCGATGACTCCGCCTCGAATTCCATCCCTGCCTCAATGGAATCGATTCCATCGAAGGCTTCCCTTTTGATTGTCTGGATCAGGCTTTCCTCAACCTCGCCATAACCCTCGGCAGGCTCGACCTTAACCTGCAGGGAGTCGCCCGCCACCTTGCCGGCCAGGGCCTTCTCCAGGCCGGGGATGATATTCTCCCCGCCGTGCAGGTAAGCCAGCGGGTCGGATCCCTCCGAGCTGTCCAGGACATTTCCGTCGTCATCCTTCAGGGTGTAATGCATGGTGACCACGAGGTCGTTGCCGATGGGCTGAGTCATAAGTGATGCTCCGTTTGAATTGATCCGGTATCTTCGCCCCGGACCGGATCAAAAGCAAGGTATTTGCCCGTGGCCCGACATGATTGGAAACCAGGTGGGGGGAGTGGGAGCCCGCTTCCCGCTTGACCCCCGAGGAATGATTGACAATACTCAGCTTTCGGGGTTTTGCCGAGGTGGCGGAACTGGCATACGCAGGGGACTTAAAATCCCCCGGTCGAAAGGCCTTGCGGGTTCGAGTCCCGCCCTCGGCACCATCGATGTGTTCTCAATGAAACCGATACACCCGGACATGACCGCGACTATCGCCATCCCCGTCGTTGCCGGTTGCCGAGATCGCCACAATGCTTCCATCACTGCTTAAACTAACGGAGTCTCCTGACCGGTCATAATCTGCTTCTCCATCGATATCTGCCCCAAGTTGCGTCCAGCTACTTCCACCATAATGATACACCCGCACATGACCGCGACTATAGCCAAACCCGTCGTTGCAGGTTGCCCCGATCGCCACAATGCTTCC
>CAYYNQ010000088.1:0-62587 GCA_964473105.1 uncultured Candidatus Sumerlaeota bacterium | reverse complement strand
TCAAACCCATGTTCCGAATACATGTTTCTGGACGATACTGCCTGCAACCTTGCCTCGATCAACCTGCTGAGGTTTCTGGATGAGGAAGGGAACTTTGATGTTGAGGCATTCCGTCACTGCTGCAGGATTTTTATCCTTGCTCAGGAAATCCTGGTCGACTTTTCGAGTTATCCTACACGTTCCATTGCCCGAAACAGCCATGATTACAGGCCACTAGGGCTGGGTTATGCCAACCTTGGGGCGATGTTGATGGTCTTGGGGATTCCCTATGACAGTCCGCAGGGTACCGCCACATGCGGTGCGATCACCGCCATCATGACGGGTCAGGCATATCGGACATCCGCCGAGATTGCCCGCGACAAAGGCCCGTTTCCCGGATATGCGGCAAACGATGTTCCCTTCATGCAGGTCATGCAGAAACACCGCGACGCGGTGGACAGCATCAATGCCGAGTTCTGCCCCTCCGTGCTTCTCAACGCTGCCCGACAGGATTGGGATGAATGCCTTGAGCAAGGCCGCAGGCATGGATACCGCAACGCGCAGGCGACGGTACTCGCCCCTACCGGCACCATCGGCCTGCTGATGGACTGTGATACGACCGGCATCGAGCCTGATTTTGCCCTGGTCAAGTTCAAGAAGCTTGCCGGTGGCGGATATTTCAAGATCGTCAACCAATCTGTTCCGATCGCGCTGGAACGGCTGGGTTATGATTCGGATGAGATCCGCGACATTTTGCTTTATATCAACGGGACGATGACCCTGACCGATGCGCCCTTCATCAACGAGGCGACATTGCGCGGGAAGGGATTTAGTGACGAGGATCTGGCGATGGTTGAGTCCCAGTTGAGGGGTGCGATGGATTTGAGCGGCGTATTCCACCCGGCTGCGCTGGGGGAGGAACTGCTGGCAAAACTGGGCGTACAGGCCAGCCAGGCAGCCGAGCCCGGGTTCAGTCTGCTCAAGTCACTGGGATTTACCAGCGATCAAATCGATCAGGCCACCGAGCACGTCTGTGGTACGATGACGGTTGAGGGCGCCCCCCACCTGCGTGTGGAGGATTACCCTGTCTTTGACTGTGCCAATCGCTGCGGTCGGAAAGGCTTGCGGTTCATCGCCCCGATGGGACACGTGCGGATGATGGCCGCAGCCCAGCCGTTCATCTCCGGCGCGATTAGTAAGACGGTCAACCTGCCCAGTGAGTCCGGGGTTGATGATATCTTGGACATCTATGTTGAAGGTTGGAGACTGGGGCTCAAGGCGGTTGCGCTTTATCGCGACGGGTGCAAGCTGAGTCAGCCGTTGAGTGCAACAGGTGATGAGAAAAAAGACCGGGAAGAACCCACCGATGTGGAATCGACAACCCCAACCCCGGCCGAGATCTTCGAGGCCGCCCTTGCGCAGGCACGCGAATCGGCACCGGAGACGGTGACCATCAAGGTCCCTGAGCCGATGCGGCGCAAACTGCCGATGCGGCGCTTGGGAATTACGCAGGAGTCAAGAATCGGGGGACACAAGGTTTTTGTCCGCACCGGCGAATATGATGACGGTACACTGGGTGAGATCTTCATTGATATGGCCAAGGAAGGCGCCGCTTTCCGGTCCATGATGAACTGTTTCGCGATCGCGGTCAGCAAGGGCCTCCAGTATGGTGTCCCGATCAAGGAGTATATCGACACATTCACATTCACCCGTTTCGAACCTCAGGGAATGTGCGATCACCCGAACATCAAGATGGTGACCTCGGTTGTGGACTATGTTTTCCGATTGCTGGCCTTGGAATATGAGGATGACGACAGCTTTTGCCAGGTTAAACCCGAGATGGCTGAGATCGAGAAAGTGGTGTCGACAACCGAGTCGGCCAGCGAGGCGGCACATTATGGCGAAGGACCGCCATCAGAAATTCCGGGCCCGGTTGATAAAAAAGGGAAGGAGCCGGTTTTTCAGCCGGTGGTTGTGGGCCATGGAGACAGTGGAGATCGTCATGGCCAGGAACCGGCAGGGCAGCAGGCTGTGGTTAATCAGGCAGACCGGCATTACGCCCACATGATGGGCGATGCGCCATTTTGTGACAGTTGCGGGCATATCACGGTCCGTAACGGTACATGCTACCGCTGCATGACCAGTGGAAATTCAATGGGTTGCTCTTAATCCCTCCCTCTCCTCTCCGCCAAACCGGTTCAGGTGTTTTCCTGATCCGGGAAAAGGCCGGGACGCAGCCCTCGTCCCGGCCTTTTTTCAGGTGACCCCCCAAGCGAATCCAGCAGCAGCCGGTTTCAAAAACCGCCCGTTTCATGATCAGGATCGGGGCTGTCATCTGTTGAACCGGCTGGCCTGACTGCTTGATTCAAAGCAGCTCGAGTACCAGGTCCGCAGTCTTGTTGATCCCGTCAAACCGGTAACCGGTCTGGCGGGGCTTACAGCGGTTTTTGAGTCCCCATCGCAACCCGTCCTCAACGGCCTCAGGGGATATATTATGCGATTCAATGACTCGGATACCCTCAAATCCATCAAGGCGCGAGGCCGTGTCATGCTGTTCACGATCTTTGTAAGAACGGCACTGGATGATCATCGGGATGGAGGTGTCCAGAATTTGGAAGGGGGTTGAACCGGCCTGCAGGACGGCTAGATCGGCATGTGACAATGCATCCGGGAAAGCTGTCGTAAAGATTTCAACCGCTACATTTCCAATTTTATCGGCTCGGTCCCGACAGAACCGCACCGTTTCTGCGTCCACAGCCGGACCCGTGACCAGAAGCATTTGAAGATGGCGGTATTCGGAACCCTCCCTGACTGCCTCGAGTGCATCAAGCAGACTGATGGTCGACTTTTCCACATTCCAGCCTCCGCCACAACCGGCAACAATCAGGGGATGATCGGGGTTGAGGGCCGGCCATGGTGCCAGTGCCTCGTCTCGGGTCAGCCCGGTGGGTCGAGGCACGACAAATCCGCTGTAGTAAAGTTTGTTTCGGACTCGTTCCGGCCATTTCCATGTCGAGGCGGCATCAAAGAAGGCCTTCTCACCCGATATGATGAACCGATCGTAATAGCTCGCATGTTTTCGGGTTGAGGCCTCATCACCATTGAACTTGAATGTCTTGCCCTCTGGACAGGGTATGGATCGCATCATGAGAACTGTTCGGGTCCGGTCACTTGCCGCGGTTTTCTTCAGGAGTGGCAGGATTTCGTCACGTTTTCCATGGGGGTTCGTGTCCATCAGGATAAGATTCGGTTTGAATGATAGCCCGGCATTCAGCAGGATCCCGGAACGAAAATCCCTCAGTTCATGTGATGTCATGTCCAGACCATCGGGTTCCTCGCCGAAATGTTCGTGATCACGGAAACGATAGCCGGGTAGGCTCAGCACGGCAACGCCGTGCTTCCGGACAAGTGATGTTTCACGGGTGTCACTTGCAAGCAATACGGAAATTTCGGGTCTACGCCGCCTGATCTCGCCCAGGACTCTGGCTAGGCGTCCATAGTGGCCAAGGCCGATGTTGCTGGCACAGTAGGCGAGTATGCGGGGGGTTGCGGCGTCTCGTCCGGTCGGGACTTTCGGCGTTCGTGTCCTCTTGAGAAATTTCATCGGCATCCGGATCCTGATCTTCAGTCGGTCATGCACAAGCCACAGGGATGAATTCGCTTTTCATTTTTTACTTTCAAACCCACAGGATTGCCAACCGCTATTTTGAAGGCCTGAAACCGAATCGCGACGTTTGTAAGCCCGGCTTTGCGGGATAACCCCGGGTTGCGGCCGCCGAATATCGGTCATGGCTTGTCAGCAGGTGCTTATTGCGACCGACCCCGGGGTTCGGGTCAAAACCTGCGCGGTATTCATCGCAATGATGATTGGAGACTCCTGGGCGCCCATCGGCACATCGACTCAGTCGGAGATTCGTTTGCTGAGGTCGGGCATGGTCTCCGGTTTCTCGGATTCCATATAGCGACTTTCGTGGTCCAGCGCTGTGACGTTTTCGTAAACGCCATCATCCCTTCGGACCAGCTTGCTGAATCCCATGTTCTTCAGATCTGTATTACTCTGGGGCACGTTGATATTTGGCAGGGAAATCAGGCGTTTGACGGGTTCTCCACACCGGGGGCAGGCGGCGAGGGACTCTTCGGTTATAGGCTGGACATACTCAAACCGAGATCCGGCGCTGCAGCCCTGATTGATGTGTTCGTATTCATAGACCGGCATGGACTTCCTCCCTGCAGCATTGGCTAACTGATCTTATCGGCAACGGGGCAGTAAGACCAAATGAAATCTGGGGCAAATTGGCTCGACCCGGCATCTAACGGGAGACCTGAGTGTATCGTGGACCCCGATCAGTAACCATGGCTGAGGGACTCAACCATCCGGGGATAGTTTGTCGTTCCACATTCTGAACTGCAGCAGCGAAGGCGTCCCTTGGGCTGTTTCAAACCATACCGGAATTGAATCGGAGCCCATTTTCAGGGGTCGGATACCTCCGGGCGCAGCGATCTCGCGTTCAACTCGCATTCGGGTCAGGGTGATATTATCGGGGCGTTTCCGTCTTGTACCTGAAATGATCTCGCCTTCAGGGTGATTTACTGAGAGCCTCAGGATGAACTGATGTTGGTTACGGACCAGACCGGTCAGGTCCATGGGGTTGATCCAGCTCACACCGCCATGCGGGGGCCTGACGCGGACCCAGGAATTACCGTCGGGGGATATCCAAGCCCTTATATGTTTCGTGACATCAAGCGTAACATTGGCAGAAACCGCGGACTGGATGGTTGTCTGGGCTGACCAGCTTACGTGCGCGCTGCGGTGGGGGAAGGGTGCATTGAAGCTGAATTCGACCAAGCCTTCCCTTTGAAGGTTGGACCAGGTTAGGCCGGAAGGTTCATTCAACTTCACCCGATTACGCCGGGTCATGCAGGCCTTGAATCCATTCAGGTTGTCCGGAATTTCCCAGAACAGGGACCCGACCAGACCGCTGCCCGGTTCCCCGCTTTCCCCCGTCGAGGTGCATATAAATTGTTCTTCCGGTAAGAGTGCAAAAGGGAGGATTCGCACCGATGGGATTGCATCGTTGTCTGGGTGGATGATGGACGAACGGCCCAATCCCCAGAGGAGGATATTCCCTGCGGTTGTGGAACCCCGGTTGGCCAGGCTGAAGCTGTGCCAGGCTTGGTTCTCCGGATAACCGTCGAGTTCAATGAGGTTCGCCCCTGGCATGGTTAGCTCGGCGGACAGAGCGCCTTCGTTGCCCGGGATCCCGGGAATCCTGGACACGGGAGCCAGACAACCGGCAAGCAGGCCGGCGCATAGCAGGGGGAGGCCCGCGGCTTTCATGGGCCCGGATAACTCGAATATATTGTCCATCCGGTCATTTGCGTAGATATCAACCGGTGGCAGGTTTCACGGTAAATGACTTTGCCCTCTTCCAACCAGGCACTCCAGGCAAGGTTCCGTCCCGTTCTGTTGGCCAAGTTTGACACAGCATAATTCAATGAGGACATGGCGTTGCTGTCAAGCGCTATTCGTGGGTCATTCCGGCTTCCACCTTTCCCCATAAACTGGAATACCCGGTTGACCTCGCACCAATACCATCCTCAGCAGGGAATTACGGCTCAGGTCGGTCATCATGTAACCTTCATTTCTCAGCGCAAGTAACAACGGGGCCAACTCATCATCCCGCCCGTTCGGATAAACAAGCGCGAATTTATCGTGCTTGACAAGCAAGTCTGCCGCCAGCTGAATTTGTGTCCGGCCTGTTGTGGTATCGAACAGGAAGCATGATGAAGGCTCCTTAAGCCATGGCGTGTGTTCTTGCAGCCATGCCTTGGGTGAACTGCAGAGGGCGTCAATTCCGGGATGGGTATGTGGGCCGTCGAACAGTTCATATCGTTTCGACAGGGGGGCAACTGGCCAGTGTGAATTATGGAGGTCAAGGAGAAGCCTTGCATTGAGCACCGGCATCCTATCCACAAAGACGGGACATCTCAGCAGCGATGCGGCCCGGGCGTTGTCCCGCCAGGCCTGATGAATTCTGAGGGCGTGCCCTTCAAGTGGTTCTGTCCGCAGCGAGGTCAAATGGGCAAAAGTCCAGCCGGGATGCAGCACCCCGGAAATCTGGATGAAGAGCAGGGCAAAAACCAAAATCTTTCGAGCACTCAGTCCTGTTGTGACGGGATGCAGACCCCGGGTTATAAGGTCCCAACCGCCAATACAGAATAAAATCAGGCAGGGGAAAGCATGGATGAAGAACCGAACCATGAAGGCGTAGTAGAAACAATGGATCAGGAGTTGGCTGAGCCCGAATGCACCGATCCAGATAACCTGATGATGGAAGGGATCGATGGGTGGCACGGAATTCCGGGGATGCCGGATCACGCGGGTGATACTGGTGGTCAGGGCAGCAATTCCGCCGGCCAACAGAACGAGCATCGACCACCCACCGAGGGTTGTCAATTCCATGTTCATTCCCAGTAATGATTCGATACTTAACCTCCACATTGGTAGCTGTTCAGGTGCAAACCAGGGTATTTTCCCGGGTTGGCCGAACGAGAATGTTCCAGCCCCCAGCCCTGGAGCCCAATGATAATAGCCGACGACATGAAAGAGTCCGTTGACAGCCCACATATAGGCCAGGATTAAGCCGATGCAGACGCCGAAACCTGTTGCAATGCTGCCCCAAAAACAAGCGACTTTACCTTTGCCTGACTGAAGATGCAGGTGCAGCAGTATGCAGATAAGCAGTGGAAATGTTGTAGGGCGTATACAGGTGAGGGCCCCGCAGCCGAACCCGGTCAGAAGCCCGGATACAGAGGTTCGACCTGGTCGACTGGATGTCACCCCTCCCTGCCTTGCCGTGAAAAACCACGCCAGAACTGTCAGTCCCAACAGCATGAACATCGTGGATTCCTGCATGATATGGCGTGTGACCTCGAATGTCAGCGGTGAGAATGCCAAGATGTAGAGGGTCATGAGTCGCCAGAAAAAGTGCACCCCGGCACAGGTCATCCAGGCGAAAATGGATATCAGTCCAAGGCAGATGGCAACGAGGGGCCACTGGCAGGCTTGATCAGGATTTTGGCGGGTCAGGACTAGGAAAAGCCCGACCAGCCAGGAATGGACGGGTGAATACCGCGAAGGATGATATTCATGGACGACCGGAATCAACGGTGTATGAAACCGGCTGATGGATGAGGCAACCCAGAGTTGCTCTGCGGTATCGGGCGCGGGTCGAAAAAAGGCCGAATCGATAGTCGGCTGCCCAATACCACGTGAGATCAAAGCAAGGATGATGAAGAGAAATATACAGGGAATGACGGCCAGATATAGGGCTCGGGTTACTGCAATGATTCTCGGTTGCCCGGATTGTGCATGCTTGTTCAAATTTTATATCCTGTTGAAATTATATGATTTACAATCCAACAAGCCCTTTAAATGCCCGTGATCCTGCAACTGTCAAATCAACCGCCCAATTCAAACAACCGTAACCTCCAACATCCACAAAATTCAGCGTGTGATGTAATTTAAGCCCAATCGCGATTATGCCGAAAAGCAGTTAGAGCCTATCTGGGGAAAATGCCATGGGAATCATCGATGGCATTGTGGCCCGCAGATGGTGCAACCGGTGGCTTTCCAGACGGGGGGATGAAATGAAATTCAACCGGCTCCTACACAGGTCCAGTTAAGGTCGAGGCGGTAGTTCTCCAGGCTTCACGCTGATAGAGGTTTTGATCGCAATGGGAATTGTTGCTGTGGCGTTGCTGTCGGCAGTCAGTACGATTCAGGCCGCGAGAATCAGGGCACGAAGCGTGGGTATCAACCTGATCGCCCAAAACCTGTCAGCAGCGATGATGGAATTGATCAAGCGTAGCGGTTACATGGAAATTGCCTATTCCCAAGTTCTGCCGGATATCCTGACGACCGCCGACACGATCAATCCCCTGCTGGATTTTCCGAGACAGATGGATTCCAGTTCAGGCCTCTATAGTTGAGCTCGAATGTGCCTGCCAGATTGATCATCAGGGTTGCTGTAATGACTACCGGGCAAAGAATGCGGTATCGGAGATACCCATGTCGTGTCGGGCCGTGAACTGCTATCGACATCAAGCGGATCTTCCCTGCAGCGGTGCTGATTGTCGATTCCCACGGGATGCGGTTATCTGGGGGTGGACCCGGACCGCCAGACCTTCCAGGCAAAGGCGCCGCAGACTGCTCCCGCCGCATTTGAGAGTGCATCCCACCAGTCGAATGTCCGATAAGGCGTCATTGACTGGAGATATTCCAGATACAGGCCCCATAGTGTGGCGGTCAGCACAGCCACCCAGATATGGGTGAATCTCATGGCTGTGCTTCTCAGGTACCCCCTCAGCAACAGCGCCGACAGGAAGAAGTAACAGATCCAATGTTGAAGCTTGTCGCCGAGGTCAAATGCAAATGACGGGAGTCGAATGGGCGGGACCAGACTGATAAATGCAAGACCGGCGGCCCAGATGACCATTGGCAGGGTATACCATGTGGTGACATGACGCATTCCCCACCGGTGAGTCGGATGGAGAATCGACAGGAGCAAACACATCAATCGCAGGGTTTTCATGTCCAGGTAGGGATCAATCCTGTTCCGACCGTGTAGATTACGGCCCGGGGTTACTTTATGATGCCATTCGGGAAAATTACATCGTAAAATGGATCGATGGACTCAACACCCCGTATTGCTCATGTTTACAAGGATGTCTATCCGCCTGTTCAGGGCGGGGTGGAACGGATCATTTCATCACTGGCGCAGCACACGGCGGATGCTTATGAGCCGATCATTCTGGTCGCATCGCGCAGCCGGAGGGGATGTCAGCGCTTCCTTGAGATGGGTTCGATGGGAAATGGCGCCCCCGGGATTCAGGTGGTTGAGGTTCCGAGCTGGGGGCGCCTGATGTCCACCCCGCTGGCTCCGGGATTTATCTCCGCGATGAAAAAATCCAAGGCCGACCTGTTTCATTTTCACGCGCCGCATCCCACCGGCGAACTTGCCTATCTATTGTGCGGTTTGAAGACGCCATCGGTCGTGACGTATCACAGTGACGTTGTCAGGCAGCGTTCTGCGATGCTGGCTTGGAATCCTGTTTACCAGCGGTTTCTGGGACAGATGCGGGTTATCATGCCGACCAGTCGGCGTTACATGGAGACATCGGAACAACTGAAAACCCATCGCTCTCGCTGCCGTGTCGTTCCGCTGGGCTATCCCTTGGCTAACTATATTCTGACGCCTGATTTACGCGCAATCAGGGATGATTTGATCGAGAAATACGGGGAGTTTATTCTTTTTCTGGGCTGTCTCAGGGAATACAAGGGCTTGGCCTACCTGCTGGAGGCATTGAGTCGGTTGTCCCGTGTCCGTGCCGTGATTGCCGGGGATGGAGCCATGGGTCCGGACCTGAGACGTATGGCCTCGGGGCTTGGCTTGGGGGATCGGGTTGTTTTTACGGGGCATGTCAGTGATCCTGTGGCCATTGCGCTGCTGCACGCGGCCGCGCTTTTTGTCCTGCCCGCCCACCAGCGCAGCGAGGCGTTCGGCCTCTGCCAAGTCGAAGCGATGGTTTGTGGCCTGCCGGTCATATCTACCGACCTTCCCACCGCGGTGCCGGAGGTCAACAAGCATGGCACGACAGGCATGGTGGTTCCTCCGGGGGACCCGGGTGCGTTGACGGAGGCGATCCGGGAATTGCTTGCCTCGCCCGACCGGCGCAAGGCGATGGGGTCGGCCGGCCGGAAAAGGGCCCTTGAAAATTACTCAATCGAACGCATGGCCGCGGAGGTCAAGTCGGTTTACGCGGATGTTTTGAATGCATAACTTTGTCCCGCCCAGAAGTTACTTCCTGAACAGGATGGTTTTCCTGTTCCTCTTGCTTTCTTTCTCATTGCAGTCGTGCAAAACCTTGAGAGACTTGGAGCAGAAGGCAACCTATATCACGATTCCGCCCGCACAGGAGGCGAAGTTGGGGGATGAATTCTCGAAGGAGATTGAAAAGGAGATCGAGATTATCCATGATCCGGAAGCTCAGGCTTGGCTGGATGAGGCTGGACAGCGGCTGGTCGCACATTCACCACCCTGCGGGCAGGAATTCACGTTCAAAATCACGGCATCTGAGGAGGTGAATGCATTTGCCATACCCGGTGGATACTGCTACGTCAACCTCGGCCTGATCAGGCTGGCCGAACACGAGGCCGAAGTTCTTGCGGTGTTGGGGCATGAAATCAACCACGTCACGTCCCGTCACGGGATCCGCGCGATGCAGAGGGCCATGGGTGCCGACCTGCTGATACAGATCCTTGCAGGGGAAAAGGCGGACATGGTCCAGCAGGTTCATCAATTGGGGGGCGTATTGGCCATGCGCAGGTTTGGTCGCGATGATGAACGGGAAGCGGACCAATTGGGTGTGGAGGCGATGTACCGAGCCGGTTACGAGCCGCGTGCGGCGGTCAGTTTTTTCAGGAAGATGATGGCGTGGTCCGAGGAACAGGGGTCCGGTGACAGCGGGGTTATCCACAGCGTGATGTCAACACATCCTGCCACGCGTGACCGGATTGAGAATATCCGTCGGCAGGTGAGGAAATACCCCGGGCCTGGAATCTTGGCCCTGGATTCGGAACGATTTCGCAGAATCCGGAGCAGGTTGCTGGGTGAATGATCCGGGCTGACAGCGATCCGCACGCAATTCAGGAATTATTTTTTCTTGCGGTTGTTTCTGTCAGGCGGTACACCTTCGCCAGCTCTCGACAGTGTTCTGCATCAGCATTGCGATTGTCATCGGGCCGACACCGCCGGGAACAGGAGTGATGGCCGAGGCCTTTTCAAACACGGCCTCATAATCCACATCCCCGACCAGACGTTTGCCCGATCTTGTCGAGGGATCCTCAATGCGGTTGATCCCCACGTCAATGACAACCGCCCCTTCCCGGACATACTCGGCGGTGACCATGCGGGGCCGGCCAATGGCGGCGATCAGGATGTCGGCCGATGCGCAGACTGCGGGCAGTTCACGAGTCCGCGAGTGGCATACCGTGACCGTCGCGTTGGCGCCTTCCGACTTCTGCATCATCAGCTGTGCCATCGGGACTCCGACAATATTGGACCTGCCGAGTACGACAACGTGACGGCCTTCGGCGGGAATGTTGTAACGGATCAACAGCTCCTTGCATCCCTTGGGTGTGCAGGGCACAAAACCGGGCAGGCCGATTGCCAGCCGGCCGGCATTGATCGGGTGGAAACCATCCACGTCCTTGTCGGGATCAATTGCCAGAGTGACGGCGTGCTCGTTGATATGGTCGGGCAGCGGGAGTTGGCAGAGAATCCCGTCGATGGATGGATCGCTGTTCAACCCGCTGATCAACTTGAGAAGTTCATCCTGTGTGGTTGATGCAGGCCGGTCGATCTTGACCGAGTGAAATCCCGCCTTGACGCTCGACCTTTCCTTGCTGCGCACATAGGTTTCACTAGCCGGATTATTGCCCACAAGGACAACTGCCAGTCCCGGTGGGCGCAGGCCCTTCTTGACAGCCCGACTGATTTCCCCCGCAATTTCCTCGCGGATTACCCCCGAGGTTGTCTTCCCGTCGATGATGGTCGCCATGGGATCCTTTTCTCCACACCGGATTTATAACTGACGCTGAAAGCATAGCGTTTCGGGATAAAATTTCAACGTAAGGATTGTATTGACAAGGTCCCGTCCATAGTCACCCGGTGTTCTCCCTTTTAAGATTGGTCGTAACCCCTTAAAATGATAAAGTGTTGGGTTGAATGGACATGGTCTGTCCGGACGATGGGTTGAACCGGTCCGCTTCATAATTCTTTCAAGGGATGACTATATCATGCCGGTTTCGTGGGAACAAATCGAGCCATTGCTGATGCATGTCGAGAAGCCCGCCCGTTACGTGGGGGGTGAATTCAATCAGGTTATCAAGGACAAGGTAAGGGTGCGTGGATGCCTGGCATTCCCCGATCTCTATGAGATCGGGATGTCCTATCACGGCTACCGGTTACTTTATGAACGGATAAATCAGGTCCCACACTGGGCGGCGGAGCGTGCCTACTGTCCTTGGGCCGACATGGAGGAATTGCTCCGGTCGCACGGCCTGCCCTGCAGCTCGCTGGAGACACGGCGTGGACTCAATGAGTTTGACTGGGTCGGTTTTACGCTTCAACACGAGGTCAACTTCACCAATATCCTGACCATGCTCGATCTTTCAGGCATTCCCCTGGAGAGTCGTGAACGTGTCGATCCGTTCCCGATCCTGATCGGTGGAGGGGAGGGTGCGTTTGCGCCGGAACCCGTTTCCCCGTTTCTGGACGCATTCATTGTCGGGGATGGTGAGCAGGTAATCCTCGAGGTCTGCGGCCTGGTCGACCGCGCCAAGATCGAATCCTGGGATCGAATGCGTATCCTCAGGTCGCTGGCTGATATTCGGGGTGTTTACGTGCCGGAGTTTTACGAATTTGATTATCACGAGAACGGGTCCATTCGTGAGGTTAGGGCGGTGGACATGTGGAAGAATGACGCCCCCCCACTGCCAGTCCATAAGCGTTATTTCAATGTTGCCCGTGACAAGGGTTCAGTCAGGCCAGTCGTGCCGCTGATGCGGACCGTGCATGACCGGCTGGCGATTGAGATCAGGCGGGGTTGTGTCAACGGATGTCGTTTCTGCCAGGCGGGGATGATCACACGGCCGGTGAACGAGAGGCCCTTGGAACAAATTGTCGAGATTGCGCGGGAGGGTGTCGAGAACACGGGTTATGATGAGATCTCACTGCTTTCTCTGAGTTCAGCGGATTACTCATTGATTGGGCCGTTAATCGAGCAGATGACCATGGATCTCGGACCGCGTGGTATTTCCGTCTCACTCCCGTCACTACGGATCAACGCGTTTGATGTCAAGCTGGTTGATGAAATCGCGAAGGTCCGCAAGTCGGGATTTACGTTCGCCCCCGAGGCGGGAACAACCCGGCTTCGTGATGTGATCAACAAGCCGGTTGATCAGGACAAGTTCTTCGAGATCATTGAGGACGTGTTCAGGCGGGGCTGGCGCACGGTCAAATTCTATTTCATGCTCGGGCTGCCGACCGAGACCGATGAGGACCTGATGGGCATTGTCGATATCTGTGACAAGGCGGCGCAACTTGGCCGGAGATATCACGGGAACCGGACGCGGGTCAATGTGACGCTATCCCCGTTTGTGCCGAAATGCAACACGCCCTTCCAGTGGGAGGCACAGCCGTTGCCAGAGGAATTAGAACGCCGCTATCAGCTCGTCCGGGGTGAGGTCAGAGGTCGTTGTGGTCATCGTGTCGACATCAAGACGGCTGATACACGGGCCGCGTTCCTGGAATCTGTGCTGGCGCGGGGGGACCGGAGGGTGTCGGCTGTTGTCCGTCGTGCCTGGGAGCTCGGCGCGCGTCTTGACGGCTGGAGTGAAAAATTCCAGTTCGAGACGTGGATGCAAGCATTCAGGGATGTCGGGCTGAACCCGGTTTGGTATTCGGCGCGGGATCGGGATGAAGCCGAGATCCTGCCCTTCGACCATATTGAGAGTAATGTCGGCAGGCGATTTTTATGGGCCGACCAGCGCCGGGCACGCAGGCAGCATGTCGTTGACAAATGCGATACCGGACGTTGTGCGGGATGTGAAGTCTGTAATGATCTTTTTGATCACACCATGGCTGACAACATGCTTGAGTGGGCACATGTGGCGCCGGCCGGTAAGTCTGTAAACCGTGACCGTTCGGAAGACATGGCTGGAAACCCTTCGGTTGCTGCGGTCAACAGTGCGATGGAACAGACGATGGCTTCAAGGACGACCGGCTATGGTCCGGGTGAGGACCCCATGGAAGACAGGCATGGCGATCAATCTCCCGGGGATCACGGGATGCCCCCACCCGTGCAGCGTCTTCGCCTGACCTACACCAAGCTGGGGGGGTTGCGTTACCTGTCGCATCTTGATTTCTCAAAGGTTCTCCGGATCGTGCTGCGGCGCGCAGGGGTTCCCCTAGCCTACTCGCAGGGCTTCAACCCCCAGCCCCGCATGCAGTATCCGCCACCGTTGCCACTGGGTGTGGCCGGGGAAAATGAAATGATGGATATCCTGCTTGCGCGCAAGTTGCAACCCGCCGGATTGGTGAAAACACTGAACCAGATCAAGTTGGACGGCCTTGTGTTTTCTGGTGTCAGGGAAATACTCCTGCGTGGATCATCACTCGAGTCAGATATTGTTTTCTCAAGGTTCAGGTTGGAAACCACCAGATCCTTTGAAGCCGGAATGATGGATATTACAAAGGTGATCAATGAATTCGGGGATCGGGAAACGTGGAATGTCGAGGTAAACAAGAAAAAGGGGACCCGCCAAGTCGACCTGAAACGGGGTCTTCTGGAGCTTGATATCAGGCCCTGCGATGACGGTCGAATATCTATCGAAATGTCGATCAGTCATCAGCCGGGTTGCTACATCAAGCCTCACGAGGCGTTGGCCCGGCTTCTTGGTAAACCGGTTGAACTGGGTATCCATGTCCGGGTGACCCGGACAGGAATGGTTCTTAAGAATGAGGAGCGAACCTGTATTCTGGCATGAGTAGAATCGCTTGAACCCGAACCTGGGGCATATCCCAAGGTATCCAATGAAGTCAGAACGGCCACGGAAGGGCCGCATCGCCCATAGACCCGGGATGGAAGAGACTTTTAGCGCAGGAATCATGAATGGGAAAATCGCGTAAAAACAGGAGCTCGAAGCTGATCCCCTTTGAGGTGATGGATACGACGCTTCGTGACGGTGAACAAACCGATGGCGTGTCGATCCTGCCCGAGGAAAAAATGGCGATCGCCCGCCTGCTCCTTGAAGGTGTGGGGGTCGACCGGATTGAGATTGCATCGGCCCGCGTGAGTGAAGGGGAACACGAAACTCTCCGTATGATTGCAAGCTGGGCACGCCGGAATAAACACCTCAAGCGTGTAGAGGTCTTGGGTTTTGTCGACCACAAATTGTCGGTTGACTGGGTCCATGCAACGGGATGCCGGGTAATCAATCTTCTGGCAAAGGGGTCGCGTGAGCACTGTGAAACACAACTCAAGCGCAATCTCGGTGAACACCTGAAGGATATATCCCGTACCGTCAGATACGGAACCCGCAAGAATATTGAGTTCAATGTCTATCTGGAGGATTGGTCCGGCGGCATGTTGAACTCACCGGACTATGTCCGTGAAATGATCCGCTCCCTGCAGAAGCTACCCTTCAAGCGGATCATGCTGCCTGATACGCTGGGTTTGCTCGAGAGTTCGCAGGTGTCCGATTTTGTCGACTCGCTTGTCGAGGAGTTTCCTGATACTTGGTTTGATTTTCATGCACACAACGATTACGGCTTGGCGACGGCAAATTCGCTGGCGGGTCTTCGTGCCGGGGCAAGGGGGATCCATGCAACGATCAACGGGCTTGGCGAGCGCACGGGTAATGCCCCGTTGGATGAACTGGTGGTCACGACCCGTGACTTCACGCCTTTTCGCTGCTCAGTTAATGAGAAAAAACTCAAGGAAGCCAGCCGTTTGACGGAAATATTCACGGGCAAGACAATTTCCTGGAACAAACCGGTTACGGGGGAAGGAGTCTTTACCCAGACCGCGGGCATCCATGCCGATGGTGACAAGAAGGGGCGACTTTACCATAGCCGCTTGAAACCATCCCGGTTCGACCGGACGCGCACCTACGCGATGGGCAAGCTAATGGGCAAGGCAAGTCTCGATTTCAACCTTAAGAAGATGAACATTGAACTGAATGATGACCAGAAGAAACAAGTCCTGAATAAAATCATCACCCTTGCTGACACGAAAAAAACTGTAACTATCGAGGATCTTCCCTACATCGTCGCGGACGTCTTGCAACGTCCCGGGGACAGGGAGTTTGAGGTGATCGATTATATGGTGACCTGCAATCACGGACTCGAGCCTGCAGCCAGCGTGTTGGTGCGTTACAAGGACCGGCAGTTCCACGCCGTGGCCAGTGGCGACGGCGGATTTGACGCCTTTGTCAAGGCAATGCGCTCATTGGAGTCGCAACTGGGTTTCCGTATCCCAAAACTTTTGGATTATTCGGTCAGGATTCCACCGGGAGGCCGGACCGATGCCCTGGTTGAAACCACCATCACATGGGAAGGCGGATACAAGACCCGGGGTGTCAGTCCGGACCAGATGGCTGCAGCCATTCAGGCGACCTGCGATGCCGTGAACCTCAGGGCCCAAGGTAAAGCAGGGAAGACGCCACGTTCATCAAAGTCCCGAGAATCAGAAAAAACACGGAGATCCGGGTCATGATCAGACCAACTTTCGGTTGCGGGTTAATGGCATGGAGGTGAACGGTCCATGAAAATCGTCATTCTGGGAGCAGGACCCACCGGGTTGGGTGCTGCCTGGCGGCTTGAGCAGGCGGGTCATGACGACTGGGAACTATGGGAAGCGACGGGTGAACCCGGCGGGTTGGCTCGCAGCATCACCGATGAACATGGTTTTACGTGGGATATCGGCGGGCATGTGCAATTTTCGCACTATCGCACCTTCGACGAGGTCATGGATGCCGCACTCGGGGAAGGCGGGTGGCTGCATCACCAGCGTGAAAGCTGGGTACGGATCTGCAACACGTGGGTTCCCTATCCTTTTCAGTACAACCTGCACCGTTTGCCTCAGGACAAGCTTTTGAAATGTATTGAAGGACTTGTTGAAGTCTGTCGGAATCCCGTCGATGGCCGCTTCGAAAATTTCGGTGAACTCATCGACGGTACCTGTGGGCCAGGACTGGCCGAACTTTTCATGCGGCCCTACAACTTCAAGGTTTGGGCTTGGCCTCCGGAGAAATTGGCGGCAGGCTGGATTGGCGACCGAGTGGCGCTACCCGACCTGAACAAGATCGTGCGTTCGGTCGTCACGAAACAGGATAATGTGTCTTGGGGACCGAACAACACATTCCGATTTCCCAAGCACGGTGGCACCGGTTCGGTCTGGAAGGCAGTCGCGGGCTGGATGCCCGGTGATAGGATGAATTTCAGTCGTGCTGTTTCTCGAATTGACACCAATGCGCGTACCCTGACGGCCGAGGATGGCACACAGGTTGTCTACGACCGGTTGATCAGCTCGCTGCCGCTGGACCGGCTTGTTGATATTGCCCATCTGGATCACTTGCGTGCAAGTGCAGAACTCCTTCAGTATTCAACGGTTCACATTATCGGGGTTGGCCTCAAGGGATCTTGCGGACCCGAGCTGGAAGGTAAATGCTGGATGTATTTCCCCGAGCCCAACTGCCCTTTCTATCGTGTGACTGTCTTCAGCCACTACAGTCCGCACAATGTGCCGGATATCACCCGCTACTGGAGCCTTATGGCCGAGGTTTCACAATCCCCGGCCAAGCCTGTTGATCCATCCACGATTGTCGATGAAACGATTGAGGGTATGCTTCAGACGGGTCTTTTCGAGAACCGAAACCAGGTTCACCACACTTGGCATCATGAATTGACCCGCGGATACCCCACGCCCGGTCTGCGCCGGGATGAGGCGTTGGAGAAAATTCTTCCGGAACTTGAGTCCCTGGGCATTTTCTCCCGTGGGCGTTTCGGGGCATGGAAGTACGAGGTTTCCAACCAGGATCATTCATTCAGTCAGGGGGTGGAAGCCGTCAACCGGGTTCTGTACAACACCCCCGAGTTGACTCTCTGGTTCCCCAATCAGGTCAACAGCCTGCACCCGGTGTTTGGCAAGGACTGGCTGTAACATGGATAGTGGTATCGGCTGTCGGGGAATATTTTTCTTTCAAAACCCCCGGATTCACCAGAGAATAGGTCTGAAAACTCTGGTGGGGCCGGAGATATTCCCGCCCCTTGCAGGCACTCTTCCCGGGTTCCCGATCAAATGAACTTCCCCGCCCCGGAATTCCCCCCGAGATCGATTCGCACCTTCGTGTGGGATCTCGCGGATGATCATCTCGATGAGGTCCTGTCACGGCTGCATGAACAGGGCATCAACGGCCTGCATGTTGCACTGGCCTATCACGGCGGTCGTTTCCTTTCGGTTCAAAATCCAAGGCACGCGGTTATTCAGCCGCCCGACGGGGCTGTTTATTTCCAGCCCGAGAGGGATTTGTATCACGATATTCTGCCCCGGCCGCATCCTGAATTCAGCAGCGGATCATTCATCAGACAACTGGCGGATGCACTTCGGTCATGGAACATGTGTTTCACGTCATGGATCGTGCTTTTCAACAACCGCATGCTCTCGGCACATTTCCCAAAGTGCTGCTGTATTAACGCGATCGGAGATCGAATGGAAGGGATGTTATGCCCCTCGAATCCAGACGTTCGGCAGTATGCCGAGAGCCTGACGTATGACCTTTCGCGGAATGTCCCCAACCGATTCATTGAACTGGAGGATTTTTCTTTCCCCGACTTCAGCCGCTATATCGGCCGTGACTGGCGGCAGGTGCCAGTTGGCACGGAGCTGAATTATCTTCTGAGCCTTTGTTTCTGCCCGCATTGCCGTGAAACCGCCGAATCCATGGACATCAAGATTCTGGACCTGCGGCGGCAGGTGGAACGCCTGATCCGTTCCTCTCTCAATGATGATATCAGTGACCGGAGGCTCGGCGATGAAATTGGTCATCCGGGTCACCCGTTGTCACGAATGGCGGAAATGCGTTCGGGAATCGTGTTCGACCTTTTGGCGGGACTCAAGAATATTGCCGCCAGCAACGAGGTTGCTCTAGGGCTGCGCATGCACGACCATCCCAATGAGGTTTGGCGCTGGGGGGTTGCGCTGAATACGATCAGTTCGCTCGAATTAAATATGACGGTGAATGCCTGCCCGGATCCGGGTGCAACGAACGACCAGCTCTGCCGTTGGAATGACCTTATGCATTTCGGACAGAATAGGGCCTTGGACCTCCAGTTGAGTACCACCCCCCCGGAGCTTTTACCCGATATCCAGAAACAGGTGGAGGCTGCCGAGTCCGCATCGTTCCAGAATCTGGTTCTCTCGCATTACGGGCTCACCCGTCCATATATGCTCGAACTGCTTCCCGTCATGGCCAGATCCTGAACATGCGGTCACCCGATGCCACGACACTCCATGCGCCACCTTCAATCGGGGTTGTCATCGTCGCTGCCGGCCGGGGGCTTCGCTTTGGCGGGTCTGTACCCAAGCAATTTCAGGATTTGGGCGGGCAGCCTGTATTTATGCATAGCCTGTATTGTTTTGACCGTATGCAGTCGGTCAGCAAATTGGTTCTTGTGATGCCTGCATCCGGGGAACATCCCGACATTTCGGGATGGCTGGAGGGGAGAGATTGTCCGGTGATAAGGGTGATTGGAGGTGAAAGACGACAGGATTCATCCGCCAACGGGCTGGAGGCATTGTTGAATGGTCCATCGGGTGAATGCGATGTTGCGATGGTCCATGACGCAGCACGGCCGTTCGTTGACCCTGATGCGGTCTCCCGTTTGGCGATGTCCGCGATGCAGGCGGGGGGGGGGGTGCTTGCGTCGCGATGCAGGGATACCGTCAAGGCCGAAGACGGTGCGGGAAAAATCCTCAGAACGCTTGACCGGGACGAAATCTGGTTGGCCCAGACACCTCAGGCTATACGGATGGATCACGTATCGAAGGCGATTGAGTGTTGTCGTGACCCTGCCATTGATGCGACAGACGAAGCAGCCGTTTTGGAAAAACTGGGCATTCCCGTGAGGCCGGTTGAAAGCTCATGGATAAACTTCAAGATTACCTCATCAGAGGATCTTGCTGTCGCAGAATCTATCCTGGCCGGCCGTTCCTGAATGTAAACCGTGATTCTGCCCCCCCCATGATTCCGTGCTCAAGGATTGTCGTGATCGGTGTATTGACCCCATGGCTGGATCAAGGATCCTTCGTGTTTGTTCCGGGTGCGTTTTCGAACCTCGTATCTCAATGCTGTCGAAACCACCACCCGGGTCAACAAGTTCCCCCTGTTCTGGCTAGCTTTTGCAGTAATCAAATCGATGCTGATTGAGTACCCCCTGCCATTTTTAGATCATGCAATGGACCCGTACCGAAAACTCCCCTCGGGGAAGGGTATTGATTCTTCCAGAGCCGGGGGTTGGCTTTCCTGCGGGGGAGATTCAGCCCTTCTGGTCCGGTTCCCGGTTCAGCAGGCTCTGGATTTCCTCGCTGAATTCGCCGATATCGCGGAATTGCCGGTATACCGATGCAAACCGGACATAGGCAACCTCATCAATCTCTCGCAAACGACCTAGGATCATCTCCCCGATCCTCAATGAGCTGACCTCGGACTCCATCGCATTATAAAGGCTCTTCTCGACATCGCCGACCACTTCCTCAATTTCATCGAGGGTGACGGGACGCTTCTCACATGCCCTGAGGATTCCGCTGATCAGTTTCTGTCGGTCAAAGGACACGCGTCGCCCATCCCGCTTGATGACTAGGACGGGCGTTCTTTCGATATATTCGTAAGTGGTGAAGCGACCGGTGCAGTCGATACATTCCCGGCGTCGGCGAATGGAGGCTTCATCGCTAGTCAGGCGGGAATTGACGACCTTATTATTCAGGCTCCCGCAGGCTGGACACTTCATGGGCGGACCGTTCGGTTCCAAAGATTTGCGGACGTATCCAATCCTGGAAACGTCATGAGAGGTGGGGATCGATCGCGGCGGTCAGATCTTCCTTGTACATCTGACCATTGGCAGATTCAACCAGTTCGCCAGCCTTGAACAGCCGGAATGCCGGGATACCTCGAACCCCGTAGCGGTTCGCTGCCTCCTGGTGTTCATCGGTGTTAACCTTGGCGATTCGCAGGCGCCCATCATATTCTTCTGCAATTTCGTCGAGGATCGGTCCCATGTTTCGGCAAGGCCCGCACCATGGCGCCCAGAAGTCAACAAGTACCGGCGGGCCGTCCTCTTTGATGGTCGTATCGAAATTCTGGTCTGTCAGCTCAATTACCTTGTCATTAGCCATCTTTTCAAGCTCCTGGAAAATCGAGGGGGGGATTTGGGCCGGGTGGCGGCTTTCTGCCGCATATTTCCAGCCCGGGGATTTTATCCCATACTCGGTTTCGAAATCAACTTCCGTTAACCTCGCCCGCCCCGCAGGCGCATCCGGCGTTTGAACCGTTCGGGGGTCTTGACCAGGCGTGCCACGTCGATGGTCATTTTGATCTCGTCCCTGCCGCCACGTCCAGCCCGGTCGAGGCTGAAATTCTTGATCAGCAGGCCTTTGCCTTGCATATTCTGCAGCAACCGCAGCATTTCACGGAATGTCCCGTAAACATCGACGGAAAGCTCCACAAAGACGAAATCCTCCACATCCTCAATTTCCTCGTATTCATAGGATGACAGGTTGGGGGCCTCCACGTTGAGTTGCGTTGTCAGCAGTTCAAACAGCTGGTTGTGGAATGTGTCTCCAACCTCCTGGTCGCCAACCTTTTCCTTTCCTTGGAAGACGATCCTTTCATATTCCTCGTGGATTTTCTGGCCATCCTCGATGATTTTGCTGTATCGTTTGAATTTGCTCCGCTCAATCTCCAAATCACCGCTGAAACCTTGTGTGATCTCGTCCAGCTTGTCTGCAAGCACGAAATGGTAAACCAGCGCGATTATGACAACACTCGCCGTTGAAATCAGCATCGTAAATTCACGACTACTCATCGTCAGGTTTCCCTTCCCGTGCGTCTGTTGCTGAGTGGGCACTCAAAGGTGAAGCGATATAGGGGCTTGCGGTAGAGTTCTGAGGTTTCCTGTTTCATCTGGATGTCCGCGAAATGGCCCAGATTCATCAAATCGGACTTGAAGGCCAAGATATCGGGCGCGATCCTGGCTTCGCCCTCGATGAACACAATTTTCCCTCGCTCGAATTCAATTCTTGATAGGGTTACTCTGGATGGGATCAGGCTCGAGTCGACAATACCTTCAAGAACCTTCAGGGCCGAGTTGTCATCCGAGACGAACGGGCTTATGATTTCAATCTTTCGTCCCTTCTCATCCAGGGTTGATACCGGTTCCTCCATGCGGATGTTGGCCTTCTCGTATGCGCCCAGTTTGAGCTTGTTGATGTCCATGTGATGGAGGTAGGACGTGACCCCAAGGCACAGGGTAATGATCATGAAGGCAGAACTTGTCAGGATCTTCCGGATCAGCCTGCGCCGCGCAATTCGTTTGTAATAACCCTGCGGAGTCAGGTCCAGATTATAATAGGTCGAATCCTTGTCCTGACCGAGGATTCCGCCCAAGGCGATCGTGAACTCCAGTCCCTCAAACGGGAATTTCTGCTCGCCCGCCCCCGGCAGGTCGGCGACCGGGTTGAAGATATCCACACTGGTTTTACCGGTTGTCTCGCGGATGTATCCATCCAGATTGGTCAGTAGTGCTCCCTCGCCCGTGATATGGATGCTATCGATCTCGGGACAGTCCAGCTGTCTGTGTGCGTAATCCCAAGTCTGCCCAAGTTCCCGGGTGAGTCGGGTCAGCCACTCCCGTGTCTGGGTTGTCAGGTCCCTGGAACCCGGTCCCTGACCCGCTTGACTTCCAAAGTTCAGGCAGTCGATCATCCGGGCGGCCAGCGCAAGCCTTTGCAGGTCGGGCCGGTTGTCCTTGTCGCCTGTATCTTCATGATAACCGGACCAGGCTTCCAGAAGAGACCGGATATCCAGCGGGATGGATCGGGCATAAATGATCAGGCCTTCCGACATCAGGACAATGTCCGTGCAGTCAATCCCGATTGCGATCGCGGCACGTGTTTTTTCATTCATAGGGTGGCCCAGGCTCAATTCAAGGCTATTTGCCAAGCTAATCGAGGAGAGTGTGATGCCGTGGGGGGTGAGGGCTGTATCTAGCATGGCATCCACCACCTCATGGACGACGGGCCCGTCGATCGCCGCAAGGACCACGTCCGAACCCTCCACGCCATGGGTACGCATCGTGTGAAATCCAATGCAGTGCCGATCGGCATTGAATGGAATATGGCGCTCGGCCTCGAACCGCGCCATTTGTTCCAGTTCGGATTCTTCGGCCGAAGGGAGGAGGATGGTACGCATCACGGCCCGGTGACGCGGCAGACTGACGGTGGTCGGCCCCTGTGAGAGCTTGAGGTTTTTACAGGCCGATTTCAGGGAGGGCTTCAGACGCTCCTCCTCATTGTCATGCAGAACAATGCTGGTCCCGTTTTGAATGATCCATTCCTTCTTGCCCATTTTCAGGACCAGTGCGGACAGGGTGGAATCCTGAAGGGAGAGTGCGCATTTATAAGCAGCCATTAGTTCGTCCTCCCGGTGCCCCTCCCGAACGGGCATTTGGAATCCATGGCGGGACAGGAAATTCCCGGTTGTTGGCGGGCCCGTAGGTCAAAATCCCATGAAAAGGCGGATTTCCGCGGGTCAGATGGCGCAAAATCACGGTTTCGGCGGTTCCGGTTCATCTTCCAAATCATTGGTTCGTCTCAATTTCATTGCAAATTTGACCAGCCGGGAACCCTCCAATTGGCATTTTCGGTTTTCGAGCCATGCAAGTCGCCTTTCGACAGACTGTTTGCCTCGACCCGATGTGGGCGAGGAGGCATTTGCCATGTTGAACAGCTGGGGTGGTGAACCCCGGCCCTCCCGCCAAGATCGCAAATCCGATGCCGATTTTGGTTGTCGGGCCCATTTTGTCAAGGGTTCAAGGCACTTTGTTGCTGAATACTGCTCTCGAACATATTTCGACGCCCGATCTCCCGTTGCCTTGAGTCTATTCGGATCAGCGGCCATTTCCAGGATGACCTTGGCGATTTCATGGGGTTTATTGTGGGGGACAATCGCCAAGTGCCCCTCACGGCCGACCACCTGTGCAAGCTCGCAGCCGGGTGTCGATATGACCGCGAGTCCACCTGCCAGCCAGTCCAACAACCGGTTTCTTGTGCCCAGTCGACCCTCGACGATATTCAGGTCCACGTTTAGCCCGATATCGGCCTCGCTGATCAGGTTCGGCACATCTTGCATCGGGATCCAGCCCAGCAGATGGTAACGGTCGGGGTGGCCACTTTTTTGAAGTAGTTCGGTAAATAATTCATAACACTTCTCGTAGTGTCCGGGGATTCCCCCACCCGTTGATACAAAATGCAGTTTCGGGTTGGATGTCATGGCGAACTCCAGCGTATGAAAAAGGTTTTCCACATCCAGCCAGGTGTTGAATCCACCTGTCTGGATGACCACGATGGCGTCCTGCGGACAATCCTTGCCGCGGACAATTTTTTTCCTTGTCGGTGCCGCGTTGCCCTGTGGTGGCATGATATTCTCGATCCACGGTGGGATCTTCTCCACCAGAATCTCTTCCGCCGTGAAGCGGCCGAGGCGGCCGACAACGGACATTTGGCCAAACAGGGCGCCAATCTGTTCGCTTGAACAGCCCGAGACACGATCGGCACGAGCAAGCGCGGGTGCAACCAGCCCCCACCGCTCAATCAGGCCGTCATCCGACTTGTGGCGGTAAGCCAGCATTTGCTGTTCAGCCATCGGATCGCCGAAATAGTCCATCCATATCGGGATGTTCAGCTTCGCACGCGCAAGCGCGTGGTTCATGACATCGGTTGTGCCAACCGCCGCATCGGCCTTGAAGCCACACGCCTCGCTTGCAATAAGTTGGCCCCAGTCATTGTTTTGCCGGTTCAATTTGACAGGCTTGGGGTGAATGCGGGTGATTTGGCCCTGTGTCATGGCTTGGGAGGGTTCAAGCAGGTAACCCTTCGTTGTGGCTCCCTTGCCTGTATCGCCGAATTCGCCGCAGACCAGCATTACCGAATGGCCCTGGCCCGCAAGTTGCCGGGCGATGCCCCAGACACGCAGCCCCGGCGCGAACAACTTTTCGGGTGCCTCGTGTGGGATTGGCCCGATGCCGGCCACCAAGATCCTGGGGAGAACATCTTTAAAATCTTCAGTCATCTCGGGACCGTTTCGGGTGCTGCTGCTGGTGTTCGATGATTTGACGCGAAGATCCAGTGGGTGTTCATGGGATGCCGGGTGAGTTCAGGAATCGGCTGGAATTCAAACCTAGCAGGACTGGCAACATGATCCGCTTTTCGGGGGCTGAATAGAAGAAAAAACGGATTTTAATCTCCAGTATATAGGGCAGATTTCGGGCGCTGACCTGATCTTGCCTGGCGAGTATGACCCCCCCTGGCCCAAGATATCATGGCTACCTGCCGGATGTCCGGCCTCCGGCCCAGCCCGTTCAAAACTATACCCGTATCCTGACATCTTTAAGGGAATAAACCGTCTCGGGGAATGAATCAGGATCCGAATGATGACTCGAGATTACGAATCAGACATATGGCAGGGCTGTAGAATTTTGATTCTACGCCGTTATCTGCTTCAGTCGTTCAACCGCCTTCTTGATATTTTCCCGGCTGTTGAATGCTGACAGCCTGAAGTAACCCTCTCCGCTTGCGCCGAAACCGCTGCCCGGTGTGCCGAGAATCTGGCTTTCATTCAGGAGATGATCGAAGAAGTCCCAGCTTTCCATTCCATCGGGTGTTTTCAGCCAGATATAGGGTGCATTCACGCCCCCGTAACAGCGGAATCCCTGGCTGGTCAGGCACTCGCCCAAAATCCGGGCATTTTTGAGGTAAAACGCAACAAGATCAGCGACTTGTCGGCGGCCCTCATCACTGTAGACTGCCTCCGCGCCGCGTTGGGTGATATAACTGACCCCGTTGAATTTTGTGGTCTGCCGGCGGTGCCACAGGCGATGCAGCGGGACCCGTTCTCCCGATGATGTTTTCCCTTTCAGGGTTTTCGGAATGATGGTCAGCGCCGTGCGTATTCCGGTAAAACCCGCATTCTTGGAAAAACTGCGAAACTCGATTGCACAGTCCCTTGACCCCTCAATCTCGAAAATTGAATGTGGGATCGACGGGTCGGCGATGAATGCCTCATAAGCCGCATCGAACAGGATCAGAGCATTGTTCTCACGTGCATAATTCACCCAGCCCTCAAGTGTTTCGCGCGATGCAGCCATACCGGTCGGGTTATTCGGGTAGCACAGGTAGATCACATCAACGGGTTCTGAGGGTAGCGCGGGTGTAAAATTGTTCGCCTCGGTCATCGGCAGGTAGACCAGTCCCCTGTATTCACCCCGGTCGTTGGCATCACCGGTGTGTCCGGTCATGACGTTCGTATCAACATAGACCGGATAGACCGGATCACAGACGGCAATCCGGTTGTCATCCCCTAGGATATCCAGAATATTCGCCGAGTCACACTTGCTGCCGTCGGAGACGAATATTTCATCCGCTTCGATCCCGCAGTGTCGGGCCTGGAAGTCATGGCCCGCGATTTTTTCGCGCAGCCAGGGATAACCCTGTTCAGGTCCGTAGCCATGGAATCCCCGGCGTGTCCCCATCTCGTCGACGGCCTTGTGCATGGCCTCTCGCACCGCCTGGGGAAGGGGTTCCGTTACATCCCCGATTCCGCACTTGATGATATCCGCATCGGGATGCCCATCCTGGTATTCACCCAACCGGCGTGCGATCTCGGGGAAAAGGTAGCCCGCCTTGAGCTTCAGATAATCTTCATTGATCCGGACCATGATCCCATCTCCTGGTTCGCGATGGTTGTGCAGGAACGAGGGTAACAAGATAACGGATCGGTCCACCGTGTGCAAATCACAAAAAGATCCGCCGATCTCATGTCCAGGATCAAGGCATGACAAAACAGGCCATGTCCCGCTTTTCCGTGTATTTTTTCTAGTTTGTCATCATTTTGGTAACAACAAGGCTTCTGGATTCCCGAAAATTCCTGTTCACATTATCCCCGTGTTCTGGCATACTCCCCCTCCAGTCCGGCGGATAACGATCGGCGTATCCGTTTCCCTTCCCATCCCTGTCGATTCCATGCTGATGGAGGTTGCCGATGATGCTGACGATGCGGTCGTATAATATCCCGTTCATCCTTTTCACCCTGACCCTCACCCTAGCCTGTGTTGGCATCCTGTCCGTCTACAGCGCAAGTCCCGGAATGGCCCCGGATTTTACCATCAAGCAGCTCATTTTTTTCGGGCTGGGGCTTGCGGCCATGATGATCTTCTATCACCTTGAATATAATCGGTTTCGGAAACTGGGATTCTGGATCATGCTTGCCGCGCTGATTGGCTGCCTCCTTGTTTATGTCCCCGGTTTTGCCGCTCCTGCGAAGGGTGCCCACCGCTGGATCGAAATCGGCCCGATCCGTTTTCAGCCGTCCGAGTTCGCGAAGCTGGCCCTTGTGATCTATATGGCCAAGATGCTGAGTGAGCGCCGGGCCTATATACGCAGTTTCTTCTCGGGGGTGCTTCCGGCATTGATCATCACCGGGGCCTTTGCGGTCGTGATTGTCATGGAGCCGGATTTCGGCGCAACGCTTGTACTTTGCCTGATCGTTTTCGGCATGTGGCTCGCCGCTGAAATGCGTTGGTTCCACCTGTTGGGTTTGTTCGTGGCCTCCATCCCCGCCGGTCTGGTATTTTTCCTGATGGAACCCTATCGCTGGAAACGGCTGGTTGCTTTCATCAGCGACGACCCGGCTCTGCGCTACGAGGCTGGTTTTCAACTCTGGCAGTCGAAAATTGCAGTCGGGTCCGGCGGCCTTTGGGGCCTTGGGCTCGGCAACAGCATCCAGAAATTCCGCTATGTCAGTGAATCCCACACCGACTTCATATTTGCCATCATGTGCGAGGAACTCGGCTTCGTCCGGATTACAGCCCTGATCATGATGTTCGCACTGTTGGTGATGATCGGATGGTGGGTTGCCATACGCGCAACCGATCTGTTCGGCAGCTTGCTTGCATGTGGGATCACGTTGATGTTCTTTATCAGCATTGTATTCAACATTGGGGTCGTGCTCGGTTTGCTTCCGACCAAGGGGCTGGTCCTGCCGTTCATCAGCTCCGGCGGTTCGTCCCTTGTTGTCTCCATGGCTGCCATTGGCCTCCTGATGAACGTGGCCAGAAGTCATTGTGCCATGGACGACCTGGCTCCGACCCGAAAGCCGAGATCCAGAAAACGATGGTAACCCATCCCGCGCGCATCCTGCTGGCTGCCGGCGGGACCGGCGGCCATGTCTATCCCGCGGTTGCGGTTGCAGAATCCCTTCGTCGGATCGACCCGGAAATTGAAGTCTGTTTTTGTTGCGGCAACCGTCCCGCCGAACTCCGGATATATCGCAAACTTGGCATTGAGCCTTGGGTCATTCCGGTTTCATATCACCGTCCCGGTCTTCTCAACAGGGCCCGTTTCCTGTGGGAGATGATTCGTGGACTGCTAGCTGCCCGGCGGCTGGTCCGGAGATTTCCCGTCGATGTCGTCATGGGTTTCGGCAGTTTTGTCTCGATCCCCCCGGTCTTGGCCGCACATTTCAGCGGGGCCGTGGTCCTGCTTCATGAATCCAATATCCACGCCGGGGCAGCCAACCGTTTTTTGAGGCGTTTCAGCCGGCAGGTGGCTGTCGCACATCCGGCCCTCGAGGCAGTATTTGGAAGCAAATCCATGGTGTGTACCGGCAATCCGATCCGGGAATCAATCATGGTGCCTATCGACCCGGCAGTTGCACGTCGTGAGTTTGATCTGGAACCGGGCCAGCGGGTCTGTCTATGTGTCGGCGGATCGCAGGGGTCGCGGGAACTGAATACATTGCTGATGAACACTCTAGGGGAGAATATGGGTAGTCAGGATACGGGCTGGCGATTCCTTTGGGCCACCGGGCCAGAACATTACGAACTGGTCATGAACGAGCTGAAGCGGATGAACATCTCGACTGCCGGGCACTGTATCGTTCCCTACCTGGATAACATCGCCGCGGCCTACTCGGTGTGCGATCTTGTGTTGGCGAGGGGGGGTGCCGTGACACAGTCCGAGATTACCGCCCGGGGCCTGCCGGCGGTCCTCACACCCCTGAGAACACGGGATGACCACCAGTTGATGAATGTCCGTTGGCTGGAGGATTCAGGTGCGGCAGTTGTTCTGGGGAACATGGCCGACCCATCAACACGGAATAGGTTCCGTGACCTGCTGGATGAATGGTGCATTTCCCCTGAAAAATTGAGGTCCATGGGTGAAGCCTCAAGAAAAACCGGCCATCCCAATGCGGCTTTCACCCTGGCCCGGATGTTGATCTCCTCGTTGTCCCGATAAGGCATTTCACGGTTAATCTTTGGAGTTTTCGTTTGTCGGGGTGGTACCAAAATTCCACAATGACACGACGAACTGACTGGAGGCGTACAGGCGTTGTTATTATCGTTTTCCCCGTGTCGGCCGGGAAATTTCTTCGCGACACCTGCAATATATATTCAGCCAAACTTACGACCCGCCGGACCGGTCAGATATGTTCAGACAACATGCGGTTGTCGCGGCTCAAGCCTCTTCTTCCTCAAGTAAGAGCCGTTTGGGAAAGGGCGAGTTTTTACGGGACTTCTCCAGGAAAAATTCTGGCAACCCTACATATAGTCCTGTTCAAACCGCATCCTCCTGAAATAGGATATCCGGGAACCCCGCCTATTTCCACTGGGGAGGGGGGGGGTCTTGTAATCAGGCCGTTTTCACAGGGATCAAAGCCTCATGAAAACACAGTTGCCCTTCAAGCACATTCATTTGGTCGGGATCGGTGGCGCGGGCATGAGTGCCATTGCCCAGGTCCTCCTTTATAACGGATATACCGTCTCGGGTAGTGATCCGTCCGACAATCAAATTATTGGGCGCCTCAAGGAACAGGGTGCAGTCGTCTACGATACCCATGTTCCCGATAACATTAACGGGGCTGACCTGGTTGCCACATCCACTGCAATTCCCGCCGACAACCCCGAGAAAGCCGCTGCCGAGGCGAACGGAATTCCGGTCTGGCACCGGGCACGCGTCCTGGCTGAGATCATGCGGGCCGGCCGGTCTGTGGCTGTCAGCGGGACCCACGGCAAGACAACCACGACTTCGATGCTCGGACAGATGCTCGTTGCCGCTGGAAGGGATCCCACCGTCCTGATCGGTGGCTGGCTCAATGTTTTCAACGGCAACGCCCGTACCGGGTCGGGCGAATGGGTGATCGCCGAGGCCGATGAATCCGATGCCTCATTCCTACAGATGACCCCCGACCGCATCATCATCACAAACATTGAGGCCGATCATCTGGATTATTACGCCGACCTGGATGCAATCATGCAGGCCTTTGGAAAATTTACCGGCAACCTGCTCCCTGATGGAAGGGTGATTGCCTGTCTTGATGACCCTGGGGTATGCAGCCTGCTTGGGAATACCAACCCGGTCAATATTGTGGGTTACGGGATTGAGAACCTGTCTGCCGACCTGAGGGCGGAAGACATCCATTCTATCCATGACGGGACGGGTATTGCGTTCGACCTGATACAGCAAAACAGTAGGTTGGCCCTCGTGCGACTGGGTGTAGCCGGGAAACACAATGTGTTGAATGCCCTAGCCTCACTGGCGGCAGGGCTGGAGATGGGTGCGGATCTCGAGCCGATGGTGGATGCGTTGCGCGAGTACCGTGGCGCCAGGCGCCGGTTCCAGTTCAAGGGCAAACGGAAGAACATCACGGTGGTTGACGACTATGCGCACCACCCGACCGAGGTCAGCGCAACGCTGGGTGCTGCGCAGGCACAGGTTGAGTCGGGTCGATACAGGCGTATTGTGGTGGTTTTCCAGCCGCACCGATATTCCCGAACACAGCACCTGCAGGAAGGATTTGCACGGGCCCTGCTGCGTTGCGGTGTCCTGGTTGTCAATGAGGTTTACAGTGCGGGTGAGGAACCGATCGATGGTGTCAGCGGCCGTTGCATCTGTGACATGGCGTGCGAGATGGGTCATCCCGGGGCTTATTTCGGGGAGACGCTTCATGATGTGCGTCAACTGCTTCTTGAACATGGCCGCCCGGGCGACCTGATCCTGACGATGGGCGCGGGGAATATTTACCGGGCCGGCGAGGATTATCTGAAAGATTTACAGACCGGGATCTTGGCCGTGTCTGCCTCCCTACCCAAATCGTGAGTTCCTGTCTGTATTGTGATCATGATCACAATGCGATAAATTTCAGATCCAGAAATTACGGTATGTCCCGGTCCTTTTATCTAGGCCAATTATCCTTGAACCCTCTATGCCCGTCCGGGTAGACTGTTCGGTGTTTGGGAGAGTCGATCCCTGCGTTGTTCAAGGTTTCCAATCAAAATGGGTGGTTAGCTCAGCTGGCTAGAGCGCTGCGGTGACATCGCAGAGGTCGATGGTTCAAGTCCATTACCACCCACCATTTTTATAACTTCTGACGCAATCAGGTTGTTCATGGGTTGGTCCGGTCGGTTCATGACGCTGACCGTTGATCCGTAAAATAAATCAGGGCCCAGGTCAGGGCTGTGATTATCCCTGACCTGGGAACCGTCATGAATCGTCCTGTCTGCTCCCCGATGCCGACCGCTCCCGGTTTTGATGCAGTATGTGATGGCTAACTTGTTCACATCCAGCCAACCGTGCGTGTGACACCAGCCGACGCTGGCCTCCTGATTTGGTTTCTGAGTCAGTTGTCTTGCTGATCTCGGCACTATTTTCATCAGGTGGCGTCTTTTTCAAAACACCTGCATCCTGACAGGTCAACTGCCTCGATCACCTCACTAGTTGTAGTGCTTCCAGTCCAAAGCGCGTAAGACGCCAGGTGCGATGCCGAAAACGATGTGGACAAGTCCGTGTTCGTCGGTAGCATCCGCAAGCCAGAGTTCGGCCTGGGATTGGTTGATCTTCCGCGCGGCAATCCCCCTCCAGTTTGTCGCCCCAACGGCTTCCTCGTGATCATGGTCGCCTTTTGGCCGGTAGCCCCGCTCGTGATCGTGATCACCGCCCTCGATTGCCTCAAAGAACTCGGCGATTGGATGACGGAACGTGTTAACACCGTTCCAAATGACAATGTCGCCATTTCCTTCATCCCAGCCGTACAGATTTCCATCCTCATCCACAGTCATGTCGTGAAGATCCACGTCTCCCCAGCCTGGACTGATGTGTTCCAGCGTTGGGGACGCAGCGAAGATGTTATCGACACGAAACAGTTCGAGGATCTCGTGGGCGAAGATGTAGCAAACTCCCGAAAGCGGATGCGTGGCGACAGATTCCACCTCGGCCTCCGTTCCCGAACCAAAGGCGTTCAGGAAGTCCTGCTCGACGAATAGTTCAATATACGTGGGGGAATCTGCGTCTGGATCGACAAACCCGAAATTCCCTCCCCTCGCAATGACGATTTCCCGGCTGAGCAGTGTGTCGTGATCCTGTAACCCGTCCAGATCGGTGGCCTGCAGGATGATCGATGCATCTCCCGTCTGGAGGTCGATTCCGAACAGGGAAACATCGGGCGCGTCAAGATTCTCGGCCAGATATAGTGTCGTGCCGCCGGGATCGGACGAGAATCCTCCCTCGATCAGAATTGTCTTCGCCAGATCTGTTTCGATGTCGGCCTTCGTTGTGATGAGTTGGAATGTCGAATCGAAGTAGTCAGGGTCGAATCGGATGAAGGACAAGTCCGCAAGCGGAGTTCGGTGAATCGCGAAGACTTCGGGCGCCAAACCCAGTGTTACGCCGTCGAGGTTCTGCGTGTCGGTTGTCAGCCCGAGCTGTTCCTCGAATTCCGCGGTCGGGACCCCCGACACTTCGAATGTGGTAAAATCGACGATAGGATCCGTCCCGAACGTAACGCGGAAGAGTCCGCCTTCGTCACTGCCACTGGCCAAGTGCATGTAGGCCTGGTTGGAATTGGCCTTTTGAACGCTCATCCCTCTCCAATTTGTAATTCCGACGGCGCCATGATGATCGTGATCGTCTTTGGACCCGTTGCTCTGCCTGTGATCGTGATCACCGCCCTCGGCCGCGTCGAAGAACTCGTCTAATGGATGGCGCGAAGTCTTCGAGCCGTTCCAGAATACCATGTCACCGGAGCCTTCATCCCAACCATAGACATTCCCATCATAATCGACGCCGAGATCGTGCAAGTCCACGCTGCCCCAACCCGGATCGACGTGGGTGGGAAGAGGGGAGGGATTCAATACATCGGGTATGACGAATAACTGCAGGATATCATGTGCAAAGACATAGACCTGTCCCGTTCTCGGATTAACCGCCACGGCCTCGGGTTCGGCGTCTGCCCCCGATCCGAAGGAATCGAGAAAGTCCTGTGCCGTATAAATTTCCGTATAGCTTGGAGAACTGGCATCGGGGTCCACGTAACCGAAACTGTCGCCTCGCGCGATGATGATTTCTCCAGTCGGTAGCACGCCGAAGTCCTGCAATCCGTCCAGCGAACTATCCTGAAGAATCGTTGTGGCCAGGTTGTCCGTATGATTTAAATCGATCTCGAATAGTGTTATATCCGGGGCGTCAAGGCTGTCTGCCAGATACAGTTTACTATGTTCCGGATTCAGTCCGAAGCCGCCTTCCAACAAGACAGTCTTGCCCAAATCCGTTTCGATCTGGGCCTTGGTTTTCACAACTGTCGCGGTCATGTCGAAATCGTCAAATTTGAATTTGAGGATCGAGAAATCCGCCAGCGTTGTGCGGTGGATCGCGAATAATCCCCCGTTGTGATCTGCAATCACGCCGTCGATGTTCTGCGTTGCATTTGTCAGTCCGAGAACCTCTTCAAACTCGTCCACGGGAACCACGTCCGAGAGAAAGGCTTCGAAGTCGGTTTGCGCGTGTGTTGGGATATTAACCGTAAATAGTAAAGGCGAAATCATGCCCATCAAGAGGGCCCTCACCAATACTAATCTTTTCATCGAGTACATGTGTGTAACCTCCTGCCCGCTTGGGGTCCAAGAAAGGGTGAAACGGAATGATGGTTGCCAACCGCGTGAGTTCCCGCTGAACACCGATGCCCCCTGGCTGTAGGCAGGGGAACGCCGGATGATCGGGCTCGCGACCGGATCCAACCAACCAAAGCACTGCCTCCTATGCATTGGGTGCAGAGTGAGCTGTGCCTATGGGAATTGCGGTAAGTTAAACGGAGGGAGGACCTCGCGGAGGGGCCTCGGTAAGGATATCCGAATCACTGGCCTGTTCAAGCTCACGACCGATCGACAGCGGACACCTGGCTGGCTGTAGCACGGGTGAACCTGCGGAGGGGTCGGGAAGCGTGACATGATCCGGGCCGACGAGGCAAATTCCGCAATGGTGATCAGATTGGTGATCAGATTGGTGATCAGAATGAATGAACGGATGAACGATCCACAACATCGTCGCGGTAAACCCGAGCGTTAACAGGCAGGTGCCTGCAAGCCGTCGTGGAAGGGTCGTTTTCTGCTGTAGGATCATTCGGGCGTGTTCCAAGAAAACCAATACACTCGTGACTCATGTACCATAGAGCGTTACCGCGAGTCAAGAAACATAGTCTTCTTTTGGACTTTACAGGCTCGATCAGCTTTCAGATACTACTGTTTTGCGATATGGAGCCACTTCTCGAATCCGTGGGCCTTGATTTGTGAATATTTTTTGTCACTCGCTTCTTGGCGTTTTTCTATACATTTGGACGGGTGCAGATGCCGTGCACTGTGCGGGCTGCCACGGCCCCATTTTCGACCAGCAAGACTGCGATGCCTGCTATTCATTGCATCAAAAATGGGTTGCCCCCGTTAGGCCCAAGTTCCCAGAACAGAGCGCCCGGTGTTTCCCGATCATTGATTCGCAACCTTCCTGTCCCGATGTGAACTTAGCATACCGGCAACTCGTGCCCCGCCACGAGCCGTTCTTGAGACTTTTGCATACCAGGTGAACGCCCTAACGATGTATTTAGAAAACCACGTATTTTCATGAGACGTATTCTGGTTCAACGGGGCCTGAGCATTGGCAATGGATCAATCCAGACAACTGTTTCCGAACCGGTGTCCCTATTCTCCGAGAAATTGTCGAATCCAATGAAACTTACAAATAATCGAAAGTCTGCCTTCACCCTGATCGAACTGCTTATTGTCGTTGCCATCATCGCGATTCTGGCGGCGATTGCCGTGCCAAATTTCCTCGAGGCTCAAACGAGGGCGAAAATCAGCCGCGTGAAATCCGATATCCGTGCCATCGTCACGGCGATGGAGTCATACAGGGTTGATATGAACCTATATCCGACCCCGTCAGACAAGAACGCGGCATATATCCCGGCCCCGAAAACCGCAACGGACATGAATCCGTTCGAAACCAGAGTCCCCGTCCTCTTGACCACACCCGTTGCCTACATGACCACGCGACCCGAGGATCCTTTTGCGGTTACCCGAATCGGCGAGTCCAAGATCTACCATGTGTATGTGATGGAGTACATTCAATTGAGAATGGATTTCGGGCCGCTGACCAATTGGCGCGTCGCGTTCAACAATTTCTACGAGGAACTGACCGGACACTTACCCCCTTCCACGATCGAGTATGTGCTTGACAGTTGGGGTCCTGATCAGGATCACGACATCGAAGTGCCTCATGTCGCGCCCACTGGTCCGCACGCTCATGGTGAAGCGGCGGCGTATGATCCAACGAATGGCACCGTCTCGAGCGGCGACATCCTCTACTTTGGATCGGGGATGGGATTCCTTTTTAATTAACGACCGCGCATCATGCGCCACCGAAGTCGGGATTCATAAACTGCTTGAGGCAGGGGACAATCCCGCTAAATGATTTACCATCGTTCATGTTGGGCCGTATGAATCGGACAGCGTTATTCACCATCGTGCTGAAAATTTTGGGATGTCTTGCCCCAAAGATCTGTATTTGTTCCTTTGCGAGAAACGACTGGATATGTCAACGGTCGCATAGGGACTAGCGGTCGACACCGTTCATTTATCAACCCCGTTCATTGCAAAGGGGGATCCCGGCATGTATCTCAGGGATACAAAATCCAGTTGCTAAAACCCGACTCAATTTCCCCGTCCCGTTCAACCCGGATATCATCGATAAACACCTTGGTTGCATAAGTACCCCACCCCAGGTATGGGGATCCGTTCCCGCCGCCGGTTCCACGGTTGTCGACAACGGTAGCCCATGACCCGTCGGCATCAGCCCATTCCAGCCTTGCCCCTCCGGCATCACCGAGCCAGACCCGTATCTGGATTGCCTGGGCCTTGGATGTTGCATTCTCCAGGGCCGTGTCAAGGCCGGGCAAGGCCGTTCCGCCCACCGGCCAGGCATCGCCGGGCTGGGCAAAATAACGTGTTGCCCAGTAACGGATCATCGCCTCCGGGTTGTTGTAGATCAGACCGGTGTTGTCGGTGTGCCAGGGTCCATGTAATGCGGCATAGATTGCCTGGCCGTTAGTCCAGTCATAGGTGTCGGTCGGTTCACACCAGGCGGTGAAGGTGACACGCAGGTTGCGCCCACGCTCGAAATTGTCCTGCGAATAAAGCCAGGTTGTGTGGTCGGAGCCTGAAGTCTCGGGCGGACCCTGGAAAAATATCGCATAGTCCCCGCCACCGAGGTCCTCCAGTCCCAAACGACCCCCGCCATTGCTGGATTGAATACTTGTCTTCCATCGGGCCGCATCGATGGCGCCGGTGTTCCAGTCCTCATGCAAGATGGTTTCGGAAAGGGGCGCCGGTTCCGGGGTGGGCGTCGTTAACCGGATCCAGACAGCCACCTCGCCACCCGGATCGAACGGCGAGTTCCATGATATGTCACCATCCCCGACCGAGCGGGTCTGTCTCGGGATCGAGATCCCCTCGTCCACATCCAGCCAGTTAAGATGGTAGGTGCCCGGTTGCATGTCTCGAATGCCCAGTGTTCCTGTTGCACTCGATGAGTACGCGATATAACTGTTTCCCGCCTGGGCGAGTACATGTTTTGTGCTGTCCAGGCTGAGGTCGTCGCGTGGTTCCATCCGGGAGAAATCCGTTGATTCAAAAAAACGTACCAGGTCGCCGCACGCTGTCAGGTCTGCGGTGGAAGGGGCGGTCGCCGCATCGAAACTCCAGCCGAGTGCCATGGAATAGGCCCCGCCCATGGCGCAGCTCCAGTTCTTCCTGCGTGCGGAGGCACCGAAACCATGATCCGCTGTTTCCGACATGTTGAGGTTGTAGCGACCCTCGGCGGACATCCATGCGTTGACCATCCCCTCATGCAATCCATCGGGATCGTTGATATTATATTGAATGGCAAATTGGTCAATCACGGCATCGTCTGCGAATTCGGTGAAGTCCAGCCCGTTGAGTTTGTGTACCGCGATGGGATGATCGTGTTCATCGCCGGAACGAATGACAGCCGCGATCGCACGGACGCGGTTGGCGCTGTAGCGTTCCTGATATTCCTCGGCCACACACCAGATCAGGTGCCTGTGATGGCTGAAGCGTTGCACGATTGTCTCAAGGAAGGCCTGTTCCTCCCCCCCGACGCTGTCGCCGGTGTTCCAGATACGTGCGCTGTCATCGTAGATGAAGAGATAGATCACGATGCCGGCCGTATCCATGGCCTTGAACCATGTCTCCCACTGTTGCAGGATTGTCTCGTTCAGGCCCTGAGCGGCATCATTGTTCACGAAGGGATTGTGTGTGGAATTCCCGTCACCACCGTGTGATCGAATAACTTGCATGTAGATCGAATTGGAACCGGTACCCTGGATCTTGTCGATGATGTCCAATTGGTCACCGTTGCGGGTTCCGTCCGGATTCAAGGAACCGCGATAGAGGAACCCCTCGGGATCGCCGGGACCACACATGAAGAAGGGATCGAGCCGACCATTCTCATCCTTGTCTTCGTTGTAAGCAAGCCAGGCTGGATAATCCGGATCCACAATAATTTGGCCGTCCATGGGTGCATCGGTCGCCGACTCGAGCAGCAGGTCGAACACGACGGTTAGCGGGTGGGGTTGACTGGGATACTGGCCAAGCATCGTGTCGTTCCAGGCGATCACGATGTCGAGGCTGGGGATGACAGCCATGCCACGCCTTCCATTCTGGTGGCCGAGAGCGGCATAGGTATCCAGGGGTGCATCGGGCCAGAACCGATTCCCGTTTCGGTCAACCCCGTTGACCCACCACGACCAGCTGTAACTCCCGAGGTGGTCAGACTGGTCGTCCGGGAGGTTTGTCGAGCCGATCGATCGCTGGCCCGGAATCATCTCGGCTGTCATGGCCGTGGTTCGGGGAAGGCTGTTCGGCAGGGGACTTCCGACCGCGAGCTTGGCATGCATCTCGTCCAGGATCTGAATGCCATTCCATTGTCCCGTGTTGAGATAGAGGAGCCCGAAACGGGCGAAATCGCGAGGCGACACCGCTAATCGACCCGCCCGGTCACCGCTCCCGAATGCAAGGAACGTGGGGTTATCCTGGCACTGGAGTATATCGGTCAACTGCGGGCGCAGGACTTGGGTGTCCACCGTCCCCAGGGTCTGGCCATGAACCCCGAGGAACAGGGTGTCGAAGAAGAGGGCCATCTGCCAGTCATTGTAGTCGAATGCAGTCCCAGGTTTTTCGCTGACGCCATAGCACGAGGTCTGGTTGGCCATGAACCGGAACGTGATCTGTGAATCCTTGTACTCAAGGCCGGCATTGATGTTTGCCAGCTCAGGCTCGAAATCCATCGCTGGGGTGTCTAATGAGTCCAGTAACCCATCCTCCACGGCACGGAACAGGAAGTGGGCATACCATGGCTTGCAGGCGGAGGCAACGTCACCGCGCTGGCTGATGTTGCCCCATGAGTGCGCCAAGTAACCGTGGCGCACGATACAGCCGTGTCCGCCGAGGTAGCTTGCGATGTCATCCAGTCTTGCGTCATTCAGGCCAACCTCCGCAGGGTTGATCCCGGCCCATGAGTCGCCCGGAAAGACACTCCTTTCAACCGATTCCCCTGCGGGAGAAATGGCCGGCCAACTCAACCCGGCGAGCAGTAACCACAACAGGCATCTGCGGACGGGGATCATCGCCGGCATGAAGACCTTGACCGCTTGGAAATAGCTCATGACGATAATCTCATCGTGTTTCCTGAACAATTACTGCAACCGGACGCTCGCGGGAGATGACAACCCCGGGGGGCGGCAGCATGATACCTCAAGGGTCTGGGGGGGATAGGTCAGGATCTTCCTGAGTGAATATATATCAGGCCCTATTGATAAAACATCCACTGTGTATTATCAACTTCGTTAACCACGGGCGGGATACTCAGGTCCATCAGCCAGGCGAGCGTGTTCTCGAACAATTGCCTGCCCGTGGGTGTCATGTCCTGCAGGTAGGGCACCAATGGGCCGCTGCTGCTGCCCGGACCGCTGTGCAGTGAGAAGAATGCCATGGGAGTTGTGAGGGTGTCTCCATTCCAGTTGGTCGTGTTCGCATCCTGGACGATGATCGTGCCAAGTGATCCGGGATCCGCTCCGTTTTGAACGTTTTGCGGCACGTTCGGCTTGGCGATCAGCTGTGCGTTCGGGCTCGGAGTTGACGCACTCCCCGCCGTACGGACATCCCACGCGATGGTGACCCCGCCGTAGGATGCATCGCCCCATATGTCCACGACCTCATCCTGGGTGAATGACAGGTCGTTCATGGATGTGATCGGATGCATGGGATCGCAAATGATAAACTGGTTGTTTGTAATCCCGTTGTTGTTGTTATCATCGTTCGAAATTTTGAATTCGCTGGCGGACGGCATACTCTCCCTCCACAGATAGATGTTGGAATTGATTTCACAGTTCATGATGGGGACACCCAGTCCCACCAACGACTGCATGAAGGAGGTCTGAACAACCCCATCTGCGGGTGGCACGACACCTCCGTTGAAATTGGTAAGCATGTCCGTGCCTGTTTGAGAGCAGAAGAAAAAAAGGTCGTAACCCCTTGCTGCAACTTCCTTGGAACCGCCCGGTTTTGGGGCGGTCTGTGCCGGTAGGTCCAGTTCATGAAGGGAATCATAAACTTCGACACCCCAGCCCTTGTTCCGCATCCAGGGGATAATCCGATCGCTGGTGACAAGATTTGCGGCGGCGGGATCCGACCGGGTGACATCAACATAATAAATATCGGGACCCGCATCCAACTCAAGGCACCAGTTGACGGCCCGCTGAATCAGGCGCTTGGCATCGGCCGTAAAGTTGTCGTTATAGGTTGCATCGCCGGCTCCGGGTCCGCCGAAGTGCGGCCACATGAAACACCTGCGTTTGGTGTTCACGGTCCCATCAAATAACTGTTGCCCGATATCCGAGACGATAATTGTGCCCCAGTTGTAGTCATGACTGCCGGACCCCTGGGGTTCGGCCAGAACGGTTGCCTCTGTTGTCCCAAGCCTGAGTGCGATGGTCGTGTAGGGCGTGGGATTGTGGTGCGTGATGATCTCATCAACGCTATAACCCTCCGTAATGTAGTGGGTGTTGTTCTTGATCTGGAGCTGGGTGAGCTTGCCCGCACTCGTGCCGGTGCCATCACTCGCCCCCCCTATATCCAGATCCCGCTCATCATGCAGGATACGGGTAGGTTGGACATCAAAGATCAGGATGGGGACATCCAGTGCCCGCCATGCGGCATTGCGGTCATCAGCCGTGACGTCCGTGGGGAATTGGCCACTGAATGAGGTGATAATCACCAAGTCAAAAGCCCCCTCATAGGCCGCGATTTCAGAGGGACCGACCGTATCGGCAGGTGCACGGCTGGTCGTATGCCGGCCGTGCACCGTGAGAAATTCAACGAGGCCATTGTTGTTTGCCGCAGTTTCTGGACTCGTGGGATCGATTATGATGATATTCGCGGCATTCGCCTGCCGTGTTAACCAGCTGCCCGGGATAAATACCCCGAGCACGAGAAATAAGACAAAATATGGTGAAGATATTATCTTGGAGCCCATTGATATCCACCTTTCCCGATCAAAATCTAAAATAGATGTTTGGTAATGATTCGCCTTGAGAAAAAAATGACAATGATTCAGCTCTGGATTTCGCGATCATCCTTTTTTGTCGTGAAGCAAGCGCCCATACCGCTTCCAATTTGAGGAATCAGCAACGTATGGGTCCGGCCGCCCCGATGCCATAAATTCACTGCGGGATCAGTGGCATAACGCACATGCTGGCTAGTTGATCCTTCCAAACACTGCCGGGCTTCAAGATGCAGGACCCATTATTTCATCTTTTGAAACTCAAAAATAAAAAAGCATATTATGACTGACGATGTGTGGCATTTTCTCCCTGATCAGGCGTATATGCAAGAGAAAATCATTGTCCCGGTGTGTAACCATACGGTATAACCCTTTGCATGGTTTTCAAGTGGTGAGATCACCGGGGTTTTCAGTAATTGATCAACCTGTTGCGGGTTGACATCGCAGAGGTCGATGGTCCGAGTCCATTACCACCCACCGTATTAACATCATTCATCTCTTGATGCATACCGAGGCCCCCTGAATGTATCTTTCCGGTTATGATCGCGGTTACAATTGTGATTGTGATTTCGAAGGAGTCAGTTCTCTTTGCGGACGTCGAGACAGACCAGGTTTCCATCACCGTCACGGCAGTATAGCCTTCCGTCAGACAGTACCGGCGGGGTATAAAATGTTCCCGAACCAACCGCTAACTTTTTTCTGTCGTCATCAAATTTTTCATTCGACGCGATAAGCGGGACAAAGTAGTCGCTTGAAAACAATTCGAAGCGAGAGCATTCCCGATAACCCTCGGGGGTCGCGTCGACCCAGGCGAGTTCACCGCTGCCGAGGATGATCAGTTTTCCATCGGCAAGAATCAGCGATCCCTGGCCAAAACCGGCCTCCTCGGCCCAGACTTCTCGACCGGTGCTGAATTCAAGGCAATGGACCGTGTCCGGTTCGATTCCGTAAAGGTATCCATCCTGCAGGACATAATTGGCAAAATGGTGATCTGTGCGCTTGGGCAGGCGATAAATCACTTCCGGTTCATCCGTCGGGTGGATTTTGACCAAGCCGCTGCCGCTGTCATAGCACGAGTTTAAAAAGATGAGGTTGTCAACGATCGTCGGGATGGTTGCGTTGATGTATTTGGGATCCCATTCCTGGACTGCAATTTCAAATCCGTTCCTGGCATCAAGGATCACGAGGCCGATCCCGTTGAACACGCACAGGCAGCGGCGGTTGTTGAAATCAAATGCGCGGACGGATGAGTAGGCCGGCCGGTAGTCCTGGGTCTTCCAGATCAGCTTGCCGGTTTTGCGGTCGAGGGCGATCGTGCAGCCGAGGTCCATGATCACCATTTCGTCCTCGATGAGAGCGGAACAGGAAAACCCGTGACCCTGCGACTGCGCGCCGAAATCCTCCCTGACGTTGTAGTCCCAGAGCAGTTTTCCGTCATCTGCGTCGACACAGAAGAAATAACCCTTGCGGCTGATTGCATAGACCCGTCCGTCATCAAATGTCGGCGTTCCGGCTGTACCGCGAAAGTTGGGGCTCATTATGGCCGACTCGTGGGGAAACTCCCAAAGCACCTTACCGGTACGGACATCGAGTCTGCGGGCGATGTCCTGTTGTTTTGCATCATGGTAGCCATAGCTGAAGACCCCGCCATCGGCGACGGTGACGCCGTTCATGCCGATCCCGGCATCGGCCCACCAGAGGACCGGGGGCCTGTCGTCATCAGTCCAGTCGTGGCGGATATTGGTTTCACGGCTGATGCCGTTCTTTTCGGGTCCCTGCCAGGTCGGCCAGTCGGCGGCGTGTCCCCAGCGTGCGGGGATCAGCAGGGTGAGGAGGAGCAAGATTCCGGTGCTTTGCGATTGTAAGGGAGTGACGTTCATCATCAATGGTAATATTTTGGGGCCGTATCTGGTCTGATAATCCCCGTCGAGGAGGATGATAAGGAGGTGTTACAGCCCCTGATTCCCCTGGGTTGGCCCGGGGTTCCCGTCTCACCGGAGGATCAGTCCATTACCAACGGCCCCATTGTTGGGATCTTGGAACTGAGGGAGGGGATCGCCATAAACACCATTAACAAATCAGATCAGGACCTACACTCATTATAACCTACCTCAGTCTTTTTGAGACGCAGAGGTAATTGTTGGCCTTGCCGTCAAACGGATCAGCTCAACAGGCGTTGATATCACTGGGGTCGATGGTATATCAAGTCCATATCCCCAACGCAGATGCCCTTGAATGGTCTTTTTTGCCGGCGATTTATCATGGTATCCGGGATCAATGGCAATTGCGGGGATCTGAAGAACGGCCCAGGAAACAAGAAAAAAAACGCACCGGGACTTTTCGCGATTTCGTTTCATGAACTCCTCCCGTTACAATCCAGTTGTTGTGACCCTGATGTCTTGAAAATCGATCATAACTCAACAAAAAGTCATCTCGAAATCAAATTCTCCTGTAGGTTGAATAAGCGAGGGATTGAAAACGAGGATGATCATCATTTCGGTCGACCGGTAGACCCTGCCTGATGTCCCACTCAGCCTTGTATTCGCTCCATGCCTGTAATATAATCCTGCAACTGGAAGCGGCAGCGAGGCATCTGTTTTCCGGAATGGTCCCAGCCAGGCCAGTCATCTGCACAATAAGGAGGCCAGACCTCCATGGCCAAGACCCTGCGGGTCGGAATCATTGGAACAGGCCGGGCCGGCCGGTGCCATGCCAGTGCTTATTCACGTATTCCTGACGTGAGTGTCACGGCGCTTTGGAATCGTACGCGCTCCCGGGCCGAAGATCTCGCCTCGAATCTCGATGCTCCAGATACGGAGATCTTCGATGACTGGCGTGATTTGATCGAGAAGTCCGGGGTCGACATCATCAGTATCACGACAGATCCTGTCGTCCGACAGCAACCTCTCGTTTACGCCCTTGAAAGACAGCTTCATGTTCTGGTTGAGAAGCCACTCGCACTGAATCTTCAGGAAGCAGGTGACATGACAGACGCGTCTCAACAGGCCAACACCGTGACCGCCGTCAGCCTTAACTGGCGATACTCCCAGGCCTGCCAGACGATGTGGGAAGCCATCCGCGAAGGCCAGATCGGGAGGCCACTCGATATCCAGACAGAATGGCGAATCCATTTCACTTCCGGGATAAAACCTTTGACTGCAGGGAGGGGGTTGTTGACGGAAATGGGGAGTCACGAGTTCGATCGAGCCTGCTTTCTTGCCGGCTGGAAGTTCAACCGTGTAGTGTGTACGCTTCGGTCGGGAACACAGCACACGGGGATATCGGCAGGTCCCGCCACCTGTTCTTCCGAGAGTTATGCTGCGGTCATGGCGGAATTTTCCGACGGGGCGTGGGGGACTTTTTGCTTCAGCCTTACCCCCGGGGAACCGGGTCGGCGTATCACCATCTGTGGCGAGGAGGGGACACTGATCCTGGATAATGATTGGGTCACGCTGCGTCATGGTGTGAATCATGAGGACTCAGTGACCTTGGGTAACGAGTTGCGTGTTCATCGGCAAAACACACGGGACAGCGATCCTGTCCTGGTGGAAGTTGTTGAATCGAATAAGCAGCCCGCGGGAATCCTGTCCGGTCAGCATACCTGGAACCTTCTGATCAATGATTTTGTGTCAGCCGTTCGCAATGGGGATATGCAGCATGGATCATCGCCCCACCTACCGCATCTTGCCGACGGAATGGCCGCGCAACAGGTGATTCATGCCTGCAAATGTTCGCATGTCGAACAACGCTGGGTCGATGTAACCCGGCGGCCCGATTGATGAAAAAGCCTTTTAGTCCCATTGACCGGATTATCGTGATGGACATGCATATTCCCATCAGAATGGGTTCCCTTGTTCACGAACACCCTTGTGACATTGCCCGGCATGGACTCGTGGCCCGGGTGAGCTGCCTTTTGGCCTGAATCTGCAGGGCGAAATTTGACCTGAACTTTCAGGAATAACCGCCTATAATGCGTTTCTGGATTCTCGAGGGCCTAGAGAACCGCTTTCTCTTCCGGAGGAATGGTGACTTCGTTCCCCGTCCGGCCCTCTTGCAAGCCTGTTGAAAGGTGGACAGCCAGAGAATGAGCACTGAACTAAACAAGAAGGAAAAAGGACTTCTCTTCTGGGCCAGTTATCTGGCCCTGATGGCTGCCGGGTTCGGTTTTGCCTTCCGGGTCGCAAAGATGGGTGAATATCAGGCGGAACTTGAACTGACCAACCTGCAGGTTGCCCAGATTTTTGGCGCCACATTCTGGCCGCTCGCGATCACGATGATTCTTTTCAGCCTCGTTATCGACCGCACTGGATACAAAGTCCCGATGTATGTCGCGTTTGTTCTGCAGGTGATTTCAGGCGTCGGCACCGCAATGTCCGACAGTTACGGGACACTTTACTTTTCTGCACTTGCCGCCGGATTGGGGCATGGCATCGTCGAGGCTGTCATCAATCCGGCTTGTGTGGCGGTTTATCCACGTCAAAAGACCAAGATGTTGACCATCCTCCACGCCGCTTGGCCGGCCGGACTGGTCTTTGCCACGCTGATCATCTTGCTGGCCGACTTCTTGGCCGGGGATGGCGGCCTGTCCTGGAAAATCCATTCACTCTGGGTCCTGCTGCCCGCCATTCCATATGCCATCATGTATGTCCCCTGCAAGTTCCCGGTGGATGAACGTGTCCGGGCTGGCGTGTCCTACACCGATATGTTGCGCGAGGTTGGCTTTCTTGGGTCGACCATGGCGGCCTTCATGCTCATCTATGAAATCGGCAACCAGACCGCGCAGTTGAGTGAATTCGTGCTTCCGGCCAACTGGTTCTGGATCAGTATTGTAGCGGGCATCTTCGTCGGCGTCATGTTCGGGTTTTTCACGAAGTCATTTGGGAGGCCGTTATTCTTCCTGATGTGCCTGCTGATGGTTCCGCTCGCGACCGCGGAGGTCGGTACCGACCAGTGGATCAAGAAGCTGATGACACCGGTGCTGGAGGGTTTCAGCATCGATCCGGCCTTCTCGCTGGTCTTTTCGGCGAGCATCATGCTCATCTTCCGCTCCTGTGCCGGCGGGATCCTGAGGCATTTCACCCCGCCCTTTGTGCTTTGCTTCAGCGGTCTGTTCTGTGCCTCGGGACTGTATTGGCTTTCCGTGGCGGATGGCGCCGTTGTCTTTGTCGCGTTCGTGCTGTATGCCCTAGGCCAGACTTACACATGGCCGTGCGCCATCGGTTTCGTGACCGAACGTTTCCCACGGGGTGGTGCCTTCACGCTGAATACCGTTTCGGCCGTGGGCGTGCTCTCGATCGGCATCATTGGCGGGCAGATACTGGGCGTTGCATTTGACAAGACGGAGCATGCTGGTGTCCGCGAGCAGATACCGGTTGCCGCGGTCGCATCGGAGGACGATAAGGATTTTCTGGGTTTCTCCTATACGGCGATCCTTCCCCAGCGTTTCAACGATTGGATGGATGAACAGCCGCCTGAGGTCAGGGTTGATGCAATGGAGAAGTACACGGCAATCCAGAACCAGGCCGGACGCGGGGTCCTGGCCTTCTCTGTGGTGTTCCCGGCGATCACATTTATCGTGTTTGGGCTGATTTATCTCTACTTCCGGTCGCGGGGGGGCTATCGACCGATTCATCTGGATGAAGATCCTGCCCTGAAGGCAGACTCGGGACCATGACCGAGTCCGGGAGTACAGATTGAGCAATCAGGGAAATACCAGGATATTCATCACTTGTCTGGTGGATTTTCTTTTTCCAGGCGTCGGACAGTCCATGGTCAGGGTGCTTCGGCATTATGGCATCGAGCCTGAATTCCCCGGGGACCAGACCTGTTGCGGACAACCCGCGTTCAATGCCGGGTTTCGGGGTGAGGCGCGCCAAGTCGCCCTGCATTTCCTCAGCGTCTTTGAGGACAGCGAGGCCGTCATCAGCCCGTCCGGTTCATGTGTTGCCATGGTCAGGGAATATTATCCCGAACTTTTCAACGATGACGAAAAACTCAGGGCCCGTTTTCATGACTTGGGTCATCGTACCTGGGAATTTTCGCAATACCTGACCGATGTCCTCGGTGTGACCGAGTTTCCCGGCCGAATTAGTGCCTCCCTTACCTGGCATGACTGCTGTCACTCGCTGCGGGCACTGGGTGTTCGCGAGGGACCGCGCAAATTGCTCGGCTCGCTTGACGGGGCGGAGTTCCGCGAACTCGAGAAATGCGATGAATGCTGCGGCTTCGGCGGATTATTCTCGGTCAAGTTCGACGAGGTCTCGTCCAGGATGCTGGAACGCAAGCTTGATTGTGTCGAGAATTCCGGGGCCGACAATCTTGTCGCGACCGATTGCAGCTGCCTGATGCACATGGACGGTGGTCTCAGAAACCGCGGATCTAGGGTGCAGACCCGTCACCTGGCCGAGGTCCTTGCCGATGCGCTTGATACGGATGCAAATAAGCCCGATGGAAGTTCGGCGTCATGAAGCCGGTAACCGATCAGTTCCACCGTCTCGCACGCCAGGCGCTCAACAACGATTCTCTGCGTACGGCACTCTCGCGGGCAGTCGTCAGTTTCGAGTCAGCCCGGGTGGATGCGATTGACTCGATGCCCGACTGGGAGGACATGCGTAATCACGGGCACGAGATCAAGAAACGGGCCGTGGACAACCTGCCCGTGGCGCTTGAGACCTTCGAAAAACAGGTCAGGTCGCGGGGGGGACAGGTCCATTATTGCGAAACTGGCGCTGATGCACGTGACACGATCCTTTCGATCATCCGATCCCATAAGGGCAGCCGGGTGATCAAGGCCAAGTCGATGGTCAGTGAGGAGATCGGGTTGAATGCCTATCTCGAGGACGCAGGATTGGGCGTCCTCGAGGGGGACCTGGGTGAATACATCATCCAGCTGGCAGGTGAGACCCCTTCCCACCTGCTTGCCCCGGCCATCCACAAGTCGCGCGAGGAGGTTGCCGAGCTTTTTCACAAGCATCTCGGATCATCGCCTGATGCGGATATCCCCGAGATGACCGATGTTGCACGGCGCACGCTGCGCGAAGCGTTTCTCAACTCCGATATCGGGATCTCGGGCGGCAATTTCGCTGTCGCGGAGACCGGAACCATCGTGCTGCTTGAGAATGAGGGTAACATCCGCATGGCGACCACGATCCCGAAGGTCCACATCGCGCTGTTGGGGATCGAGAAGCTTGTCCCGCGGATGACCGATCTCGCCACAATGCTGCGGTTGCTGGTCCGTAGTGCGACCGGACAACACGTTACATGCTACACCTCGTTTATCAGTGCCGCACGTACGGCTGGTGAGGGTGATGGTCCTGAGGAACTGCACGTGGTTTTTCTCGATGCCGGTCGCTCGGGGGTTTGGGTCGATCCCGCATCACGTGATGCGTTGAAATGTATCCGCTGTGCGGCCTGCCTGAATTTCTGCCCGGTCTACGGCAGCGTCGGTGGACATGCCTATGGCTGGGTCTATCCCGGGCCGATCGGGTCGGTGATCACGCCGCATTTTGTCGGGATCGAGAAGGCCGGGCAGTTGCCGCAGGCGTCAAGCCTGTGCGGACGATGTTCCGAGGTCTGCCCGGTCAAGATCCCGATCCACGACATGCTGCTTGACCTGCGTGCGCGTTCGGTTGAAAGTGGCGGCGCCCGGTTCCATGAGCGGTTGTCCATGAAGATTTTTGCGTGGTTGGCGAGTTCCCCGCGGTTGTGGCGCGTGTTGATGGCTCCCGGTCGGCCGCTGTATCGTGTGGCGGTGCGGATGAGACTGGTTAAACTGCCGGTTGGTCCACTGGGGAAGTGGAGTCGGAGCCGTGAACTGCCACTGGCGGGTGCACCCGCTTTCCGTGACTGGTGGATGGACCATGGTCGGGGAAATCAGTTGTGAAGGACATGAGAACTTGTGTTTTGGTGATATTTTGAAAAGGCATGGATAATGGCCGGGAATTATCGTGACAGGTTGATGGGTTTATTGAGGAGCCGTGCAGGTGGATCGGCGGATCAGTTATTCGCCGGGGAGATGCCGCCGCGTCCTTCGTCAGCACCGGGGGCAGATGATGACCTGCGTTCAAGATTCTGCCGCGAGGCCACAGCTGTCGGCAGCGAGGCTTTGGATCTTGTCTCCGTTGCAGATCCCGCCGCGACAATCCGGGACTGGATCGGCGGGCTCGGGGTGAAGCGTGTCGTCATCGACAGCGACCCGGCGTGGTCGGACACTGGTTTTTCGATCCATGAGATTACCGGGTCGATCGGGCTGGCAGTCGAGACAGTGGACGGCTCGGCAAAACCGGGCGACCTGGCAGAAGTCGGGCTCGGAATCACATTTGCTGATGCGGCGATCGCCGAGACCGGGACGGTTGTACAGTGTGCAAGGCCGTTCAGACCTCGGTCGATTTCGCTGGTACCCGGCATTCATCTGGCGCTGGTATTGAAGGACCGGCTGACTGGCAGCCTCGAGGATTTCTTCGAGGGGATCATGTCTTCAGCCGAATGGGCGGGTGGTGATGCGGGTTTCGAATCCTACTTCACTTGGATAACCGGGCCGAGCAAGACTGCAGACATCGAGAAGACCCTGACAGTTGGGGTCCACGGTCCGGGCCGTTCGGGGATTTTTCTTCTGCCCTGAACATACTTCATTGCGAATCGTGATCAGCGTGGCGGTTCATGTGGCTGAATCTGGCGGGAACCGGGCCGTGGCTCGAACGCCGCCTAGCTTGTGGAAGTTATTTCGACAGGGACTCCATACGGGCGACACCGTCCAGGCCGACGATCGCATGTACAACTTCATCGGCCAATCTCGGCGGGAACCAGTAACCCAGCGCGGACAGCGACTCAAATGCCGAACGGGCCTCGTCCCGCGCCACGTCCAGCACCCAGCGTGCTGAATTGGCAAACAGATTCTCGACCAGGTCTTTCTCATCAACACCGCCGGCGCTGAGCAGGCTGTCCAGCTTTTTCTTCTCATCGGGACGACCTTCGTGGTGGATTCGTGAAACAAGAAGGTTGTGGCTGCGGCGGCCGATGTCGAACTCAAAATCGGTCAGGTCGTCAACGATTTGGAACGCTGTCCCGAGCCGACGGACCGCTGGATCGGCCTGAAGCATCCGCTCCCGGACGGTGCCTTCCTCCAAAATCAGGGGCGCTGCAAATGCCAGGCCGAACAGTTCGCCCCCGCGTACGCGGTGAACCCGGTCGAGCATGGTTTCAGGGTTGGGAATCTCATTTACGCCACCCTCCTCGGAGCCCTCGAGTTTCCCGATACCGGCCATGTTGTTCATCAACTGCAACTGTACGAGGCTGTATGCCCCGGCCGAGAACTGGTTTCGGGAGATGGCCCGGTCTCCCACCCTGCGGATCAGGCGCTCGAAACTCATCAACTGCAGGATCGAGCGGTAACGCCTTCCGGCCGAGGATTTGAGCGGCAGCAGGCTCTTGTCTTGGTCGTCAAACAGGTTGTCTGCAGCGGTAATCGTGCCCATGATACAGAAGTCCAGTTCCGCATAAATCGGGAGTCGTTCCTCGATCACGCCCAGCGACTCGAACAGCGAGTTGAACAGGGTCAGGAAAAAATAATCCTGCAGGAACCCAAGCCCTGGATCAGCGGTGCCTTCCGGCCCGATGAAATCCTCCCCGATGACATTGGGCAGGTCGTCATGAATCATGTTGACCGCTGCGGCCTGCCGAACCATGGCCGGCTCGAATTGCTCCCAGATACCCTCTTTTGCAAGGACTTCCACGGCCCTCTCGGACCTGAAAACGGGTGAAAGTGTCATGGGGTTCACCTCCCGAAGATGACCTGCAGATCAGGATGACGGATTATATGGGGTTCGGGTCTTGAATGCCAATTGTATATCTCTGTCAGGGGTAGTTCTGGGCATGTCCCCCCACTTTCCCCGTCCAGGACAAGATTAATCTCGACATTACATGGCCGGGAACATGTAGAATCGAGAAGCGGGCCCTTGCCGGACAGGAGTTGTCATGACAGGCTTTCAGGATATCAGCCGGCGGATTATCGAAAATGTCGAGAAGGTCATTATCGGGAAACGGCCCGAGGTGATGACCGCCATGGCGGCTGTTTTCGCGGGGGGGCATGTGCTGCTCGAGGACGTGCCGGGCGTGGCCAAGACCATGCTGGCACGCAGCCTTGCCGCCACATTCGGTTGCAGTTTCAAGCGGGTGCAATGCACGCCCGACCTGTTGCCGACCGATGTCACCGGTGTTTCTGTATTCAACCAGAAGAGACTGGAATTCGAGTTTCTGAAAGGCCCGATATTCACGCATGTCCTGCTAGCGGATGAGATCAACCGTGCAACGCCGCGTACCCAGGCGGCGTTGCGCGAGGCGATGGAGGAAAAACAGATTACCGTGGACGGCATGACCCATCACTTGGCCGACCCGTTCATCGTGCTTGCCACACAGAATCCAGTCGAGCAGGAGGGGACCTTCCCGCTGCCAGAGGCACAGCTTGACCGGTTTCTGGTCAAGCTTTCGCTGGGTTACCCGAACTTTGACCAGGAGAGTGAGATGCTCGACCGGCTGCATGGGACGCATCCGCTCGAGAATCTGCAACCGGTCGTCAACGACAAGGTTGTCATGCAGATGCGTGAGGCTGCGGGTAGCGTGTTCGTGCACCCGGAGATCAGGAATTATATCCTGAGGATTGTTCGCAAGACGCGCAGCAACCTGCAACTGGGGCTGGGTGCGAGCCCGCGGGCGTCCATCGCGCTCTACCGTACCTCGCAGGCACTGGCGGCCCTCAATGGTCGTGAGTATGTCTCTGCAGATGATGTGAAGGCCTTGGCCGTGCCGGTCATCGGTCACCGGCTGATCCTGAAGCCAGAACATCGTCTGCGTAAAAAGACCGCGGTTGGTGTGATCTATGAGATTCTGGACGAACTGGATGTGCCGTCGGGGGTCATGCTGACTCCCTCTCCCCGGGAGGATGAATTACCCGGGGCTGGTCCTGGGGATTCCTTTCCGGTCCCGGTAACCGAGAAGGAAAAACCGAAACCGCAAGTTCAGGAGCCCGGGGAAATCGAGAATAACTCGGGCCAGTGGTTCTCGCGGATAGATCTTCCACCGGTAGGTGGGAGGAATGAAAATTCGGAGGAATAATCCCGAATGTTTTACCTGCTCACCTTCCCGCTGATTACGATCATGAAAAGATTTTGAGAATATGAATGGCGAGTCAAATCAGGGCTCATATGGTGTGCCGGCACACATTTATCTGGAGCCGGGCCGAATGCGGACGTTGCTGTATGACCTGGTATGCTGGGTCCTGTTGCCGGTGGGCGTGCTCGTTCTGTTATTCTGGTTGCGTGCCGGGCTGCTGACAATCTGTTTTTACGCCCTGTTCTCGGTTTTTGCTCTTTCCCGACTCATGATGGGTGTCTGGCTACGTCCACTGGCATGCAGTCGAACACTGGATCGTGAGTCGGTTGAGGCTGGCGGTTCGATCCAAGTCACGCTGGAGATCCGGAATCCCGCACCCTGGCCGATTCTCTGGCTGTATGTCGAGGAATCGTTACCGGAGAATACATCGGTCAATGGGATACATCGGCGGCTGCTGTTTCTTCCGCCCCGGCGGAGTTTTCACCTGAATTATGACATTCGTCTCCCGCATCGCGGGTGTTTCCAGCTCGGTCCGGTCCTGCTTGAGAGCGGTGATGTATTCGGTTTGTTCAGGCGCTGCAGGGTTGATCATGCCCGCTCGCACGTAACCGTTCTGCCGACCTATGATATCATTGACCCGGTGGATATTTCAGGTGGCTGTCGGCTGGGCGAAGAGACCATGCACCGCAGTATCTTCGATGATCCAACGCGCATCCGGGGTGTTCGGAAATACCGTCGGGGTGACCCACTGAAATACATCCACTGGAAATCCTCAGCCCATACGGGGGAACTGGTAAGTCGTGTCTGTGAACCGATCGCCGAGGCTGGGGCGACATTGATGCTCGATTTCCACGAGGATGTGTGGGGAAGATCCCTTTCCCGGGACAAGCCGATTCCGCCGGATGAACAGGCGGTTGAAATCTGCACCTCACTCGCCCATTACCTTACTCAGGGTGGATGGAACGTCGGGTTGTTCAGCAACGGTAGGGATCCGTTCGGGATGCCGGGGATCTCCCTGAATCAGGCAGTCGTATCGGATTCGTTCAGGATGGCCATGACGGGTGCACGGCGGAAAAATCACGACGAACGACTCGAGCCCCTCTCAATACGTGCATGTCGCGGTCACGACCAGTTTCACCTGATCCGGGAAAACCTGGGAAGGATCACATTGAGCAACGGCCTGAGGATCGAGGAATTGGTATTTGACGAGCTGCCTTATATCGCACGGGAAGATGTTTTGGTCTGGTTGACCGGGCGGTTTGATGAGGTAACGGAACGGGCCCTGTTCAGGATCCGGCGGACGGGATACCGTGTCATGTTTTTCATGATCTGCAACAACCCAGGCCATGACCGGGCTTTTGACACCCTGGTCCCGCAGGGTGTCGAGGTTTACAGGATGGACGAGGCATGGAGGCTCAGGGAGATTGCAACGGGAAGAAGGGCTGTCTGACCTGCTGGGGATGATCCTGGTCATGTTGTGTGTCTGGGGTCTTGTCTCGGCGCTGCTGCTGCAGTTGATTGACATCCGCTCGGTATTCATCGAGGGGGGTGCAGGCAGGTTGCGCGTGGGCCTTGTCACCTTTGCCATGGGCGTGATCCTGCTGGAGTATATGACACGGGTGATGGGCAGGGCGCTGGCGTCGAATTATCAGTTTGCACTGGGCATCACGATGCTGCTGTTCTCCGCCCATCATGCGTTTGTATGGCAGATGCCGACACACCCGGTAATTGTGTTTCTTGTGGAGGTTCTGCTGCTGGTCATCCTCTGGATTGTGATCTGGAACATAGCGAGAAGCTGTTCTCTGGGGACGCGCAAGGCAGTCGAGGCGGCGGGTGATTCCGGGATGCTCGGCGGCGGGCAGGTTGGACATGGGGAAGGTCGGGTGCCTCAGGACAGAATCCCGAACGGCCGGAAAATTATCTTGTGGGGAGCCCTGGTCCTTTTCGGTGCAGGAATTGCAGCGTTCCTGATGGGTTTTCGGATACCCTTCAATACCCCGGCGTCTGTCACCGGCATTCTTGCCTTGGTATATCTCGGTGTATTTATCGTCATCGGTCTGTTCGTCACCGGCAGGGGAACGCCGGGGCGGGGTGGAAAGCACCATTCCGCCCCGGATTTCGTGAACAGTGAGGACCAACTTCTGCAGATCATGATGGACGTTCCCGGCAGGACAAGAAAGTCCGTACCGCCAACATCGGAAAAGACTTGGGTGGGACGCCTGCCACCCGGGCATCCCGGCGTTGTCATTCTGTATTTTTCGCTGGTTGCCCTCCCGCTTTTTGGATTGGGGGTTTACCTGTTCGATTTGAATCAGCCCGCAGCGCACTTCCGAATGGGCGTTTACCTGTTCATCTACCTGTGGTGTGCCCTGGCGTTGCTGTGCCTTGCAACGCTCAGCCAATTGCGTTCATACTTCAAGTCACGCCGGGTTACACTGCCGGATTCACTGGGCATGGCCTGGATTTTGCTGGGCATGGTGACCGTCAGTGTTGTCATGTTTACGGCCTTCCTGCTGCCCCAGCCCCCGTCCGTGGCCGGACTTTTCGTCAGGGATCGGGTGATTGCGATGTATCATGGATGGGAGGCGCACTGGGGGGCGTCGCATCCAGCCTCTCGCCCGCAGGGGTCGACCGGTAGGAACCGTATACCGGTTGAATCGGACCCAAGGGATACCGAGCCAGTCGGCAATGGACAACATGGTGACGATCTGATGAAAACCCCTGCGCAGCGTTCTCGGGAAAATCTTCAGGCAATGGGGGCCGGGTTCAATACAACCATGCGGAAGGTATTGGACGGGTTCATCACGGGGTTGGGTTGCCTGATGGTCCTGTTCTCAGTCATCCTGCTGGTCTTCATGCTTTATTTGTTTTTCACGCGTTTCAGGGGCCGGTGGCAGCGATTGCGGATTCTGAAAGAGAAGAGTGCTCCGTTCTGGAAAAAAAAGACCCTCCCCGCGGGAATGCGAAAACGCTTTGGGGATTTCGGGGACCCCTTTATGCCGGGCCGTTCGCTCGATCCGGGGCAGCTTGTGGATTACCTCTGGAATGCAATGATGGCCCGGTTTGAGGACGGGGGAGTGAAGCTCACAACGAACCAGACGCCACAGCAGTTTGTAAACTGCAATCGCGAGGTGTTGGGCGGGTTTTACGGCGAGGCTTTGTTCTTGGCCAACCTGCTTGATCGCAGCCGTTATGCTGCCTGCCCGCTGGGCCGGGAATGGCTTCCGAGCCTGCAGGATTTCTGGAATGCTTTGCAGGAACACGCACGAGGGGGGATAAAATGATCACGTGACCATCAAGGACACGGGACACATCACCATGTCGGGTAAATCAGCGAGGATTCAAGGGCGATCCCGTACATCCGGGAGGGTGTCACATGCAAATCCATCCCGGCTCGGGCACGAATCTGGGCTGGGAAACCGGCCCCATTACCCGATCCCGGTCACGGAGCGGGCGTAGGTCAGGATTTTTTCAACGCTGTCCTTGGCATCACCGAAGAGCATGCGCGTGTTTTCCCTGTAGAACAGCGGGTTGTCAATTCCCGAGTATCCGCTGGCCATGCTGCGTTTGAACACCACGATGGTTCGGGCCTTCCATACCTCAATAACGGGCATGCCGTATATCGGGCTGTTTTCATCGTCATATGCGTCAGGGTTGACGATATCATTGGCCCCGATGACAAGAACAACATCCGTGCCCTGGAGATCAGGGTTGATTTCATCCATTTCCATCACCTGATCGTACGGGATGTTTGCCTCGGCCAGGAGAACATTCATGTGGCCAGGCAGGCGGCCAGCGACCGGATGGATCGCAAACCGCATCTCGACATCATGTTCCTTGAGGTGGTTCATCAGTGAGCGAAGCGCATATTGTGCCTGGGCGACGGCCATCCCATAACCCGGGACGATGACCACGCTGCGTGCTGAGCCGAACAGGTCCGCGACCTCTTCGGCAGATGTCTCTCTGACCTCGCTCGATTCGCCGGCCCGTGCCTCACGTCTGACGGTCGCGCCGGCGCTGGTCCCGAATCCACCGAATATGACGTTCAAGATTGACCGGTTCATGGCTTTGCACATGATGTAACTGAGGATTGCACCGCTGCTGCCAACGAGCGCGCCGGTGATAATCAGGAGGTCGTTTGACAGCATGAACCCGGCCGCAGCCGCAGCCCAGCCCGAATAGCTGTTGAGCATGGAGACGATCACCGGCATGTCGGCAGATCCTATCGCCGCGACCAGGTGAACGCCCAGAACCAGCGCAATGGCCGTCATGATCAGCAGTGCCGTCAACCCGTCGGTTCCGTGACAGCGGCAGAACCAGATTCCCAGCCCGACACAAGCGGTCACGGCAAGCAGGTTGAGGAAATGGCGTCCTGGCAGCAGGGTCGGCCGGCTTCCCCAGATTCCTTGCAACTTGGAGAACGCGACGATTGACCCGGTAAACGTGATTGCCCCGATGAATATGCCGATAAAGACCTCAATGTGATGGATCATGGCGGATGAATCATGTGATTCAACGGCCGGAGCGAGGTAATTGCTGATCCCGACCAGTACGGCTGCTGCGCCGACGAAACTGTGAAGCATTGCGACCAGTTGTGGCATTGCAGTCATCACAACCCGTTGTGCGACAAAAGCGCCGATCACTGCACCGATGACCAGGCTCACGACCAGCATGGGCCACTGGCCGACTACCCCGCTGATCAGGGTCACGACCAGCGCGATCAGCATGCCGATAATTCCGTATAGGTTCCCCCTGCGTGCGGTCTCTTGGTGCGACAGGCCGCCCAGGCTCAGGATAAACAGTACACCTGCGATCAGGTAACAGACAGAGAGTGCTCCGGTGGGAATTTCCAGCATGATTTTCCGGTTCCGCACTGCTTTTAGCAGGCGCTTCTTCCTATTCTTTCCTGAACATCTGCAGCATGCGGTGTGTCACAAGGAATCCCCCCGCAACGTTGATCATGGCCAGCAGAACGGCGATGCTTCCGAGAATCGTCGCCGTGTCAACGCCGGTTCCCTTGAGCTGGAGGATTCCGCCAATCAGGATGATTCCGCTGATGGCGTTGGTGACACTCATTAGGGGTGTGTGCAGTGCCGGTGTGACATTCCAGATCACGTGCCATCCGATGATAATGGCAAGGACAAAGACGGTGAGCTGCCCGATCATGGACCCGGGGACATGAAAGCCCAGCGCGACCCCCCCCAGCAGCAGCAGTAATATTGTGGCGATTAGCCGGCTTGTTCCCGAGGATTTCTTACGGTCAGATACCGTGGCGGCGGAATCCGCAGGCGCAACCGGCTTTGCCTCGTCCGTATGCTTTCCGGTTTTCTTTGCTGCGGGTTCGGGCTTCACCCGCTTCGGGGGTGGCCAGGTTATTTCGCCCCGGTGCGTGACCAGTGAATCACGGACAATTTCGTTCTCCAAGTCGACGCTAAAAGACTCACCGCCACCCATTTCATTCAAAAAATGTACCATGTTTGTTCCGAACAGTTCGCTCGCCTGGTTGGGCAGCCGGCTGGCGAGGTTTGTGTAGCCGATGATACGAACACCCCGGTGGGTCACCACCCGGTTCGGCTCACTGAGTTCACAGTTGCCGCCGACCTCCGATGCGGCGAGATCGACGATAACGGACCCGGGTTTCATCACATCGACGATATTGCCTGGAAGTAGTACCGGCGGGACTTTACCGGGAACCTGGGCGGTGGTGATGATGATGTCAACTTCACGGGCCTGTTCCTCGAAGAGTCTCATCTCGGCCTCGATAAATTCCTTGCTCATTTCCTTCGCGTAACCGCCCGTCCCTGCTCCCTCTTCCTCGAGGTCGACCTCGAGGAATTCCGCGCCCATGCTCTGGACTTCCTCCCGAACGGCGGACCGGACATCAAAGGCGCGAACGATTGCGCCGAGGCCACGTGCACAGCCGATTGCCGCCAAACCCGCGACCCCGGCACCGATAACTAGCACCTTGGCCGGAGGCACTTTCCCCGCTGCAGTGATCTGCCCCGTGAAAAACCTCCCGAATTCGTTTGCGGCCTCAATGACCGCACGGTAACCGGCGATATTTGCCATTGAGCTCAGGACATCCATCTTCTGAGCACGTGTGATTCGCGGAATACAGTCGATCGCCAGGGCCGAGACGCCCCGCATTTTGAATTGATCGAGCAGGGGCTGGTTTATCCCGGGCTGGATGAATGAAATCAGCCTTCCATTCTGGGGCAGGTATTCCATCTCTTCATTTGTGGGGGGATCGATCTTTAGGACTAGGTCTGCTGTCTGCCAGACTGTCTGCGCATCCGGAGCAATCGAGGCGCCGGATTTTTCATACTCGGCGTCAAAAAAGGACGCGCACTTCCCAGCCCCGGACTCAATCAGCACCTCAAACCCCGCTTTTTTTAGCCGTTCGGTCGTGCGTGGGGTGGCAGCAACACGCTTTTCCCCATCCTGAGTTTCTTTTGGGATCCCGATTTTCATGCCAAAAAATTAACTGGTTGCCTTTGAGACTTCATCCAATCGTCGTATCCTGTGCCGGCGCTACATGCTAGACTTTTGGAGGAGGGCTGGTCACAGGAACCCTGATCGCAACCACAAGCGGTGATATTCTAAACGAATGAGGCCGCTTGGGCAAGAAATTTGGCGGGCTTGGATGAAAGTCGGCCGCACTTGACATCCTCAACCGGTTTGTCGATAGTCAGTGTCCCCCGTATTTTCCTGAGGTGCATGAATATTTCCGAGTTGGAGTAAGCCGGACATGGGCTTGGGGCGTGAAGAGCTTGATAGACTGGCCGGATTCGATTCGCCGACAATTGCCAACGCAGTTGAAGCGATTGCAGAACGTGACTGCACGGACGGTTATGCTTCCGTGGATTTGCGCTGTATTTACCCCGATTTGCCGCCGGTCGTGGGCTATGCCGTCACGGCAAAGGCCACGACCACCAAGCCAGGTCCTGCCGTCTACAATCGGAACACGGCTTTCTGGAAGGCGATCGAAGCCGCCCCGAAGCCTGCGATTGCCGTCATAGAGTCGGCCGGGCCTGGGGAGTCCCGCAGCTGTCATGTCGGCGATGTGATGGCCACACTCGCCCAGCGCCTGGGGGTCGTTGCCTTTGTCTGCAGCGGGGGCGTTCGGGATTACCAGGCTGTGCGTGAAGAAGCTCCCGGGATGCAGATGTTTGCGAAGGGCCTTGTCGTTGCACACGGAATACCACAGTTCATCGAGGTCGGCTGCACCGTTGATATTTGCGGCATGATGGTTCAACAGGGCGACCTGCTGCATGGTGATGCCAACGGGATACTGACGATCCCCCTGGATATTGCTGACCGGGTCGCCGGGGAGGCGGCGAAAGTCATGAGCCATGAAGATGCCTGCAGGAGATATGCGCGCGGTGGAGAATTCACGCTGGATGCATTCATCGATCAATACTTGAAAGGAAGGATATGATGAAAAGACGACTACAGGAACGGGTCGAGAAAAACGGTGGCAGGCCGCTGCTGGGCCTGACCGTGACATGGGCTGACCCGACGTTTATCGACGTGGTCGGACGTATCGGGATCGACTGCATCTGGCTTGACCAGGAGCATACGCATATCACCACCACGGATACACATACAATGTGCCTGGTGGCTAACGCTCATGATCTGGTGAAGATTGTCCGGGTGCCCGGTACCGGCCGCGACTGGATCACCAAGACGCTCGAGTGCGGTCCGGATGTGATCATCTGCCCGATCACCGACACGGTCGAGGATATTGAGAAACTGGTGAAGCATTCGCGTTACCGGCCGGTTGGCCAGCGGGGAATGTTCAGTGCCCTGCCCTCGGCCAATTACGCCATCGGCGGGTTGCATGCGCAGCAATTCGAAAAAATTGATCAACAACTCACGGTTTACGGCCAGATCGAGTCTGCCACGGCGGTCGAGAACCTGGATGCAATGTGCCAAGTCGAGGGTATTGACGGGTTTCTTATCGGTCGGTTCGACCTTTCGGCGGACCTGGGGGTCCCGACGCAGCTGAATCACCCGGAGGTGATGAAGCTGGTTGAAAAATCGGTCGAGATTCTGCGGCTTCACGGCAAGGAGGTGGCCATGCTGGGAGGTCCGGACGAACTGCCGACATTCAGGGAGTTGGGCGCAACATTTGTGATTATTTCCAACCAGACCGCACTGATACGGGACTCCACGGCCAAGCTGCTGGAACAATGCCGGGGTCAACTGCAGTAACAAACTTTGTCGATGTCGATTGATAACAACGAGTGTTTACGAATAATTCCGGGGGCAGGTTTGCAGGGGATCTTAAAGTGGCAAGCAGACAGTAATTGTGAATTTTTACCCGTGGTGCCTGGGGGCGGAATCGAACCACCGACACGGGGATTTTCAGTCCCCTGCTCTACCGACTGAGCTACCCAGGCAGCACACGGAAAGTCGAGTATCATCAAACGTTCCCTTGTGGTCAAGCCTGAAGATCAACAGTGTCCTTGGCGCAGAAAGTTTAGTCGCCCTGCCTTTCCCCGGGGAATTCCGGACCGATTGTGAACTCAAACTTTTCTTTTTCTCTCGTCGTGTCAACACCACCCCAGAAGGTTGTTTCTGCCATTGTACGCTTGTGAATCACCCGCCATCGGCCACCCATCTGAATTGATCCTGCCGGCGAGGGTGATTTCTTCCGGAAATAAACCAGAAGAACCGATGAATATCATAGGTGGATGGAGATTTCCTTTTGTACGCCATGGTTTCCCTCCCTTCCAGTCCATCGTCCGGGAACCCGGGTCTTATGCGCTGGATATTCTGTCCGTTATCCCGCAATGTCCCCGTATTAATGAGCCGAGACATTGGGCGCAGGACACTTGATTTCATTCGTGTCATTTTTCCGGGATTTTCGCTATACCCCAGAGGCGGGTGCAGGCTGGATGGCCCTTGAAATACCTTGGAACTTGGCGCCGGAAAGGTCGCCGAACCCGATTTCGTCGAAAATCCTGTACCTGTTGAAGTTCTGCCTTGATTGCAGAAAGATCGCACCAGTCATTTAATTAGGCCTTTGCCTCCCGCCCATGCATGGGATCCCGATCATATCCTGCCGGGTTTCGACAAAGTTGAAAACCAATCCGGAATATATGAGAATACAACTCACGGTCAAGGTGGAATGTTGGCCGATGCATCAAATGAACATCAGGGAAAACCGGGGGTCAGCATGGGTGTATATGAGGGCGAGCCTGGTTTTCAGCACAGCGAACATCCTGCAGTTGGGATTCTGCTGACCAACGTCGGCACACCCGATGCACCTGACACACTATCCTTGCGGCGTTACCTGGCCCAGTTTCTTTCTGATCCGCGCGTGATAGAACCGCCCCCCGCCCGCTGGATGTGGAAGATTATCCTGCACGGGATCATCCTGAACACGCGGCCGAGGAAGTCAGCTGCCCTCTACCGGAACATTTGGACTGAGGAGGGCTCCCCGCTGTTGGTTCACAGCCGCAGACAGGCTGCCGGGCTGCAGGCTCTGCTGAGGGAACGGTTCGGCGGCCCGGTTCATGTCGAGGCGGGCATGGGTTATGGCAATCCCTCGGTGGCGGCGGCCTTGGACAATCTCAAGGCGCAACATTGCCGCAGGATTTTTATCCTGCCCCTGTTTCCCCAATACTGCAGTGCCACGACCGGTTCCACGTTCGATGCCGTCGGAAAGTATTTCCAGGGACAACGCTGGATCCCGGAAATGCGTTTCAACACCTCGTATCATGATCATCCTCTATACATCAGGGCGCTGGCTGCCACGATACGAGGATATCAGGAAGAACATGATAAGCCCACCAGGACGTTGATTTCGTTTCACGGGTTACCGTTGCGTTATATCAAGGGAGGCGACCCCTACCATTGCCAGTGCCTGAAAACAGGACGACTCATGATCGAGGAACTCGGGTTGCGGGAAGATGAGGTTTTCATCCGTTTCCAGTCGCTTTTCGGCAGGGAACGCTGGCTGCAGCCTTACACGGATGAGACTTTGGCTGAATGGGGACGGCAGGGAATCACGCATGTTCATGCGGTTTGTCCGGGGTTTTCTTCGGACTGTGTTGAGACGCTCGAGGAGATGGACATCACCAACCGTGAAATTTACGAGGCTGCTGGCGGGAGGGATTATCATTACATCCCGGCGTTGAACGAGAGAAGTGATCATATTGAACTGCTTGCTGCGATCTGTTGGGAGAAGATGTCGGACTGGTTGATCGGGCGGGACCGTTATGATGAACAGGATGAGAACCGGAAGGTCGAGGCAACCTGCCGGCATTACGAGGCTTTGAAACCCCACAGCCCGAATGCCTGACCTCTGCTATGGGGCGAAATGTCCTTGAGGATTCTGGCCAAGGAAATCACAGGTAGTGGCACAATAGGATGGGTCGTCGGTTGTGCGCCGATCCCGCAGGACCGGGCCTGTTTGCGGCGGAACGGACCAGGCTCCCGCCGCCTGACGGGACCGTTGTGCCCGAGTGATGTCCTGACAGCGCGCCCACGAACTGATCCCTCCTTCCTTTCCGTTGCGGTTGCTGACTCAGGCTGGATCTTGCCTGTGAGGTGTTGTCCCGGATTTCCTGAGGCTTTTGCGCGCCTGGTTGCGCATTGAGTTCAGACGGGCCCGGGTTGTGATGCCGAGCCTGTTTTCCAG
>CAYYNQ010000087.1:0-52300 GCA_964473105.1 uncultured Candidatus Sumerlaeota bacterium | reverse complement strand
CCGCCGTACAAGGAGCTTCCTGCGTAATCCATCAATCTTTTCCCACCCCTCCTCTGCATCCATACCCCGGCTCTGAACAAAAATACCCATGGGCACCTTGATATTTGGGATGCTGCTGTGATTGTATGCTTCGTGCCAGTTTCCCTTTCCCGTGATAGCATAGAATTCACAGAAGAATGCCCCGTCCTCTTCCCCCATGACTGACCTGATTTCATCCGGCCGCCACGTGTAATACTTGCCTTCAATACCTTCACTGTCGGCATCCTGTGTCGAGAAATAACCGCCTTCATCGTGTGTCATGACCTCCAGGACATAATCCAGGATTTCCCGTCCAATCCTGAGGTAATATTCGTTGCCGGTCACCAGCCATGCATCCAGATAGACCGGAGCAAGCAGTGCATTGTCATAAAGCATCTTTTCAAAATGCGGGACCAGCCAAAGCGGATCGGTTGCATAGCGGTGAAAACCTCCCGCGACCTGGTCATACATACCCCCGTACGCCATCTTCTGCAGTGTCACCTCAACCATTTCGAGAAGACTCTTGGAGCCGGTCCGCTGATACTCAAGTAAAAGCAGGTTCAAGGCCATGGAGGGTGGGAATTTCGGGGCCTGGCCAAATCCACCCTCTTTCGAATCGAATCGGGCTTTCAGTTCGAAGATCGCGCCGTCCACAATCTCACGATTGGGTTCCTGGTCACCAGCCCTGACATTGGCGGAATCTAAAATTGCCTGTGTCAGCCTATTTCCGTCCTCCGCGATATTGTCACCGGATTCCCCGTAATGTTTCGAAATACCCAGCAGGATTTCCCTGAAACCTGGCCGTCCATACCTGCGTTCCGGGGGGAAATATGTTCCCCCGTAAAACGGCTTTCCCTGGGGCGTCATGAAGACCGACATCGGCCACCCCCCGCTGCCCGTCAGCATCTGGACTGCAGTCATGTAGATATCGTCAATATCCGGCCGCTCTTCACGGTCCACCTTGATATTGACAAATTTCTCATTCATGATCTTCGCTATTTCCTCATTTTCGAATGACTCGTGCTCCATGACATGACACCAATGGCACGCCGCATAACCTATGGACAGAAAAACAGGGCGGTTTTCCTTCCTGGCCAACTCGAAGGCCTCGTTCCCCCACGGATACCAGTCTACCGGATTATGGGCATGCTGAAGGAGATAGGGACTGGTTTCATCAATCAGACGGTTTGTGTATTTTTTTTCTTTCGCTTCCATGATCTGTTCCAGCCTTTTCCTGCCTGACTTGGTTTCATTGAGATCCTCCACAACACTCGATGCCTGGGGACAGATAAAAACAAAGGTCACCTGAAGGATAAAAATCCAGAATTTGTTCCTGAATACTGATTGCATAACTCCACAGTCTCCATGGGGTCCGAGCAGCAGATAACGAGGCCAGACACACTATCAGCTCTATGGATCAAAATATATTTGAATTATCACGATCATTCGATTAATCAGGTTTTCCATATCGAAAAACGAAAAATACACTATCATTGAATCATGAATTTATTTAGATTAGACCCTGATTGCAGCAACCAGGCCATTTTTTCGGGCCCTTGAAAAGAAGCGAGATGGAATCAAGGTTTCCCACCAAACGACTACGCCGACTCAGGAAGAGTCCCATGTTGCGCGAAATGATATGCGAGACACGGCTCTCATGTTCCAATCTCATTTACCCCCTATTTGTCTGCCCGGGAAATGGCATCCGTCATGAGGTCCCGTCCATGCCCGGCGTCTTCAACCTTTCTGTTGATAAACTGGTTGAGGAGTGCAGGGAAGTTCTCGACCTGGGAATTCAAGCCGTCATCTTGTTCGGGATACCCGAGAAGAAGGATGATCAGGCATCAGGGGCATGGTCGAAGGACGGGATCGTTCAGACCGCGTTACTTGCTCTGAAGGAAAAACTGGATGGGCAACTTGTCCTCATCGCCGACACATGCCTGTGCGGGTACATGGACCATGGTCACTGCGGAATCATCGACAGCAAAGGGAATCTTGAGAATGACCCCACAGCCGAACTGCTTGCACGAACGGCCGTCAGTCAGGCTCATGCCGGTGCCGATATCATCGCGCCCTCAGACATGATGGACGGAAGAATCGGAATAATCCGCGGGAGACTCGATGAAAACGGGCTTGTCGATATCCCGATCATGTCCTACGCGGCAAAATTCAGTTCGGCATTTTACGGCCCCTTCAGGGAAGCTGCGCAGAGCAACCCGAAGTCTGGTGACCGCAGGACACACCAACTGGATCCGGCCAACCGCAGGGAAGCACTTGAGGAAGGCCGTCTTGATGTCGAGGAAGGCGCTGATATTCTCATGGTCAAGCCGGCTCTGGCATACCTTGATATCATAGCAGACCTCAGGAGAAACTTCGCCCTCCCCATCGCGGCCTATCATGTGTCGGGTGAATACAGCATGATCCAGGCGGCAGCGGCAAAGGGATGGATAGATGGAGAAAGGGTCATGATGGAGGCAACCTTGGGCATCCGACGGGCAGGAGCCGATCTAATCCTCACCTATTTCGCGAAGGATCTTGCACGTCGGCTCTGATCTTATTATCCTGACAAAATTCGACTACCTCAGGGACGGGAGAATGAACATGAGCAGAATCCTGGTCTTTTCAGTGGCCTTTATCCTTGCGACAGCTTGCCTTGGCGGATGCGGAGACACGGGTGGCAGCGACCGGGTTTCATCATCGGTGCCCGCTGTGAAGACCCCGGTTCAGGGTGACGCCACAGATGGAAATGCAACAACCCCTGTCACCGCAGATGTTCCCGAGGGCGCCTTGGTTGCCCATGATATCACCCCGGCTAAAAAGGGGGGCGAACTGGTTCTTGGCATTGCAGGTGACCCCAAAACTTTCAATGTGCCAATGATATCGGATGCCACATCGCAACGTATCTCCGGATATCTCTTCGACGGCCTGGTCAGTTACGACAACGTAACACAGGAGCACGGGCCGATGCTTGCGGAATCATGGCAATATGATGAGGCCGGTAATGAGTGGGTGTTCAATATTCGTAAAAATCTGAAATGGAGTGATGGAGCCCCACTTACATCTGATGATTTGATGTTCTACACTGAAATCATCAACGATGAAAGCGTTCCCAACGATGAGGTTGAAACCTTCAAGGCTGATGGGAAACCCTACGAATTCAGGGCACCCGACCCCCACACTTTTATCGTCAGGATTCCCACAGTCGATGCGTTCGCATTCCTCAACTTGGGACTGATTCGTGCACTCCCCCGCCACAAATATGGTAAGGCCCTTGAGGATGGGACATTCGGGCAGATCTTGGGTACCGATCACCCACCCGCCGATATCATCACGAGCGGTCCTTTCCGTGTCAGAGAGTTCAAGTCAGGTGAATACATCATCCTTGAGCCCAATCCTCATTATTACAGGTTCGATTCCGCGGGGACACGACTTCCCTACTTGGATAAAATCATTCTGCTCAACGTTGAAACGGCCGAGGCCATCACGATTCGGTTTCTTGCCGGCGATCTCGACATGCTCGAAGGCATACAGCCCGAGAACCTAGCTCAGGTAGAGGATGAATCCGAAGCCGGAAATTACACGGTCCATACTGCCGGGATATCTCTCAGCATTAATCATTACTGGTTCAACCTGCACCCGGGAGGCAGCTATGATGAAGAGGGTGGTGAACGCAAAAAATGGGAGCCACAGAAACCCGGTGATACCCCACCTGCCGAAATTCTGGATAAAAATTTCCGGTATCATGTTGATCCGAACAAACGGTTGTGGTTCGAGGAGGTCAATTTCCGGAAGGCCTGCTCCATGGCGACAAACCGCCAGGCCATTGTGAATACAATTATGTTTGGGGAAGCCGTGCCCCTTTACGGCTTGACACCTCCTTCCAACAAAATGTGGTTCACCCAGGATATCCCGAAATTCCCCTATGATCCGGAGAAAGCCAGGGAGCTGTTGGATCAGATCGGCTTTATCGACCAGGACGGTGATGGATTCCGGGAAGATCGTGAAGGCAGAACCATCAGGTTCACATTGAATTCCAACAAGGAAACAGATTCACGGGACAAGATGTGCACCTTGATTGCAGGGGACATGAGGAAAATCGGACTGGATGTAACCACCCAGATGCTGGATTTCAATGACCTCATCGGCCGCCTCATCAACACGATGGATTATGATGCTTGCCTTCTTGGAATGGCCAGCGGCGTACCGCCGCACCCATCAATGTCATCCAATACAATCCTCAGTACGGGACGGATGCACCACCATTACCCGCAACAACCCTCGCCCATGACAGACTGGGAGGCAAACGTGGATAAAATGTATGCCGAAATGAAGCGAACTTTTGACGTCGATGAACAGAGGCGGATATTTTTCGACATCCAGAGGGTCTTCGCCGAAAAACAACCGGTTATCCACCTCGTCTCCCCCAACCTGCATGTCGCCGCAAAGAACACCATCGGGAACCTAAAACCCACACCGCTCAGACCATACCTGACGCACAATCTAGAGGAACTGTATATCAAATAGCATTCATGCACCTGTTCAGGTTCATCATACATCGAGTACTGCACGCGATTCCGATCCTGATTGGCGTGTCGATCGTCACATTTTACCTGATCAATCAATCGCCGGGAAACTATCTCTCAAGCATGAAGCTTGATCCTCGTCTGTCAGATGAGTTCATCATCCAGGAGGAGAAACGCCTAGGCCTCGACAAGCCTTGGCACCTTTCCTACCTTTACTGGATACGTGGTGTTATCTGGGGTGATAATGCCGCCTGGACCGCACCCTGGAAGAAGGGCGGCTGCCTCAACTTCGGTTATTCATTCGCACACAATAAACCAGTGTTTGACGTCCTGGGCGACAGGGCATGCAACACCTTGCTGATTGCGTTCTGTGCCATGTTCTTTGCCTGGCTAGTCGCCATCCCTCTGGGAATCATCGCCGGTGCGAAGCAGTACAGCGCTATGGACAAGATCGCATCGAGTGTATCTTTTCTCGGTCTCTCGGTTCCGGATGTATTCCTCGCTCTGCTGGCAATTTACTTCGCGAAGGTTACCGGTTGGTTTCCGGCCGGCGGGTTGATCGATATCCGGAACTGGGATGAAATGTCAGGATTTCAACGAATGTGTGATCGCATCCATCATCTTGTCCTGCCGACATTCGTACTGGGTTCGGCAATGACAGCCACCCTGATGAGGCACATGCGCGGCCAGATCCTTGATGTCCTGAGATCCGACTTTATTCGGACGGCACGGGCAAAGGGACTCGACCAGAGGATCGTGCTTTTCAGGCATGCCATACGGAATGCAATCAATCCGCTGATCACGATACTCGGCTACAACATCTCGGGCCTTCTAAGTGGTGCATTTCTTGTCGAGGTCGTCATGAGCCTGCCAGGGCTGGGCCGAACAACGATCCAGGCATTTTTTGAAAAGGACCTTTTCCTTGTTACCGGGTCCGTCCTGTTGGCAACCTTCATGCTGGTGGTCGGCAACCTGATCGCCGACATCCTGTTGGCCATCAGTGATCCGAGAATTACCTTCCAGAAAACTGAAGAATAGGAATTCGGGGCTGTCCATCATGAATCCCAGTATAACTAAATCCGGTCATCTCAGGTCTCCATTCCGAATATTCATCGGCCGTATGATCCACAACCGAATCGCCATTACGGGCGGCTTGATACTTTTTATCCTCTATACACTCGCACTTTTCGGCAGCTTCATCGCGCCCTATGAACCAAAGGCACCACGCACAGGCACCCCGCATCATCCCCCTGCAAAAATTCACTTTGTCGACACAAAAGGCAATTTTCACATCCGCCCATTTATATACAAAACAGAACTCAAGGATGTCAGGAGACGTACTTATATCGAGGACAGGAATACAAGATACCCAATCAGGTTCTTCGTAAGGGGGGAAAGTTATTTCTTATGGTGGATATTCGAGTGCGAAACCCACCTTTTCGGCATCAGTCATGGAATATCCGAGAAAACCAATGAACCCGTGATGACGAATGAAATTAATCCTACCCCATCAATCTATCTGCTTGGATCGGATGGGCTGGGAAGGGATATCTTTTCCCGGCTGCTGTCTGGAGCCAAAATCTCACTGAGTATCGGCCTTATCGGGATCCTAATTACCATGACACTTGGATTGTTGATTGGTGGGATCTCCGGATATTTCGGGGGTGTCACGGATACTTTACTGATGCGTTTCGTCGAACTCATGATGTCCATCCCGGGCCTTTACCTGATTCTCGCGCTGAGGACCGCGCTCTCTGAGTCCAATCCGACATTGTCCTTTGTTTTCGGGCTCGAGGATGGTGAGCCACTTCATCCCGGGCACATCTACGTTCTGATTGTCGTCATATTGGGTCTGGTTGGGTGGGGTGGGACTGCACGTGTCATCCGGGGCATGGTTATTGCACTTCGCAAACTGGATTATATATCAGCGGCACGTTCCCTGGGCGCCTCAGACCTGAGAATCATCACACGCCACCTCCTCCCAAACACGATGACCTATGTCATCATCGCGGCAACGTTGTCCATCCCCGGGTACATTCTTGGTGAAGTCGCATTAAGTTTCTTGAATGTGGGCATCAATGAGCCCCATGCATCCTGGGGAAATATGCTACAGGAGGCACACAAGTCGCTTTCATTCGTCAAGTATCCATGGCTTTTAGCTCCTGGATTCCTGATTTTCATCACCGTATTCGCGTTCAATTTCCTGGGTGATGGAATCCGCGACGCCCTGGACCCGAAACATTTGGAATAAGTGTTACCGGTGCCTTGGCAAAGATATTCGACTGGGGTAAATCATCGGGGAGGGGGGAACAGGCACGACCCGCAGGAATGAACCCTGGATAACCAGACCCCGCTTTCGCCCTGTGCAGGGATCCTGCGAAAGGTCACATGATCGGGGGATTGTCACATTTTTTCCACGAGGATTATCGTTGTTTCTCAAGTTTGATGGCACATCGAGCCAATCCCTTGTCGTTTCTCCCGAATCTCAGTCCTGATCGTCCTTCAGGGCGGGGGCTTCCTTCTTGGTGGATGATGGCTTGGCACCTACAGTTTTTTTTCTGACTGTCTTCTTCTTCACAACCCTCTTTTTTACAGTTTTCCGAGATTTGGGGGACGCCTTCTTGCCCGTCGTCTCCTCAGCATCATCAGTATCATCGTGATCCTTGGTGGATGATCTGCGGACTGAACGTTTTCTAACAACCTTCTCAGTCTTCCCGGCATCTCCCATATCTTCATCTTTTCCGGCATCATCTTCTTCCCCACCGAAGCTGACACGGCCCCGCGGGGCCTTTTTCGTCGTTTTTTCCCCGGCTTCGGCCAAGACGTCAAGACCTCTTCGAACCGTTACTCCCTCTATCCCTGCATAACGTTCGCTTGGATCGACCTTATCTTCCTGACGCAAGGATTCCGAATCCTCCTCGTTACCATCGAGATCCTCATCACCCCGACGCCTGCGTCCTCCCCGACGGCCACGTCGGTTGCGCCTTCCACGATCTCGATCCTCCACTTTCGTGTCATCAGACCTGCCACTAGCGGGGTGTTTGACAATCTGAACCACGGCCTGTAATGCAATGAAATAACCCAGGACACCCATCCCGCTGACCTGGCCGGCACATGCACCCGTCGTCACGCAGATATGGCGAAACGTTTCGCGGGCATGAATGTTGCTGATATGGACCTCCACCACCGGGATTCCCATTGCGGTAATAGCATCACGAATTGCCACTGATGTATGGGTATATCCACCCGGATTGAAAATCACGCCTGCACAACGGTTTTTTGCCCTTTGCAACATGTCAATCAGCGCCCCTTCACTGTTGCTCTGCGATGTTTCAATATCGACGCCAAGTTCCCTTGCCTTCTTGCGAAGCGTGGACTCCAACTCACCAAGCGACATCGTTCCATAAATACCGGGTTCCCGCTGGCTTAACATGTTGAGGTTCGGTCCATTCAGGACGAGAATTCGCATATAATCTCCCTTGCGTGAATCAATTTACAACCAGACAGAAGATTATCCATCATGGCCGTGCCGGATATCCTATGCAAACGGATATAAAAAATCATCCATGATATTTCACCATTCAAGCAACCATTCAGGGTTCCATCGTCCCGAGCAAACAATCCTTCAGTTCCGCCTCCCCGATATCATCCCTGATCTCGACCTGTCCCAGCTGGACCGGCAGAATGAACCGTATCATCGAATCCCGCACCTTCTTGTCAGAGCCCATGACCCTCCAGTAGGCTTCGGGGTCATAGTTCAGCATCCTGACCGGCAGTCCAAAATCGGCACACAGGCGCTCAATCCTGTCCGATGTTTCCGTTGTTATCATCCCCCTTGACTCAGCAAGCCTCCCTGCAGCGACCATGCCCATCGCAACGCCCTCGCCATGGCGAATTCGGCTGTAACCCGACAGGGCCTCAGCTGCATGACCAAAGGTATGACCGTAATTCAATATGGCCCTCAGCCCCTGTTCCCTTTCATCCTCTGCCACAATACCTGACTTGATCTCACAGGAGCGGCGGATGACGTGTGTGAGGGCATCCGTATCCCGCGCCAGCAGCTCATCAACATGAGTCTCCAAATATCCAAACAATTCGGCATCAGCGATGATGCCATACTTGATAACCTCGGCCAAACCCGCGACCAGTTCGTCATCGGGAAGGGTGTCCAGCCAGTCAAGATCGATGGCCACCCAGCAGGGCTGCCAGAATGCCCCAATAAGATTTTTACCCATGGCATGATTGACACCGGTTTTTCCGCCAACACTGCTGTCCACCATTGCCAGGAGCGATGTCGGCATCTGTACATATTGAATCCCTCTGAGTAGACTGGCTGCGGCGAAACCAGCAATATCCCCCACAACCCCGCCACCGAGCGCTACAAGCATGTCCTGTCTGGTGAATCTCTCCCCAAGCATGAAATCGTGAACCCGAGTGACCATGTCGACGGTTTTATATTCCTCACCGGATGGGATCTCACAAAGGGTCACTTCATAACCGCCGCCTGAAAGATAATTACGAATGGGTTCACCACACTTCCGGTCGATATCCGGGTTAGTCACGATGACACAACGAGAAGACGCGGCACATTCGGCCAACCGCCTTGGAATTTGATCGATCCAGCCTCTTCCGATATCGATACGGTAGGAGCGTTCACCGAGGTCAACCGTTACCGTGGATAGGATTTCACCCATGTTTCACCAACTTCAGGATCTGGTCCACAATCTTCTCTATGGAAACGTCACCCGTTTCAACCTTTTGTGGAATCTGGTTGTAAACAACGGACCGTTCTTTCAGCAATTCACCGATTCTCGAACGGGGGTCTTCACATTGCAGTAGTGGCCGGTGGTCATGACACCTTATCCGGCTCCAGATGGAATCCACATCCGCCATCAGTAGAATCAACAGGCCGCTCTTCCCGAGATTCCGCATGTTTACGGGATCCAATACAATCCCGCCACCGGTGGCCACAACATGATGTCGAAACTCACGAATTCCCGCAGCGACCTGGCGCTCTAGTCCACGAAAAACATCTTCACCATCATCCTTGAATATATCCCGTATTGATTTTCCCGCTTCTTTTTCGACCAAGTCATCGGTATCGACAAATTTCCATCCCAAACATTTTGCCAAAACCCTACCGGCAGTGGTTTTTCCAGTTCCCATGAACCCGGTCAGGATGATATTCTGGTGCTCGACCGGGTTCATCATATCTTCCTTGGGGCCCCTGCCCAGAATCACCGGGTAGTGAAATTGTATCTTAACGCAAAGAATCCTAATCAAACAGCATTAAGATGGATGTGCATGGCTTTTAAATCCGGGGGATAAATAATTTGCCCCCCCGTGACGTCTGAGCGCAAGAACTCCGTGCATCTCCGATGATATCAAAAACACATGGACGTCAGTCTTTTGAAATCCGGCAGGGGTCAGCAAGGATCCGGGCCCTTTGACGCCATGGGGTCTGGAAGTCAGGGACTTTTTATTTTACCCATGCTTTCATTCCGGATTTTCAGTAGCATATGACCGTTTTGATATTCTAGGCCAATATGCACAGAGGGATCGTTCCAAATCCATGAAAGCCACTCCGTCCAAAATCATCCTCTGTGTATCCGGCGGTATTGCCGCCTATAAATCTGCCGATCTCGTCGGCAGCCTAGTCAGGAGTGGGGTCGATGTCCGTGTTGCCATGACCCGTTCGGCCGAAAATTTTGTCAGGCCCCTGACCTATGAAGCCCTCACCGGACACCCTGTCTATCGTAGTATATTCGACAGACCCGAGTCCGGTGAGATGGAACATGTAACCTGGGCAAGATGGGCCGATGCTATCGTAATAGCCCCGGCATCAGCCAACCTGATCGCGCGTATCGCGCATGGCATGGCCAATGATGCCGTGACCAGCCTCATGCTCGCGTACGACGGTCCTGCCTTTATCTGCCCGGCAATGAATACAACCATGTTGAACAACCCGGCGACACGCACAAACTTGGCTCTCCTTGAAAAACGCGGGATGAGTATCATAATGGGTAAAAATGGCCCCTTGGCCTGTGGCGAAGTCGGGGAAGGACGCATGGCTGAACCACATGATATCACCGGACACATCCTGGCACTGGCCCCCGAGGAACCGATGGGGTTTGCCACGGACAAGGAACCGTGCCGAAGCAACGCCATGAACCTGTCGGGCACGCGTGTACTCATCACGGCGGGACCAACCCGTGAAATGCTTGATCCAATCCGGTTTATCAGCAATACATCCTCGGGCCTTATGGGAACTTCACTTGCCCGGGCAGCCCATGATATGGGGGCATCTGTAATCATGATTCACGGTCCAATGGATGCCGATATCCCCGATTCCGTGGATGCAATAGCTGTCCAGTCAGCCAGGGAAATGCTCGGAAAGGTTCAAGCGAACTGGGATGGGGTCGATATCGCTGTTTTTGTGGCTGCCGTGGCAAATTATGAAGGCTCATCTATACCGGGCACAAAGATCAAATCCGGTGAATCCCTGACGCTGAAACTCAAGCGAACACCCGATATCGCGGCTTGGGCCGGTCACCATCGAAATGAGAATCATGTACTTGTAGGTTTTTCGGCCGAGTCCACCAACCTGCTGGAAACCGCAAGGGCAAAACTTATGGACAAAAAACTGGACCTGGTTTGCGCCAATAACATCGGCACTGCCGGCATCGGATTCAATGGCGCTCAAAACCAAGTCACACTCCTTGATGGACAGGATATCGAACTCACATCACCCTTGGCCTCCAAGTTTGCAGTTGCCTGCTGGATCTGGGAACAGGTCCTCCAATGGCGTCAAGACCGAGATGACAAGCCCTGAACCAGACGGCCAGATCAGTTCAGCATGCAGGTAATTCAAAAGCCCCCATCTACTTCACCTGACACATCAAGAATAGTTTAAGAACCTGCCCGTGACATACCGGGACAACACGAGATATTCTCATGTTGATGCACAAAACCGGCTACATCCCAGAGCGGATTTCAAATATTAAAATGAACATCTTTGATAAACGATGATACAGGGGAAACCATGACAGGACGGAACAAGGATATCAGGCTTGAAGCCCCCCAGCCAATCGACCTTATAACCCGTAGCTATCGAACGAACGAAGCTACCCCCCCGGTGGTCCTTGATTCCGGAACACCCTCCATATGAACAATGGATTACCGACCAGATATCGCCTCCATAAACGACCCGGTTCAAGGGCTAGTCGCACCAACCATTCCAGTCCTGCCCGGCGCATCCAACGGGGTGCCCTTGCACGAGTTCCTGCATGGTATTCAAACAGGGCACCCACAGACCACCATACACGCGGATATCCAAGGCCTGACCAGGCATGAAGTAGTTCTTCCTGGCGTGGAGCACCCATACCGACCATAACGATATCGGGATCTGCCTTTTCAAGATCTTCACGGATCATCTCGGCTCGGTCGGACGTAATGTCAAAATAACCATGATGGGTAAATACAATTTCCACTCCGGAATCCCACTTCCTGAACCTACTGGCTGCCTGTGCTACCTCCGAATCGCTCAGGTCCCCCCCTCTTTTTTCCGGCAATCCGCCCAGCAGGGCGATTTTCAATCCACGGGAAGAGAACTCTTCAACCAATTCCCGAGCAAAATCGCCTGCATTGATTCTCTCCGGAATCGGCCTCCCCAGCCATCTCGCTGCCCAGACCACCGATTGGCCGTCCGCATAGATACAATCCATCGCACGCAGGTGAGCCGCCAGTCGGGGGTTCTCGAAAGCCTGATTGAACTGGGCCGCATTCAAATAACCGATGTTCAGATGAGTTCTGGGAAATTGTGCGGCCTGTAACAGATGATCCATGAATTGTCGGGTAGTCATATCTGCAAGCCGAAAACCCAGGAAATCTTTTTGAGGAAATACGGACATGGGCACAACGATCCTGATTTTCAGGAAATTACTTCCAGGGTTGGGAAGAAAGAATAGTCCTTGATTCACAAGGGAGAGAACTCAGGAAACACCTCCAGCCGAAAGGGGCAACTTCCGGAACGGCAGGAAGCCCCAGGTCCATCAACGGCGACAGAACAAAATCACGGCGAATAATTTCGGGATGAGGCAGTTTAAGTTCCCGATGATTCATCCGGACTGTTCCATATAGTATCAGGTCAAGATCAATACGACGAGGACCCCAGTGGAGGACCCGACGTCTCCCCATTTTTCGCTCGATCATTAAAAGTATCGCAAGCAGGGATAACGGACGCTGCCGACTGCGGACAAGAACCGCAGCATTAAGAAACACGGATTGGTCTGGCATGCCCCATGGTCGGGTGCGGTAGATACGTGAGCATCTCCTTATGAGTATCCCCGACTCGTCCATCAGCTGGAGGGCCTGATCAAGTGCCTCCCTCGGACTCCCATCGTTGGCACCCAGGGCAATAACAATATCATTATGCAAGTGTATCTCCCCATAAATTGTCGGATTTTCCCACAATCGAACAAGAGGCACCGCTCCCCGGATTAAGCTACCGAGGTACTATTAAACGGGCCTGCTGATCAAGTCAAGGTCGGCGATCCTCCAGGACCAAACCATCCCGCAGCCTTATCTGCCGAGGGCAATAACCTGCAACCTCCTGATCATGCGTGACAATAATGAGAGTCATTCCCTGTTTATGCAAACCAAGAAATAGATCCATGATCCCCCCACCGGTCACCGAATCCAGGTTTCCGGTCGGTTCGTCGGCAAGGATGATCGTCGGTTCTGTCACAAGGGCGCGGGCTATCGCGACCCGTTGTCTCTGACCACCAGACAACTGGTTTGGAAAATGTTGAATCCGCCCCGATAGGCCAACCTGCTGGAGCGAAGCCCGGGCCCTTCTCCCGGGGTGCCGGTCACCGGAATAAAATAGGGGGAGACTAACATTCTCCAGGGCTGTCCTCCGCGAAAGCAGATTGAAGTCCTGAAACACGAACCCGATCCTGCGGTTCCTGCATTCGGCAAGCTGATCATCGTTCAAGCAGGCAACATTTTCCCCATCAAGCCAATATTCGCCCTCGGTCGGCCTGTCCAGGCACCCCAGAACATTCATCAGGGTCGATTTCCCCGACCCGGATGAACCGAGAATCGCGACCAGTTCATTTTCCGCAATGTCGATGTCGATACCATCCAGGGCGCGTACTGTTTGGTCTCCCATCAGGTAATGTTTTTTCAGCCCAACGCAACGAATCATTGAATTATCAGCAGGTCATCCGACAGACTGCTGCCGGGTGACATATTAACCTCGTGGAATAACAGGGCGGGGATTTCCCGCGTTCCGAACCAACGGGTGTCAGAGCCATACTGAAACAGTCGGCCAAAACAGATCTCCATGTCAGGTCACGTCCCGATCAGCCCACCCTCGTCACTACCCGCCTTGATGCCCTTCATCAGACGTCGAAATGCAGCGGGGTCATCGGCATATTCATTGCCCTGATCAAAACTAATCTTTTCCGTCTTGACAAGGTCGACCATGGCCATATCAAAGGTCTGCATCCCCTCTTGGCCGCTCCTGAGCACATCCGAAAGGTCGTTAATTCTCTGTTCAATGATCAGTTTCCTGATGATCGGGTTGTTGAACATAACCTCACAACACGGGATCTGACCCTTGCCGGTTTTGTTGCGCAGCAACCGCTGACATACCACGCCCTGGATATTCTTGGCCATCTGGTCGAATATCAACTGATGCTCCTCTTGGGGGAAAAAGTGTGAGACACGGGTGAGAGTCTGTGGACAATCCGGTGTATGCAGCGTGGAAAACACCACATGGCCGGTCTCGACACAATGCATGGCAGTTTCAACAGTTTCACGGTCCCGAAGCTCACCAATCAGTATGATGTCGGAATCCTGCCTTAGTGCGGCACGTAGAGCGACCTTGAAATCCGCCACATCCTGATTAACCTCAATCTGATCAATCACACACTTATCATCGGTATAGATGAACTCAATTGGATCCTCGATGGTAATGATGTGCTCGCGTCGTGTCTGGTTGATTCTGTGGATCAGCGCCGAAAGAGTGGTGGATTTTCCACTCCCCGTGATACCCGTCACGAGGACCAACCCCCGCTTGATCTCGGCAAGCCGATAAAGTTGGACGGGAAGACCGAGTTCCTCCAGTGTGCTCATCTCGGAAGTCAATAAACGAATGGCCAGTGATTTTACGCCGCGCTGATGATAACAGTTCACCCGGAAGCGAACATCGACACTTAAACCAAATGAATAATCGGCCGTCCCATTCCTCTCCAACTGGGCATTGCAACGGTCAGGCATCATGGACCTATTGGCATCCTCGGTGTCCTCCGCCGTTAGGGCGGGATGCTCAACCGGGTGCAACTGGCCATTAATTCGGATCACCGGCGGGATGCCAACCTTGAGATGCATATCGGAGGCGCCCACCCGAACCATGCCCTCCAGCAGTTTTTGTGTGTTTATAGACATGCCGGCCCTTCTTCAAGCCCACCCTGACGACAACTCCCGACGTGGGACAGGTCATCTGAAATGGGAATTTGGAGTCCAAGTCAAACGCCTTTATCTCAGTGGTCTGGGCAGATTGTCAATCAAGATATGAACACCCTGCACTTCTCCCGACCTGGCATATGTAATTATAAATAGGCCCATGGAGACAGACAGGCGACAAGCCCTTGTGCTGGATTAATAGCGTTTTGTTGAAGCAAGGATGTCGGGTTTTTCTTTAAATGGGTTGTTTGAGAAGGCCTGTCATCAAATCCTCAAATACATCCACGGAAAATGGCTTGAATATGCATCCTGATACATCTTCATTAATGACCTGCCCAACCCGGGCATCGCCCTGATATGCACTCATCAACACAACCCTTTGTGTGCGATTTATCGACCTGATCTCACGATAAAGCTCCAGTCCGTTCATCTCGGGCAGCACAAGGTCGATCAAAACCAGATCGTAGGCCCGGATTCCGACCCGGTCCAACGCCGCGTCCGCACTACCCGCCGGTTCTATGTCAAATCGATCTCTGAACAAGTGCATGATCAGGTCGACGATCAGCGGATTATCATCAACCACCAGAATACTGGGCAACGTCACGCATTCGCCTGCTTGCCTGAGAGTCTCGATCACCCCGGACTTCCCCGCATCGCCATTCAGGTCCAGCATCTCGTCATGTTCGCCGTATGGGATCGTCCGCAGGTGACTCAAGGACTTTAACCTAGATATGACCCCTGATACGATGACACTGCTCAATGATTGTCGTCAGGTGGTGGCCCATATCCTCATCAAGCTGGTCCTTTTTCCTCAACATCAGTTCCGTCGTCCCCATCAATTCTGTCAATGGATTGTTAATTTCGTGATTCACACTGATGGCGAGCCTATTCACCATGCTCATTTTCTCCTGTCCGGTCTGGCAATGCCTTGCCTGTACCAGGTCTGCGGCATGCCGGATTCCTTCACGGATTCTCTGGACGCTATCCCCCAGATGAAGGACATCAACAGCGCCAAACATGAGGAACCGATTGCGTAATTCGGCCGAACTATCGGACAGGACAACAATGATACATTCAAGTGCATGGTTTCGGGCCAGGCGACTGACCTGATTTGCGATCGCGGTCTCGGACATGGTCCCGTCATCATCCCCCAGAAAAAGGATATCCCAATTTGACTCATCGATTTCAGTTGCTGCAACGGCCTGTTCATCACTCGGGCCAACAAGATAATCCGCATGTTGAAGAAAAGCTGAATTTAGAAACTGCCTGATCCATCCCGGGCGGATTCCATGGGTTGCCCAGTTCATTATTTCAGATGGAGAATCAACACTGCCGATACGGGTCCCTGATAATAACTGTTCGGCCATGATTGGAGATCAAAATAATCCCTTAAGATCCTTATTTTAACCATAAATACAAAATACCCACGGATGATATCCGCTGTTGATAGCATGAGATCCATGGGTGAGACATCTCACATTTCACATCCCTCGACTTGCCAGCTCCGTGGTAGATTTCCCGGATCAGGTTACAAGTTCCTTCAGGAGGCTCCAAAGTTAACAGGCAATTGGTAAACACCTTCAGAAGGAACTACATCAGACACACGAATTATGGTCACACATATAGTTATGTTTGCTTGCTTTAGACAAGACACGCGTGATGGGATATATCAGGATGACTTTTGATGAATGGTTCCCGAACACCCCGTGGCAAGCCGAGATCAGGGCCCCGTCCCTGATGGATGACCCGTACCGCTTCAAATCTTGACACCACAGGATCATATGTTTTATAAAGTCGGGTTCGAGTGGTCATGAAATTGCCACACATACCCAGCAAAGGACGGTTGGAATCCTGGAATGCCTAATATTCAATCTGCAAAGAAACGCATGCGCCAGAACGAGAAAAGACGTACTTTGAACCGTGCGCAACGCTCAAGCTACCGAACGTCCCTGAGGAAACTTCAGGACTTGATTCAAGCCGGGGATCCAGAGCCCGCCCGCAAGCAACTGCCGGCCACCATCAGCGCGCTGGACACCGCCGCCCAAAAGGGGCTGATCGCACGGAACAATGCCAGCCGCCAGACGTCACGCCTGACACTAGCAGTCAATGCCCTTCATTCCGGCCCAGCCGCCCAGCCGGAAAATTCATAAATAGTGCCGTCTGTGATGGGACTGCCCCATAGGGATTGAAGGGATATTGAGGTATCCAAGGATCCGGGGGGAGGAAACCGCGGTCAGTACGTAATCGAAAACCGATGCAATTATGAAAGGTGGCCGCTGATTCAGCTTTCTTGATTCACCGGACCGGTCACGTGTCTGTGTCAAACCATCCACGCCAGCGTCTGGAACGCCCTGAATGGCCCTGCTTCTCGGCATGGAAACGACGAGTACATCCTGCCCAATAACGGTAACGTGACGAACTGAAATGCTCGAAGAAACAAATCGACTGTTCATCGCCCTGCCCCTGCCCGTCGAGATCCAAAAAGCCCTTGGAGATATTACATCCCGACTGCAGAAGGGTTGCGGGTTCAGCCACTGCCGGCCGTCATGGGTGGAAATCCCAAATATTCACCTTACATTGTGTTTTCTAGGGAAAAGGCCTGCCGATCAGATCCAATCGATTTGCGACAGACTCAGGAAAAATCTGGCGACTTCCGAAGTTACACGGGTGGAAATCAAAAACCTTGGTGTTTTCCCGAGCTGGAAAAGGCCCCGGATCCTCTGGGCTGGTGTTCGGGACCGCGGAAGCAGGCTCGAAGCCCTGAAAGAGACAGTCGAACAATCCATGGCATCATTCGGTTATGTTCCAGAAAAGCGTGTATTCAGGCCCCACCTCACCCTGGCCCGAATCAAGTCCCTCAAGGACGTAAGGGTTCTTGAGCAACAGGTCAAGAATTCATCGCCCTGCAGTTTTGGCACAATGCAGGCAAATACGGTGAACCTTTACCGGTGTGTTCTGGAATCTGCCGGGGCTGCGTATACCGTCCTTGAAAGTTTTCCGCTGACTCATGGCACCGGAGAACGACTGAAAGCCCATGAATAATTTAAACGTGATTGATGTTCACTGGAACACCCCGATCGGCAAGATGCGGGGTCGAATTGGGCCTTCTGGCCTGGAATGCCTCCGGTTCCCACTTGGATTCAAAAATATCCACGCAGGTGGTTCAGGACCGAGGAAACCTGTTGCCGTGGTTGGGACAGGAACCGAAGTGACGCAATCCCTCGATCGAAGACAACAACAATGCCTGAATCTTACGACACATTACCTTGAATGTTATTTTCGGGGTGAAAAATCCTGCAAATCACCCGAACTGGATTGGTCAAAATGGGGGGGATTTTACAGACGGGTCTGGACCGAAACCAGAAAGGTTCGATTCGGTCGGACACGTACATATGGGGAAATCGCCGAGGCGGCGGACAGACCAGGCTCGGCCCGGGCAGTCGGGGGGGCAATGCGCCGGAACCCGGTCGTTCTGGTCATACCCTGTCCCCGGATTCTAGGAAGATCACTGCACGGGCGGCCCAACCTGACCCGCTTTACGGGCGGCCTTGACCTGAAACGACAGCTTTTGAAACATGAAGGACTCCTCTCCCCCGTTCAACCCTAATGCAATGCCTTTTCTATGGGTCCGGATACACTTCCGGGTAGATGGTTCTCATCTCCCACACCTTCATCGATCGCAGGATCGAATCTGAACCCCTTGAATAGACGGATATTCCGGCACTGTCTTCCCGTTCCGGATAGACACGGGTAGCTGCAGCCTGTTGATCATTCACGAACACTTCAACAACACTTCGGTCGATGAAGATTCGAAGACTGACCGGTTCACCCTCCCTGGAGGTGAAAGGTGCCATCTCAGGAGCACGGGACAGAATATCTATACCCATGGATGACCGGCTCGTGTCAAGAACGAGCACGTCCTCATGATGGTCCTTTGATGCAGACATTAGGCCTTTGCGATAAACAGCCACCTTTGTCATCTCGTCCCCATCAGGTGAACGCATGACATTCAGTCCGAATTCACGAGCATCACGGGGATCAAAAACCGCCTCGATTTCGATCGCCTTGCCACCAACCTCGTCAAGTATCAACTCGACATTGGCCGGAATCACAACCTCGTCAACCAGCTTCAGTTCATCATGCAACAGGGAAAGCTCGGGAACAGGCTCCATGTTGAGCGTCATGTCGTCCCGAATGGAGAGTACACGTGGCACCGACATGACCTGATCCCAACCCTCGGTCGGCTTGGCCTCGTTGATATTGAAGATCACGATGAGACGCCCCTGATCGTCGATCGTTGCTGTTGGAGCATGGACCCCGCCGTGCATGATGCGACCGAAATTGAAGCGGCCGTGCTTCAGTGGATTGAACTTCATGTTGATCCTGTCATAATTACCGATCAAATACTGTGCTCCGCGCAAATGACTCGCAAAGAGCAGGATATGATAGCCCCCAAGCGGCCAGAAATACGGTACCGCCCCGTCCTCGCCCGGATCGGTGTAAAACCCATCGATCATAAAGGGGCCCTTGTAGACCCAGTTGTCCAGATTCGTTGAAAAGAACAGGTGCTGGACTACCTTGCTGTCTACAAATAGCTCCCCGTCGATGTAGGTTCCTGAAAGGGAATAATAACCCTCATTTTCCTTCCAGATACAGGGATCGTAGACACGATAGGACCGTCCATCGGCATCCGTTACCGGTGCCATTGGGATAACCGGATTGCCATCGGGTTTCTTCCAATTCAGGAGCAGTGGATCATCAGCTATGGCGATCATGTTCCCCGCGTGGGTCCCATGGTAATGGGCAATGACGCGGTCCGTCTCGACCAGGGTCGAACCGCTAAATGAATGTTTTTCAACCCCCGGGTAAATAGCCAAAGGAAGATCCCTCCAGTTTACCAGATCCTCGCTGACTGCATGACCCCAGTGCTGGCGCGGGTCATCCGCCGGAAACGCCTGATAGAACAGGTGATACCTACCCTGCCATTGGCATAATCCATTCGGGTCATTAAGCCTGCCTTCCGGATTCACAAAATGATAGAGAGGGCGATAACGGTCTCCGGCCATTTTTCTTCGGGATACTGCCCAGCGCTTCATCTGGGGATCATCTTGAAGTTGCCTCAGCTGTAACTCGAGGGTCTCCGCATATGTCCTCCTCCCCTTGACCTCCGAGGGATATCTTGACCCGGAAGCAACCGAATCAGCACACAGCATGGGAAATAAAATTCCCACAATGAAAAACAAGCTTTTAACCGGCCTGAACACGCTTCGTTCCTCCCCTATCAATCTTGTGACACGGGGTGTTTCCCGGTCATGATGTCTCGGCTTACCCACAAGGGTCCCACGATCTTTTTCCATAAGGCCAACAGGGCCACAGTCGCATAGATAACTAGGAACAACCGAAGGCCCAGAGCCAGTCTTCCGCTGGGAAGATGGTGCATCAGTGTACACACACCCGTAAGATAAATAAAGCACCAGGTCAAGAGCGCATTCCCTGGCTCCTGAAGATGTCGACAGATACAAACAAGACCCGCCAGACCGGCGGCCAACAACCCGTAAAACAGGATAAAAACGGAAAGTTTCACCGTTCGATGGTCCAGGTATGGTGTTTGAAGGACCCGTTCCAGGGTGTAGGGCATCCGAATGTATCGTTGTCCCAACTTGACCAGGTTATTCCTCATAAAATGGATTGGATTTCTCGACACATACTGTAATGCGTGCCACGCATAGAGCTTTCCCTGCCGGCTATATGTCCTGTGTTCCCTGAATTCTTCACTCCAGAAACGATCCTCAATTGACTTGACCTGTCCCTCCCCGGCGGACCGGTTCACCCCGTAATCTGGATATACCTTGGGATCATAGTCGATTCGGTTGACCTTGTGAAACAGAACCCCCCCATTCGAGCTGACCCAGACCATGTCACCGGTAACCATGTGATTCCGTATCATCCAGGGCATCAGGACCAGGAACGGCACGGTCAGGAACAAAAGGAATGAAAGCCATTTCTGCCCACCCTTCAATCTGAAAAGGCAGAAGATTGCAATCCAAATCCCAAGCAGCAAACCGATGGGTTTCTGGAGGTTCATGATCCCGATCAGGACGGCCGCTGCAAATATCCATACAATGCCTCCACGTCGCTCCCATTCCATCAATAACCACAGGCTCGTGATCATAAGCACCAGATGATTATTCTCGGTAATGGGTGATGCAACCCAATAGCTGAACTCTGGATAGATCATCCATATCCAAAAACCGATCAGACCTGCAACCCTCCCCTTCCAACGAAACAAAAGTAGAAACAACAGGAAACCGGCCCCGACATTAACTGATAATTGTGCCATCAGCAGGGCCGTAATGGACTGACCACCCGTGATTTTGAAGACCAGCGCGACAAAGATCGCCTGAAGGGGTGGCGGGATGAATAACGGGGGCTTTGGATCACGCTGATTATATGAGGCATCAAATCCACGTCCCTCAGTCAATGCAATCCCCGTCGAGACATAATAATAACGGGCATCAAAGCCAAGCTGCTCGTAATGCCGAGGCCCATGGTCTCGAAGAACCCTGTAGCGCAGGAAAGACCCGGCGCACAGTGCCGGAATAAGCAGGATAATAACCCAGGTTGTCTTCAAACCCTCAGTGGGCCTATTCCGCAACCCATCCCGAAGCTGCATTCGAATTGGTTCGCCCATGATGCCCGATCATGACGAACCTGATCTGTCTGGACAAGTCTGATCTTTCACAAAGGCCGTGATGACCCCGGTATCGCGGGTGGGTCACGAAACGCGGGATGACGTCGATTTCGGACACCCAGGACATTCTTTCAGGCTGAATTAGAGTGTTCATGAGTCTTGTGCAGGGCAGCACCATCGCAACGCAGTCCCGTGCTAATCCGGAAACACCATCCATGGGATTGAATGGATCCCCGGTTCACCTGGAGCAAGGTTCATGAATCCACAGGGAGGAACCCCGAAGCCGTCACCCCTTGGGGCATATATCTCATATTCATCCGATCAGGACAAAAGGAGACGGAAAGACGGCCTGCCGACTTCCCCCATAAAATTTGGTTTCTTTTCAATGCTGAATATATATTCAGCATCCGAATCAAGATACCGGGGATTTCTGTCTGGATAGCCGATGATGGGGAATACCTTGCATGACCGTTTTGGCCGAACATGATTTACCTTGAATTCGGGGATTCAGAATGATGCCATGGAGGGGTCCATTTGCAGGCTGTGTTTTCAATTTTCATGTGTTGACCCGCCAAACGCCGGTTCATTCCGGTTAGAGGAGCCGCAGAATCATGAATCGCAAGCGTTTAATTAGATGCGCAATTGCAGGCGTAGGAAATTGTGCAAATTCTCTGGTATCAGGGATCCAGTGGTATAAAGATTTCTATGCCCGATCATCCGAAGGAGAAAGGGTGCCCGGCCTTGTGCATGAATCTATCGGTGGGTACAAGGTCACGGATATCGAGTTCGTCGCTGCATTCGATGTTGATGAGCGTAAAGTAGGAAAAGACCTGTCCGAGGCGATCTTCAGTGAAACAAACATGGCCTACGACTTTGGGGTCGATATTCCCAACATGGATGTCGAGGTCCAGATGGGGCCGGTACATGATGGAGTACCTGAACATCTAGCCAATTTTGACATTCCGGTCAGGATATCGAGTCACAAGCCCTGCAACGTGGCACAAGTCCTCCGGGACAGCGGGGCGGATCTCTTGTTAAACTTCCTGCCAACAGGATCAAATGAGGCTGCACGATACTATGCCGATGCAGCTATCAAGGATGCCGAAATCGGCTACTTCAATGGCATGCCGACACTTATTGTATGTGATGAGAGTTATCAGAAAGCCGCCGAGGATCATGGCGTTCCAATCGTTGGCGACGACTGCAAAAGCCAGCTGGGTGGCACCGCCATCAATCGTGCTTTAACACAATTGATGCTCGACAAGGGGATTAATATCGAGGAGATGTACCAGATAAATTATGCCGGAAACACCGACTTCTGGAACCTTATTCATCGCGGAAAAACCAAACACAAAACCAAGCAGGAGGCTGTAACATCCCTGTCCCCCTACTCTTTCAAAATGGATACCGGATTCACCCACGTTGGGCTGATGGGTGACCGCAAGACGATGCAACTCTGGTGTGATGCGGGGAATTTTGCGAATGCACCACTCCACTTCGAGGTGAAGCTTGAGGTGGAGGACAGCCCCAACTTTGCAGGCATTATCGTGGATGTGGTGCGTTACATCAAAATTGCGCTCAACAATGACGTCAGCGGCGTACTTGAGGCACCATGCATGTATTTTGCCAAACATCCTCCGCGGCAGATGCCGGATGCCGAGGCGAGGATCATGCTTGATGAATGGGTTGAAAAACAGACGGCATCCGATCCATGATTTGGTCGTGAACAGAAGATGGCTGAGGCCAAGCCCAGTCATCACATCAACGGCAATATTTATCCGGGGCTGCTTCCCGACCATTGTTCCTATTGTCTGCGACCCCGGCTGTGCAAAAGACATCATGTAATCAACGACGATCAAGCGGCCACGTGAGGCAAACCGATTGCACGCATATTTCAGGTAATTTCGGAATGGACTGATTCTTGATGCCGGGACCGATCACTGGAAGCCATTTTAAAGGCAGGATATTACGTCATGACTGAGCCACTCGATTGCATCTCGATCGGCCATATTATCCGTGAATTCATCGTTTTTACGGATCGTGAAAGCGAGGAGGTTCTTGGAAGCCCGGCGGCCTATAGTTCAGTGACCATGGCACGTCTCGGCGTACGGGCAGGTATCCTTACGCGCATCGGCCCTGACATGCCCAATCACCTGCTCCGGCCGTTTCGAGACGCAGGTGTCGACCTTGGCGGGCTGAAAATTGTGAAAGATGAACCTACAACCGCAACACGCCTGATCTACGATGAAACAGGTGACAAATCCATTGAATATCCGTCCAAAGCCACTCCGATTCGGGCTGAGGACATGCCTGTGCATTACCGAACAGCAAAGATGTTCAATATCTGCACGATGGACCATGATGTGGAATTGGATCAGATCGGGATATTTGCCGGCATGGGACCTGAAATGGCGATCGACCTTGGAGGTTATGGCGGGGCCCATGGAATCAGGGTCGAACATGCACCCGGCATCCCCGATGAATTACCCGAAATCGTGAAGTATTTCACCCTGGTCAAGGCGAGTGATGAAGACTGCCGTCGGATCAATTGCGACCCCGAGACGAGTGATGAATGGATCGGGGATCAAGTCCTGGATTGGGGAGCGGAGGTGTTTGTCGCAACACGTGGAGCAAAGGGTGCATTTGTCATGACCAAGGAGGGACGCTGGGAGATTCCCCCATTCAAAGGGAATGCGATTGACCCAACCGGCGGAGGTGATACATTTTTTGGCGGGTTCCTAGTTGCCTGGCAACATACGCGAGACCCTGTATATTCCGGTCGTTATGGGGCCGCGACTGCGTTATGCCTGATCGAGAAAACCGGGGGTGTGGTTGCGGACCGAATGCCCACCGCCGCATTGGTGGATGCCTGCTTGAAACGCCCGACGATTGACCTGAATTGACCCCTTATTGACAGGAGATTAAATACCCATGCCCAGGACTGGATTAGCCGTACTCGGTTGCGGAAGTATCGCAGAAATCGCCCATTTCCCGGCCATCGATAAACACCCGGATGTTGATCTGGTCGCCGTATGTGATATCAAAGAGGAAAGTGCCCAAGGATCAGCCGAGAAGTGGGGTGCAAAAAGATGGTATACAGACTACCGGAAGCTTTTCGAAGACCGTGACGACTATCATGCGGTGATTATCGCGACACCAAACAATGGTCACCGCAACCAGGCATATGCTGCAGCCCGTGCCGGTATCCACATTATGGTCGAAAAACCCCTGGCCATCACCAATCACGAAGCCTGGGATATTGTAAATGAGGCGCGGAAATGCGGGGTCAAGCTGATGGTTGGTTGTGACCGACGCTACTGGACACATAACCAGTGGGCAAAAAAACTGATCGATGACGGGGTGATTGGTGATGTCAAGTTTTCACGCGCCTCGTTACATGAGCATTGGCACAACTACCAGAACAATGTTGCCCACACGGACTTCAGGCTCAACTGCGAAGTTGCCGGTGGTGCAGCCGTGTCGGACACGGGGGCCCACGCGATCGACCTGTTGACATGGCTGAATGGAAGCCGGGTTAAACGTGTGGTTGGTGTCGCCCAGAAAGTGGCCATGCCCGATGATTACACATTGTGCGATGACCTCGCGGTGATCATGATGGAATTCGAAAATGGGGCAATCGGCAATGTCAGCTGCAACAGGTTCTCCCCTGCCGTCAGCCAGTCTACCGACCTTTGGGGGACCGAGGGAACGATCCATACCGCAACGGACGCCACCAATCCTTTTCAGGCCGCACCCATGGCGGTATTCACCAACAAGGATTATAATCGGGACACCATGCCTGACCTGCTGAGGGATTATCGCTGGCCCGAACTGTTCTGGGTTGAGGACTGGATCGCAGATCCGGTCCGAAAACGCTGGGTTTCCATCCAGCCGCCCAGAACACCGAGCAACTACGAGAAAATGTGTGGGCATTTTATTGACTGCATTGTCAATGACAAGGAACCATTGACATCGGGTGATGACGGGGCGCACGCCATTGAGGTCATGTGTGGCGTATTCAAGTCCATGGAGACAAATGCATGGGTGGATCTTCCGCTCGAGGAGAACGTGATCCCCCCCCATTATAAACCCCTTCCACTGGAAGATTGCCATGATTCAATATAATCCCAACACAGGAGGACAGGCCATTAGCCTCCATCCCGAGCATATGCGGTTCAGGATACGACTTCACCAATGGCAATGCCCGGTCATATCGGGGGTGTTCCCCATATGTACGAGGTCATATAAATGGAGATGAAGCCGGGGTATTTAATAACACATCGTGCTCAAATGAATAAATACTTGATCATGTGAGATTTTCAAGGCCCCTGTCTTTTTTGAAATGTGCGGTGAATGAGATCACGAGCTATCTGTATTTTATATTTTTATTCCCATTGCTCAGGAAAGTATATTCGGCACCGGAGGAGAACGGAATATTATGGGGAAGAAGGTCCTTGTTGTGGGCGGGACGGGGTACGTCGGTCAGGAGTTATGCCATCACCTTGTACTTCAGGGTTATCAGGTTGCGACATTGAACCGGGCTGGGACACCCGGAAAATCGTGTTGTGAATGGGTCCAGGCTGATATCACCGACTCGGCTTCCCTGGAAAAGGCACTAGCCGGCAGAGTTTTTGACGTGATTTATCACGTTGCCGCACTTCCCGGTGATACGGGCGATCCGGAACAGATGGTCACGGTGAATGTTCTCGGCCTGGCCCATGTCCTGAATTATGCCAGACAGCACGGTGGATCCAGGGTCGTGATCAGCAGTTCCATCTCGTCATACGAGTGGTATCCTGGCACGAAGTTCAAGGCACCTGACTACCAGCCTGTTGATGAGGATCATCCCTGCCGGCCCCGTGATATCTACTCAACCAGTAAGCGGATGCAGGAATTACTGGGGCTGACATTTTTCCATCAGTATGATCTACCCGTTGTTGCACTGCGGCTGACCGCCGTCATTGGGCCGCGTGGCAAGGGCGGTGGCCGGGGATGGCGTGAGTTCGCCGAAAAACTGAAGGAGGGCAGATCTGTCCAGATTCCCCACTTCAGCATGGATGAAGTGTGCCATTATATTGATTACCGCGATGTTGCCAGCCTGAATATTGCAGCGGGTGAGCATCCTGATGCACCCGGAGAGATCTTTAACTGCTGTGGGCCCGATTCCATCTCCGGTCGTGAGTTCGCCGAGATCATCCAACGGAATTTCCCCGGCATCGAGGTCGAAACCGGATTCCCCTGGAGTATGGCCCAGGGAGAAAAGATACGGTTCAGCATGGAAAAGGCAAAAAACATGATCGGGTTTGAGCCAGAATACAGTGTTGAGGATTCGATGATTGCCATCAAGGAGTGGATTGAAGGTGGCGGTCTCGATACCGATCCTAGCCAGGCCGCGGATAAATCCTTCAGCAAGGGCGTGCAGTCCGACTGATTATTTGTTTTCGAAAAGGAGCACAACTACATGATCGTTACTCTCCACGGCCTGAGCACGATGCACTCCAACTGCGAGACAGAAATACGGATTGCCAGAGAGGCAGGATATGATGCATGGGAAATCGTAGAAGCCAAACTGATTCGGTTTCTTGATCAGGGATACCGGCCAGACCAGCTCGTCAGGTTAATGAGGAAATACAGGATCAGGCCTGTCACGATAAATGCCCTGAAATGGATTGAGCGTTACCGCAAGAAAGAAAGAACCCTGCTGATGCAGGAGTGCCTAAGGTTGTGCCAGGCTGCAAGAGACCTGGGCTGCAGCACAATCCAACTCGTCCCCTTTTGTGATAATATTGATTCCATGTCTAACACAAGGATGATGAGGATCCTGACGGATAATGTCCGTGAGATTGCGGATATTGGAAAGTCCCATGGAATACGTTTCCAGCTCGAACCGATCGCCTGGGGCAGATTTCACTCCCTGCACCAGAGCCTTGACCTAATTGATCGAGTCGGCCGCGAAAATGTGAGGATGGTTATTGATTTTTGGCATCTCTGGGCAGGAGGGGAAACGTCCCCTGAAGACGTCGCCGCACTGGATAAAGATATGATCTACAGCATTCATTTCTGTGACGGAAAGCGCATACCAAAACGTGGCAAATGGTCCGAGGAGGGCTGCCGGGGGTTTCTACCCGGCGAGGGCGACATCCCGATCAAAGACTGGGTCTCAGCTGTCCGGCAGACCGGTTTCGAGGGTCCGTGGTCATCGGAACTTTACAGCCCGAAACACTGGGAGTGGGACCTGCACAGGGTTGCCGTCAAATGTCGCGAGCTAATGATGAAATATACCGAGTAACATCCGCGTTCATCCCATGATTCATTTCCGGAATTTTTTCGGGAACGAGTCCGGGATCGGCCCGGAGCAGGGGTGATCTGGGGATATTTGATTTCTGCTTGACCGGCACAAACACTCTGCTACCATTGGCGCTGTCCTCATTGAGCGGGAGTAGCTCAGTTGGTAGAGCGCCAGCTTCCCAAGCTGGATGTCGCGAGTTCGAGTCTCGTTTCCCGCTCCAACTTAACTTCAGTGAAATCGTAATGGTACGTGAATAGCATGTAGACGGAAGACATCCATCATTCCGGTCCCATTGGAACCCATGATACCTCCCCTATTATAAAGGATTCACTGATCCCCTGACAGGAACCCGGTGCGCCATGAGCAACGCCCTCAAACATGACCGATTTTTTGAATTCTGGACCGGTCGGGCAGGCAGTGGGAAAACCCACAACTGTGTGGACCAGATCGCTCGCGCACTCAGGGAATCACCTCGTGGGACACCCCTGTGGATGATTGTCCCCGAGCAAGCATCACTCCAGACCGAACGCCGGCTGCTCGACTGTCTCGGATCCATCGGCGGGGGCTACACCCGGGCACGCGTCCTGTCCTTCAGGCTGCTTGCCCGGGAATCACTCAACCAAAACGGGGGATGGCCCACGCTCCCGCTTGCCGATAGTGGCCGTATCATGATCCTTCATCGCGTCCTTCAGCAACTGAAGTCTGAACTCCAAACTCTCGGGTCAACGCCAGTCACGCCCAAGATGGCATCCACGGTTTCATCGCTTTTATCTGAATTCCAGGATAACGGGTGGAAGATGACCCGTCTCGAGTCCCTGGTTTCGACCCTGCCCGATAATGCTGGCACCGACAGCAAGGTCGATACCCATGAACTCAGGGGCAAACTCAACGACCTGCTGCTGGTTTGGAAAAACTATGAGGGCCTGCTCGAAAAAGCCGACTGCTCCGACCCCTACCAGGTGACACAGGCGGCGATCGATTCCATGGGGCAATGGAAGTCTATTCACGGTGCGAGAGTATGGATAGATGGGTTCGCTTCTTTTACATCACAAGAGTGGGAGATGATTGAGGCCCTGATGCAGCATGCATCCTGGATGGCGATGACGCTCTGCATGGATCCCGGGCGACTTGTATTTCCGCCCGGGAAACCACCATGTTTATCGGACATCGAACCCACCGGCCCTGAAAAGTTATTCGGGAACATTGAGTGCACACTCAAGGACTGCATCAAGAAAGTCAATGAACTGAACTGGAGTATCCGGATCCGCAGATTTCATGCTCCGTACACCCGCCACACCCGGTTCGATTCATCTCCACCGCTGAAGTTCATGGAACATCGAGTCCTCGGACGAATGCAGCCCGAGATTTTGAACGAGGACAATGAGCTTCTAACACGTGAACCCGAACGGTCGCCCCAGCTCCCTCCGCCGATGGAATTTCTGGAGGCCGAAGATCACGCCGCTGAAATCGAGGCAATCGCACGCCGTATTGTTGATATCTGCCGCCATCCGAAACCGATTCCCCAGGCCGATGATAATACACGACCACCCATGACATGGAGGGATATCGCTGTCATTACACGTGATATTGAATTATATGCCGATACCATTCGTACAATCTTCCATCGCTTCAATATCCCGTTCTTCCTGGACAGCCCGCGGCAAATGCAGGGCCATCCCCTTACCAGGCTACTGTTGTCCGCGTTGAATGTGATTCGCTCGGACTGGTCTGGAGACTCTGTTGTTCAACACCTACGTTGCGGAATATCGTGCATCGGGGAGCTGAACATGATCGATCGGATCGAGAACCTGATCCTGACAACGGACCCTGAAAGCCGTGCCTGGACGGATGAAATCAAAAAACATGACGATCTTTTCGAGGCATGGCAAAAAACATCAATTTTTATCCGGGAACTTGAGAAGTGTCTTCACGAAAAATCCCCGATGGCTCGAACCCTCTGGTCATTCATTGAGAACGTCCGAGCGGCTGATCAAATGGACCAATGGATTGAGACCTGCAGATCAGGGGGAGATCAGGAATCCGTCCTTTTGCATGAACAGGCCTGGGAGCAGACCATTCACTGGCTAGAGCAACTGGACATGGTTGAATTGATCCTGGCGGGATCCGACCCCGGCGAACCGCCCCCATTCAAATCGAGGATCAACGAAATCATGGATCTGATTGATACGGGACTCGGGACCATTCAGGCCAGGCTGATCCCACCGACGCTGAACCAGGTGACTGTGGGATCTGTTGAAAGATCACGCACACCCGAGGTTGGGGTCGCATTTGTGATCGGGATGAACGAGGGGGATTTCCCAAGGCTTGTCACCCCGGGGGCATTCTTGAACGATGACGAAAGAAACATGATCCACACAGGTCTTGGGCAAGAAATCCGATCACGTTATCTGCATGAATATTTCCTGGCCTATGTCGCGCTGACCCGTGCGTCTTTCACGCTGGTGGTATCCCGTCCCCTGGTAGACAGCCAGGAAAGGACCGTGAACCCATCGCCATTTTTCTCGACACTTGCAAGGTGTTTCCCGAGAGTCCCATGCAGGGCAGTCGGAAGGTCGGGGCTGGGGGACGATGAACACCTGCCCCTGAGGGTTGAGGAGTGGAACATGCGTTTGGCCCAGGCGGTTGATGCCGCTTGTGATCCCACGGGTCTGGCCAAATTACTCGGGATAATGCGTCAGGGTGATCCGCTCCACCAAGATGCATTGCCCCCTAGGGCATCAGACGCACTATTCCACGCACGAAAAAGACATGCTCCAACAAACAGGACCGTTCTGCCTCCGGGGCTGATGAAACAATACTGGAAATCAAGGCCCCACCTTGCCGTCACGTCACTGGAACGTTACAGCCAGTGCCCATTTCGCTTCTTCCTGAATGACATGCTGGAGGTCCACCCCAGGGCAGAAGGTGTGATGAATGAAATGGACATCGGAAACATTCGGCACGGCATCCTGGATTCGCTGTTCAGGAACCTTTCAAAAGACAGCCAACTCGACTGGGGGAGGACCGATCCCGCACAGGCCCTGGAAATAATCGACCGGGAAATACTGAATTACCGTGAGAATTATTATAGCAATGCGCTTAAATATTCTCCATACCTGAAATTACATCTTGATCGGATCCGTGACGAACTCAGGATTTTTGTTCAGGGGATCATCCTCGTGGCCTCACGTTCAGAGACACTGCAGATCCGGTCGGAACATCCGATTTGTTACCCGATCCAACTCTCAAATAATGCACCCATAGACAAGCTTGTCCTCAATGGGAAAATAGACCGGATCGATGTTTTTGCATCATCTCCTGAGCACTTTATACTTTATGATTACAAGACGGGAAATCGTGATATCCGTCTCGGCCTGATAGTGGGGGGCGTGGATATTCAACTGGCAACATACTGTATTGGACTCTCTGAAACAGGAGAGATGAGCGCTCAACCCTTCAAGACGGGGGGGTTTTTTTACTGGCCGATGACCACCCCCCTGAAGAAGGGCCCGGGGGGAATCCAGCCAGGTTCGACCTTGTATGATACCCAGTGGTTCGAAAAAAGACGCCCCGAAGGGGTATTTACGGATACCGCAACCCGTTACCTGGATGCACAGGTGGCTGCCAAGGAATCATCCCTCGCCTTCAACTTCAGGAGAAAAACCGATGGCAGCCTGAGTGGGCAGACCCAGAGCCACCTGCCCGAAGATGTCATGAAACTGCTGCTTGGGAAAACCGGTGCCATGATAGCACGTAATGTAGAAAATATCGCAAAAGGCGTGATCCCGCTCGAACCATACATGATCAACCACAACAAAACCGCCTGCGAGTTTTGTGATTATGCCGAAACCTGTCGAATCGGTGAGGTCGAACATGATGTCTACAGACAGATCCCTCCCTTGACCCGCATGGACCTGATTGATGAATGTCGGAAACCGGACGGGGATTAACATCAAGATGAGTGTAAAAACCACAATCCCGGAAAACACCATCAATTGGACCCCGTCCCAGCGGGAGGTCATCACATCCCTCGACGGCAACCTGGTTGTTGCCGCATCAGCCGGATCCGGCAAAACTGCCGTCCTGACGGAACGCGTGGTCAACCTGATCGAACTCCAGGACAAGGATCCTGACAGGGGTTGTCGCCTTGACTCCATGCTTATCATCACCTTTACGGAAAAAGCAGCGCGCCAGATGCGCGATCGGATCGAGGCACGAATCCACGAGATTCTCACATATCATCCGGATAACAAGTTGATGATCCAGGCAATTGACGACCTTCCCAATGCGTGGATCATGACCATCGATGCGTATTGTCGGCGCGTCGTCACAGAGAATTTTCATATTGCGGGGCTTTCATCCGTACCCCGACTGATTGACAGCACAGGACACCATGAAATGGAAATGCGGATTATCCGCAAACTCTTGAATGATTGGTCTGTTCAGGACCGACATTATCCGACCCTGCACAAATTAACCGGCACACATTCCCGCGGCATAGATGGACTCATTCAGGAGACGCGCGAACTGATGCACTTCGTGGAATCGCTGGATCGTCCCGACTGCTGGATAGAATCCGCTTCTGAACACCTGCGCAGGAACCTGGAAGCGAAGGCCCTCAGCGACCTGACATGGTTTGGAGACCTCGTCCACTCGACCCGGGTTCTTGCCGAAAATATTAATGAGACCATCCAGGCCATTTCTGCCGCCGCATCAAAAATAGGGGGCGATCCTGTTATCTTGAAGAAATGGATGACCCTGTCGGAACAGTTTTTGGAAAAGTCCATGCGGCCGGATTATGACCATGACTCCATCCGCGAATTCGTAAACAGTAAAATTCTGGCCGAGTTTTCCAGGATTAACAACAAGTCACAATGCGGCGATACACTTTACAGGAATGAACTTTTCAGAAAACACATACTGGGTCCTGTCCGTTCAATCTTTGAGAAAGGAATCATGAATAAATGGTACTTTTCCGAATCAACAGAATGCCTCAGGATGGAAAAACTTGCCGCCGAACACGGTTTGCATATCCTGGAACTCGTCAAGAAATCCATCGAGAAACTCCACGAACTGAAGATGGGGCGAAATGTGGCGACATTCCAGGACATTGCCCGAACAGCCCTTGATATTCTTGGTGGAGCGGCAACCGATTTCCAGCCATCACCAACCGCCGTTCATTACCGCAGCAAGTTCCAATATATTCTTGTCGATGAGTATCAGGACACCTCACCCCTTCAGGATGCGGTCATCCGCTTGGTTGCACGACACTCCACGGACAATAACGGGGTAAATGACAACCGGTTTCTCGTAGGTGATTACAAGCAGAGCATCTACCGGTTCCGGCACGCTGATCCCAGCCTCTTCCAGGAAAAGCTCGATGAACCGGGTGGCAACCCGGGCAGGGACGTGTGTTTTTCGACGAAACGGCTTTCCGAGAATTTCCGTTCACGGAAAGGGCTTCTTGACTTCATCAATACATGTTTCACACGTTTTCTTGACCGAAAACTGGGCGATATTGATTACCACGGGCTTGAAAAGCTGATACCCGCTATCAAGGATCCACCGGGGTTGCCCACAACCTGTATCGAGGCACACTGGCTACCCAAAACCGAAGAGGCATCCGATTCTGGCGAGGATTACGCGAATGATCCTGACGAGCAACTGGAATCAATCGAAGCCCAGGCATCATGGATCGCGAACCGGATACGCGCGATGACAGATCAAGGCGGTGACCGGGTCATGATCAGCGGCAACGACGGGAATTTGCGTCCCGCGCTACCCGGAGACTGTGCAATTCTTGTCCGCGCGCTGAACAGGGAACTTCCGGTCTGGATCCATGCCTTGGATCATGCCGGTCTCAAGGTTTTGTCCCCCGGCGTAAATCCCCTGTTCACGACGATGGAACTGACGGACCTTATCAATGCGCTGAAAATTGTGGACAACCCGGTTCAGGATATCCCTCTCTCCGCTGTCATGCGCTCCCCCATCGGGAAATTCAGCGATGAGGATCTGTTCCGAATCAGCATCGCGGCCCGCTCGAGGAGCTTCGCCGTCTCGGTATTCAGGATTCTCGGGCGCGAATTGAAACCCAGAGAAAAGATCCATGGGGAAAGTTTCAAAGTAACCAACGACTCAAAGATACTTCCCCCCAAGCTCGTTGCCAGGCTGGAATCATTCATGAACCTGCTGGATTCCTGGAGGTTCCATTCAATCCATCAGTCTCCCCCGGATGTTTTGGAGAGAATTCTCGAAGATACGGGTTACGAGATTTTCCTTATGGGACTCAGTCGCCCTGAGGAACGATTGAGGAATCTGGAACAACTGCGAGACGTGATCCGCGAACACAGGCCGGAAGAAACGGTGTTTAATCCGCTGCACTCAGTCCTGAACTTACTGCAACGGGCCTCTGAGGACCATGCCGGGCTGGGTGATATGCCAGAGAAGATACGCCATGACGACCAATCGGTCCAACTCATGACGATCCACAGGAGCAAGGGCCTGGAATTCCCTGTTGTAATACTTCCTCGGCTCGAGAGGAGGTTCGGGAATCGATCCCAAGGGAGGATACTGGTCGATCGTGTAAAGGGAATGACCCTAAAGGGAATAGATATTGAAAATCGTATTGCCTGGGATCCTCTGTCATACCAAATGATGGCTCTCAACCAGTTGGACAGGGACCGTTCGGAGGAACTTCGCGTTCTTTATGTTGCCATGACACGTACGCGGCAGCGGCTGATCCTCTGTGGTCAGTTCACAAGCCCGGAACAAAAGGTCGAGGAGTGGTGTCATCATGACCTTGAACAAAACCAACCGGCGCCCGTACCCCTCCGCAGGCAATTCAGTTCAACCGCAAACATGATCGGGCCGGTCATCGAGAACATCCTTGCAGGTAGGATTTCTGGGGTGAATGCCGACACGATCACCCGGGTTATCCATGACAGGCTCCCACGGGTCAAGTCGTGGACAGACCAGGATATGATACGCGGACAGATCGCTGAAACAACTCCTGAACGGGGATCCTGGGACCGACTCATCAAACAGATTCAGGAACATGCCGCAAGTCAAGGTATTCCAGCAGGACCCGGACCCAGCCCATGCAGCTCCATACATATGCTGCCCAGGTTTGACCCATACGAGGTCCTCACCCGGATCGAGGCCAAAAGAACCGTGACCCGCCTGAAAATGAACTCAGGCAACGAACAGTATCCGGATAAACAGGGCGCTGAGTCTGACCGGTTCATCGAACCGGATATGGCACGTCCTCTCTATGTGAACTCCGGGACGTTAACGGGTCGTAAACCGAACTGGAAGCATATTGATGACCCTGATCCCGGGAAAAGGTCATTGATCAACCAGCCTATGCTCCGTGGCACGCTCATGCATGAACTGCTGGAAAATCTTGATCTGTCACGACCACTGGATCCCGATGACCTACAGTGTCAACTGGACGAAATGATCGGGGCGGGTATTTTCACCATAGAGGTCGTTCTTAGGAAGGATGTTATCACCCCGGTTGACCTGGAATCAATTGCCTGGTTCTTCATGACAGACCTTGGACAAAAAATGATCCGGTTTGCCGACAGTGTCAGTCGAGAATTGGCCTTCACGCTGAGTCGTCCAATTTGGGATTATGCGAAGGATGTCGAACTTCCGGAACATTATCTGGATGAAAACATCATCCTCCAAGGAATGATCGATGTAATTCTGTGCGACGGAAATCATTTTGATGTTATTGATTACAAGACAGACCTAATAACGGGAGAAAATCAACTTCAGGAGCGAATAGGGACTTATCGATCCCAGGTCCTCCATTACAGCCGTGCAATTCAGGCTATCTGGGGTGTTGATTCCGTGGCCGCGCACCTGGTCTTCCTCGACTGCAGGAAAATCATCCATGTCGAGGATGAATAGCTGATTCTGAAAGATACAGCCGGAGTGATACCGATGTCCGCATACCCAGGAACATGTTTTATGAAAATGGGCGGGAAGAATATTACCCCGAATAAATAAAGGAGAACATGGATCGTCGTGATCCAATGAATCCTGATCGGTGATCCATGCCAGGAAGCCCCCCCCGGCAAAACATCTTCACCCTGGTTGCAAGTCCCTATTTACCCGTATCCCCATCCACGCCGGGGCGATCTATTCCCCGAAACCTAGAGGTCTTCGACCCCGAAACCCAAAAGACGCGCTGCTTCCTGCACCGGCTGCCCACAGCCGGGCGCAAATGATACCCCAAAGGCCCCGAATTCCCTGCGGTGCCTATAATTCTTGCGTAACGAATCAAAAATCGGACCCCATCCGGATGAATTTTCGGCCGCGACACTTCTTAATTCAGCATCATCCCGAATGATAGGGACCGCATTCAGGATGCAATATCCCAACAATTCTTCACGACTTGTATCCATGGCTGGGCAGGGCACCCGAATACTGCATGGATCAGAATTTTCCAGTATGACTTCAGGCAACGTGTCGGCCTGTGGGAGATTGAGACGCAGACACATTTCGTCACGTACCATCCTGATAGCCCGGGCTTTTCCTTCCTGGGAATGTCCAGCGACATGCGGGGTCCCGATCATGACCCGCTCGAGCAGATCCCTATCAATACAAGGTTCATTTTCCCAAACATCACAAACCGCCCCTGCCAGGTGACCGGAATCAAGTGCCGCTCCCAAAGCCTTCTCATCGATGACAGCCCCCCTGCAACTGTTGATCAATACAGCGCCCCGCTTCAGGCGCATGAGGAATTCACAATCAACCATGTGATATGTTGGATTCGACCCACCACGGGTAAGCGGGACATGAAATGTCAGGAAATCACATTCGTAAAGTTTCTCCAGAGGGACGTAACGGGGATCTCCCGTCTGCCTTGCCAATGGGGGATCGTTCAGCAGAACCTGCATTCCAAGCACCCCGGCTAATTCCGCAACATATGAACCACAATGACCCGCCCCCACGATGCCAAGTGACGACGACTGAAGCCCCCTCCCTGTGAGGACTGCGGCATGTACCAGTGCCGCCAGGACATACTCGGCAACCGCCCGGGAATTCGATCCCGGCGCCGATACAAAATCAATTTTCCTGGATCTTAGATACCCCATATCGATGTGATCGGTACCGATTGTCGCCGAACCGACAAACCTGACCTGTGTCCCATCGAGCAACCCGGAATTAACCGGCGTTATCGAACGGACCACGAGCACATCGGCATCTCCAATCACCGAACGGGTCAGATGATGCCCGGACCCCCCCCTTACATCGGGAAAATCCGCGAACGTCTCGCGTGCGAATGGAATATCCTCATCGACCAGTATCCGCATCTCGAACACCCCCGGGCATCAGGTTCTCCTCTCCCTGATGGGCATGGAATTCCCAACCCATATCACAACCGTAAGCGTAATCACAATTCTCGTCGACTATATTCCACCAGAACGGATCCAAAGACTGATCGTGGCATGTGCCAACGGGATCAACCATGTGCACATGGTTCCAGGTCCACCGAGTAAAATAAATACAGGTGATACAGTCCTGCCGTATGGATCATTACCCATGAACATACATTTTTCAAACCCATAAAAACAGCCCGTAACCCCGGGACCTGCCGGATACATTTATGTTCTGCCCGCCGTTAATGATCAGGTGTCACGATCACATCATCGATTGCGATTGCGAGCGGCATAAGTTTATGCAAATTAATAGGTATAATGGAAGCTCGGGAATATCGCCTGATGTACGAACATGAGGACCGCCACTGGTGGTTCCAGTCACGCTGTCGGATGACCGAATGCCTGCTGGATAAACATATCTTGGGAGTCAGCCAGACTCAGAAGCCGTGGCTTCTCGACATCGGCTGCGGAACCGGCCTGTTCCTGCAAAAACACCAGGATGACTGTCATGGATTTGGCCTTGATTATTCCACCGAGGCCCTCGCGCTCTGCACTGCAAGGGGATTGTCCCGCATCATTCGTGGCGACGCAGCCTCACTTCCCTGGTCTGACAATACATTCGACATTGTGACGGCCTTTGACCTTATCGAACACGTCCGTGACGACACCACCCTTGTCAAAGAAATCCGGCGTGTTCTCAAGCCCGGAGGCTCCCTGCTCGCCACGGTACCCGCCTACCCTCTCCTGTGGACCGGTCATGACGTGTCACTCCACCATTTCCGCCGTTATCGCCGCAGGACATTTGAATTACTGTTTGACCATGACCACTGGGACTCCATCAGGATGACATCAGGATTTTTTATGATTTTCCCGCTGGCCGCATGCATACGGTTGTGTAAAAGCGTTTTCAGGCCAGGTCATCCTCCATCATCCGACATCTTTTCCTTACCAAACTGGCTGAACACTCTCCTTTGCCAGATCCACGGGCTTGAGGTAGCGTGGCTGAGGAGATTCAACCTGCCCGTCGGCACATCCTTCATGACCGTTCGCAGAAAGAAATCGTGAGGACAGGGCCAATATAATTCCATGTACGACCCGAATGAAAAACACAAAAATACCCCCGAGGTAAAGGTTGAGATCATGGATTCCAGCAGCAGGTCGAAGCATCTCTCCGCTACGATGGGAACTTCGAGATCCGGTTCCACGCCCCCCCCGACTCGTGTCACACGAGGTGCGGGGGGGCTCAAACGTTTCTTCCGATGCATCCCGGGGGTTGCATCAATCGTGGCACTCTACAGCTACCTGCTCGACGACGATGCACCGACGAGGCATAAAATGGCAATCCTCGGGAGCCTGCTCTATTTCATCTGGCCCGGCGATCTCATATCAGACCTGTTTCTGGGGCCGGGATATGTTGACGACCTGGCCGTCTTCTGGGGATTACTGCAATTCATAGGCTCCGACAACCTGCAGCCCTACCGCGAAGCCGCCAAAAAATGGTTGCGTGGCGAGATTGATGACCCCGGAAAACTGGAGAAGAAAAAGGGGGAGGGAACTTAGGGGTGTTTGTCACAACCAGGTTGTCCCACGACACGAATGTTGTTCTTCCCTCCAAACGTATCCGGCCCAGTCGTGATAGGAAGGCCACCCGGATCGAATGGGGACGATGCATCCTCGACGGTCATGAAGGTGATGAAATACCCGACACATGTGTCGACGATAAACAGGAAAAGAATGATATTCAGGGAGGTCGGCGTCAGGATACGCCCGCCGCTTCTCTTTCAGCCGAACAAAAGCCAGGCAACCAGGATGATCATCGACAGGGTGAGGTAGTTAATGCCTGTCGGGCCTTTCGGGATCTTGTCCTGGAGATACTGAAGCGGGATCAGGAAGGTGTAGAACAGGGAATAGTAGAACATGACCCTGTGTTAACCCTAGAAAAGGTCGTCCCCGGCCGATCAGCTTGATGCTGTGTGGCAGCATGGCCCACTCATGCGCCCTGTGATCTATTCACCTCTTGTTTCAACAGGCATTAGCAGCCAGCATCGAAACCATAGAGCAGCGCTTCGAACTGCTCAAGTGTCGATGAATGCATCAACTCAACACGCAGTTTCTTTGCACCGGTCAGCCCGCGAAGATAGGCAGCCGCATGTTTCCTGAAAACCACCAGGCCGCGAGGGCCCTTTCTTTCCAGCATCCGGCGGGCATGTTTCATCATGACTTCGCGCCGAGTTTCCCAGTCCGGCACGCTACGCGGATTGCAAGCATGGCCCGCCTTCAAGGCATCGAGTGTCTCCCGCAGCAGCCATGGATCGCCTATCAGGGCCCGTCCGATCATGACAGCATCACAACCGCTCTGCCTCTTCATATCCAGAGCATCGGCGGGCGTGCGTATGTCCCCATTGCCAATGACGGGAATTCCAACGGCCTGCTTTAGCCTGTGAATCAAGGTCCAGTCGGCACAACCTGAATACCCCTGGGCACGCGTACGGGCATGAAGGGCAATCGCATCCAGGCCCTCGGCTTCGGCAATGCGTGCAGCGCCAAGCGCCGCCTCCCTGTCATCGTCCCAGTCCCACCTCATCTTTGCAGTGAAGGGAATGTCCGGTATAACGCGGCGCACTGCCCTGAAAATTCGCGCGACCCGGGGCAAATCCCTCAACAATGCAGAACCCGCCCTGCTGGTTGTGATCTTCCGCGCAGGGCACCCCATGTTCAGGTCAATGACAGCCGGGTTCAGATCCATCAGGATCTTGACGGAATCCGCCAAGGTATCCGGTGCGGATCCGAACACCTGAATTCCGAGCAGAGACTCCGGCTCCCGGATGTCAAGAATATCGCGGGTCTTGCTGTCGCCCCGGACAAGGCCTTCCGAGGATACCATCTGGGTAAACGTAAACCGCGCACCCATCTCGCGGCATCCCTCACGCCAGGCAAAATCACTGATACCGCACATGGGAGCAGGGATCACCGGCTGGTCGGAAAGTAACTTGCGATAGTCCATCATATGATCATACGAGGCGTGAGATCGGCGAACAATGGCAAATTACCCCGAAGGTATCAAAAAATAAACAGTGTACTTTCACTGCAGATGAACAAGTTAAATGGCCCCATATTTATTCCTATCCGGGGTTTTATTCCATACCGGACCCTTGATTTCCAGCGCTTAATCTCACACAGTATCTGCTTGCAGGGTTCTGGTTCTTGGGGTAGTTTCAAGGAGAAGGATCATCCACCATCGGTGGACGTGGATTGGAACCGGGATTCGTATGAGCGTTCATCTCAATGACAATTCTTCATGGCGAGCCTTTGAAGAAAGCGAACTTACACATTCTGCTGCACATTACCTTATGACCATCATGCATCTGCTTGAAAAAAACGGCTATGCTAGGGTCACCGATATTTCCCGGGAACTCGAGGTAACCAAGAGTGCCGCTTCACGCGCGATTGGATCCATGAAAGACCGGGAGCTGATCGAGGAGGATGCCAACCGAATGCTCAAGTTGACCGAGCTGGGCCGGAATCTTGCACGGACAGTCGAACGGAATTACCTGATCCTCGAACGGTTCCTGGAGGACATCCTTGAGGTTCGATCGGAAACAGCCAAAAAGGATGCCTGCAAGATGGAGCATCTCCTCAGCAATGAATCCACCACCGCAATCTTCCAGTTGATACGCCTCTTTAACAAGGACGAGAGGATGATGAAAACATTGAAGTCTGCGCTGCGCAACCCCGGTCCGGGCTGCACCGATGATGAACTGTGTGATATCTGTGAAGATTTCGAGTCATGCATGGCCGATTCCGACTACAAGGTCACCTCCAACTGAGCAATCACCGTCCCCTCCCCTCCCGTTGGCCAGCGGTCAAGACAAGTCAGTCCCACAGGGGCCATAACCGGAGGTCTTGCGTGCAGCGGGTCGTGGTTACTCCATATCATCCGCAACTAGGGCAACTGCATCACCTGCCCCCCAAGAGACCCGGATACCCCGGATCCCGCGCTGATTTGTCCTTGCACGGGGGGTGACGGATTTTTAACTCGGAAGATACCATGACAAACCATGGGGAGACCTCATAATGAGCGGGAAAGTGATTGGGCATGTCATTATCGGGATCATCATGATGATGTCGCTTGTCGAGTTGTTTCATTATCACAAATTACGGGTCGACGAAGAGGATTTCCCCTATCCACGCAGGCGACTCTGCCGCCGTTTGCTGATTTCAGCTTTAATCAGTGGCATCGTCATCCTCGGCCTGAACTGGCCCGGCGCCGGTAGCCCGACGTTGCAAATCCTATTGCTCGTCCTGCTCTTGCTGGCATTTCTGGTCATGCTGTTACTGATATTCAGGGATTTCAGGGAAACCGGTCAATCGATTGCCGGGGAGATTGATCGTTTCCATCGTGAAACATCCGCCCCTCTTACAAGCCTGCTGACGAACTCAGAGGTCGATACACAGGATAGACTACCCGGAGGTGAAACCCACCGTCCTGAATAGTTTCCCTTCTGCCCGGTTAATATCACACTGACCAGAAACAAAAACATCACCGCTCCTGATTTTGTTGCTTGAACAAGCATATCCCCTCCCATACCCCCCCTGTCTACAACAAGGTCGACAATATCCAATCAGGACATTGAAAAACCAATGCACCCTGGATTGATTTCAATACATGTGATATTCCGGAATGCATTTTCAATATTGACAATGTGTATTCAACAACAACGATGACGAAATGGCTGGAAAAGACATTAATGATTGAGGTTTGGACCGGGAATCAGTATTCTGCCAGCGGGTCAGGATGAGACAACTTTCATGAGTGAAATAATTTACGACAAGATCCACAAGGTAGTGGTCGCCGGTTCTGGTCCTGCGGGACTGACTGCCGCGGTCTACGCTTCAAGGGCAAACCTTGAACCGGTCCTGATCGAGGGCTTCAAGGCCGGTGGCCAGCTTGAGGATACGACCGATGTGGAGAATTACCCCGGTTTCCCGGAAGGGGTGCTCGGGCCTGATCTGATCAAATTGATGCGCGCGCAAGCGGAACGCTTCGGCACCCAGTTCCATAGGGGCGACATCATGAATGTCAACCTATCCGAAAACCCGTTCAGCCTCCAGCTGAAAGGTGACAGGGATATAAGAACACACAGCCTGATCCTCGCCACCGGGGCCAGTGCCAAATGGCTTGGAATCGGTGATGACCAGAAACTTTCAGCCTCCGGTGGTGGAGTTTCCGCATGTGCCACATGCGATGGTTTTTTCTACAAGGACAAGGACGTCCTTGTAGTCGGCGGTGGCGACACGGCCATGGAGGAATCACTCTTCCTCGCAAAATTCTGCTCGAGCATACGGGTCATCCACCGTCGGGACAGGCTCCGCGCCAGCAAGATCATGCAGGAACGTGCCCTCAGCCACCCGAAGATAGAGTTTGTCTGGAATTCGCAGATCACAAGAATCCTGGGTGTCGAGGAAAACAGCATACACGGTGTTGAACTCACCCATACCCAAACTGGCACAAGGCGGGAAATCGGCTGCGAAGGGTTGTTTGTCGCGATCGGCCACCAGCCCAACACTGCCTTCCTTGATGGCCAACTCGATACGGATGAGACGGGCTATATCAAATGCCACGCCCCATCAACAAGAACCAGCATCGATGGGGTTTTTGCATGTGGTGATGTCATGGATCCACATTATCGGCAGGCGGTCACTGCGGCAGGCACCGGCTGCAGCGCCGCAATTGACGCGGAGCGATACCTCGAATCACTCAACCTCGGCCAGGCATGAACATCGGAACCCGGCATGACCATGGGTGATCGTCCTTTACGCATTCTCCACACGGTCAGCAGTGGACGCTGGACCGGCGCGGCAGAACCTGCTGCAACCGTTGCCACCATGCAGCAGGCACATGGTCACCACGTGGAGTTCGCCTGCATCGGGGGCTCCAGCTTTGAACGCACACTCAGGAAGAAAAACCTGAATTTCATCGATGGGTTTCACTTTGACCGCCGTTTGAACCCGGCATACCTGCTCGCCGACATCCGGAACCTGAAGTCGTATCTCCGCGAATACCCGACAGACATCATCCACTGTCACCTGCCACATGACCACTGGTGCTGCGGTCTTGCGCTCAGGGGTATCGGGGGTGTTACCGGTTCCAACTGCGTCACGATCATCCGGACATGTCACCGGGAAGGAAGAATGCGCGGGGATCTACTGCACCGATGGCTCTACAGGAAAGGCTGTGACAGGATCATCACGGTCAGCTCGAGTATCCACCGACAGCTTGTAGACCAGATGCAAGTCGATTCGGATAGGGTGGCACTGGTCCGGGGTGCGGTCGACCTGGAACGTTTCCGACCGGGGCTGGATCCACATCACATTCGAAAATTATACGATATCCCCGAACAAGCTGTGGTTGCCGGCCTAGTTGCCAGGATGCAGCCTCACCGGGGACATCATCAGTTCCTGGACACGATCGAGGCTGTTAGTGGCAAAGTCGCCGATGCCGTCCTCTTTGTCGCGGGCAGGGGTGAAATCAAACAGGAACTTCTTACCCGTATCAGGAATCATGACCTGAAGAAACACCTTGTCAGAATCAGTTACCGTAAAAATGACCTGCCTGAAACATATGCCGGGATGAACGTTGCCGTTATCCTGGCACCCGGATCAGACGGCAGCTGCCGGGCGATGCTCGAGGCCATGGCATGCGGCCGTCCTGTCATTGGCGCTGCCATCGGCGCCATCGCCGACACGATCAAGGACGGCTTTAACGGCTGGCTTGTTCCTGAAAATGATACACAGGCATTGACAGATGCCCTGATCGAAGCCCTCTCCAGTCCGGGAGAAGCCAAAAGACGCGGGGAAAATGCGCGAAAATATGTCGAGCAAAAACATTCACCGCTTGCCCAGCATGAAGCCACCATGAAAGTCTATCGTTCCGCCCTGGGATCATAAATCCCCGTCATTGTTCCGCGCCGGAATTGACAGACAACCGCAGGTTCACCCCTGAACGAACATGACACGGGATCAAATGATCTTAGCCCAGCATCAAATTCAACCTTTTCAGCTATTGACAACAGCCGGCCCACGAATTATGGTGTCTGGTTTGTATGGTCTGCCGAAGGGTAAAAACCATACTGCTCCTGCAGAGAGAGATTTATGTAGGTTTTTGTTTTCAAAGGATTTAATAATGGGCTACACTCCCAGTGCCAATGCTGCCACACTTCAGGAACGTTGGTATGTCGTCGATGCGCGGGATGCCGTGCTGGGTCGGCTTGCCTCGCAGATTGCCCATGTCCTGCGTGGCAAACACCTTCCCGAATTCACGCCTCATGTCAACATGAAGACCCATGTTATTGTGCTCAACGCCGACAGGATTCAACTGACCGGGAAGAAGCTGGAAAACAAGAAATATTATCGCCATTCCGGCTGGGTAGGCGGCCTGAGGGAAACCACTGCGATTGAACTCAACGAGAAAAAACCGGGGGAACTTGTGCGGCTCGCCGTCAAGGGCATGCTGCCGGGTAACTCCCTGGGACGCCAGGCAATGACGAGGTTGAGGATCTTTGCCGGTCCTGAACACCATCATCAGGCCCAGAAACCCGAACCGCTTCCGGACAGGCTGGCCGCTCAACCGGCCTGATTTTTTTGATTTTCAAATCAGGGGGGGAATTCCATGGAACAATACCTCGGAACCGGTCGCCGGAAAAGATCCGTCGCCCGTATCTATCTGCGGCCCGGTCGTGGCAATGTCAAGATCAACGGCAAACCCGGTGACCAGTATTTCAGCAAGCATGCTTTTGCGGATGACCTGATCCGCGCCCCACTCCGTGAAACCCACACGGTCACCAAGTATGATATCGTCGTCACAGTCAGGGGCGGCGGGGTCAAGGGGCAGGCCGAGGCCATTCGCCATGGCGTTGCCCGCGCATTACAGATTGCAAATCCCGCTTACCGCCCCCAACTCAAGGCGGCTGGCTACCTGACCCGCGATTCCCGAATCAAGGAACGGAAGAAATACGGCCTGGTCAAAGCTCGCAAGGCTTTCCAGTTCTCCAAACGTTGATTATCGCCAGTCGGCCGTTGTGGGGGTGCGACCGATTCCTGCCATAAAAGGCCACCTTGTTCATTTCAAAGGGCTGTCCCATCGGGACGGCCCTTTGTTCAATAAAAATGAATTGTCCCCAATAAGGCAAGACACATGCATCAAGATGATCATGGCCCCAGACATATTACCGGTGGCCGATATTTCCGCAGGGTCCTCCTCCTAATCATCTCATGCGTGACCACTCTGTTACTGATCGAATTATCCATCCGAATATTCGTGTCTGCCAGGGCGGGGGATTTTTCACTGATCTATCGTCATGTCGTCAAGAACACAAATATTCAACGGGCGGATCCGATCCGCAATCATGCCCTCCTTGAGGAAACATCCTGGTTCGCCACGGGATTCCCACCCGGATTCGAGTACTGTACATCCGGAATCATCAATTCCCGGGGGATGAATGATGAGTTGATTCCGTTTGAAAAGCCCCCCGGGGAAAGGCGAATTCTGGTCCTGGGAGATTCGTTCGTCGAGGGCGTACAGGTTCACCGAAAGAATAATTTTTGCGAAATCCTTGAACAAATGCTGAACCGGGACAATATCCCCCCGGTAAAAGTCATCAACGCAGGAGTATCAAGCTATTCACCCATTCTTGAATACCTCTATTTTCGCGAGGAGCTGCACCATTATAATCCTGATCTGGTCATACTTGTTTTCTTCACAAACGATGTCTTCGACGATCTCCGAATGAGCAACATCGGGATCAAGGATGAATCCGGAAAACTGCTGCGGGTGCCGCCGGGAGAGCCCTGGATTTCCATCAGGCATCCCGACACATCTCCTGATGACGCCACATTTCAGAATCTTTATACACGTGGACTGGAACTTCTGGAAAGGCCGTCCTCAGCTATCTATTCCTACCTGGCAGCCCTGATCTACTACAGGTTGAAAGCCCGGGAGATTCGCAGGCTCTCGCCAACGCCCCCCAAGAACGACATGTTCTTCATACTTGAACCCGATCCGGTATTTGACGGCCTGAAGAAAAAAGGCTGGTCTGTAACCCGTCTTTATCTGCAGCTGTTGAAGGAGGAATGCGCAAAACATGATGCGTCATTGATGCTGGCTGCCGCCCCGATCGCGGCCCAAGTCTACGGGCAGACAACTTATGACCGTTTTTTCTTTGACAATGCACCGACAGACGATGATCAGGTTGAACTGAAACGAATCGCGGATGAACTGGAAGTGAGGTTTGTGGACCTGCTGAATCCACTTCGGAATTCCGGGGACGGGCTTTACTTTAAACGTGATGGCCACTGGACATCAAAAGGCCATGGGGTTGTGGCACGGACTTTCCACCCCTTTATCATTGAGGCCATGAAACCGGAAGACGGGGCTGCAGCACCGACCCGCTAAATCCCGTGTATCCGCATCCCCGCCCCGGTTTCCATACCCTCGGGATCCTTCATGACAGGCCATACGATTTTTTAATATTTAATAGCGGTAAAAATCCGGCTTGTAGGGACCCTTCACCGGTACCCCAATGTAATCCGCCTGCTTCGTGTTCAAGACCGTCAGGTTGGCACCCAACTGGTCCAGATGCAGGCGTGCGACCTTTTCGTCGAGATGTTTCGGCAGCACGTATACCTTGTTCTCATAATCACCCTTGTCACGATTTATCCAGAGCTCAATCTGGGCAATCGTCTGGTTTGTGAAGCTGTTGCTCATGACAAAACTCGGGTGCCCGGTCGCACATCCCAGGTTCACCAGTCGACCTTTTGCCAAGACTGTGATCCGCTTGCCATCGGGCCACTCAATCTGGTCAACCTGGGGCTTGATCTCCTGAACCTTCAGCTCCGGATCATCTAACAGGCTTCCCACCTGTATCTCACTGTCGAAATGCCCGATGTTGCACACGATCGCCTCATGCTTCATCTGGTTCATATGTTCACGCGTGATCACGTCGACATTGCCGGTTGTCGTGACAAAGATATCACCGTATTTGCATGCGTCATCCATCCGCACGACCGGATAACCCTCCATGCAAGCCTGCAGTGCACAGATCGGGTCAATCTCGGTCACATAGACCTGGGCACCGAGTCCGGAAAACGACTGGACACATCCCTTGCCAACATCGCCATAACCGAGAACAACACACTTTTTTCCGGCTATCATAACGTCGGTTGCACGCTTGATCCCGTCAACCAGGGACTCACGACACCCATAAAGGTTATCAAACTTGCTCTTCGTGACGGAATCATTGACGTTAATGGCGGGAAACTGCAATGTTCCATCCCGTTCCATTTCATAAAGTCGGTGCACCCCAGTCGTCGTCTCTTCGCTGACACCCATGCAGGACGTGGCCATCCTGCGCCACTTCGACGGGTCTTCATCAAGGGTCTCGTTCAGCAGCGTGTCGATGACCTCAATTTCCTCGCAGTCACGGCAGATTTTCGGCTTCTTTCCTGTGTTTTCATATTCAGCCTCACGCTCGGCGCCACGGTGAATCAACAGGGTCGCATCACCCCCGTCATCAACGATCAGGTCGGGGCCGTCAAACCCGGGATGTGTCAGCATGCGCCTGGTAAACTGCCAGTACTCGGACAGGGTTTCACCCTTGAATGCGAAAACCGGAACACCCGTGACGGCGATCGCCGCGGCCGCATGATCCTGAGTCGAATATATGTTACAACTCGCCCAACGGACATCCGCCCCGAGGGCTGTCAGTGTCTCGATCAGGACGGCGGTCTGGATCGTCATGTGGAGGCTGCCCGATATCCTTGCACCGGCCAATGGTTTTGAATCGGCGTATTCCCTGCGAACCGCCATCAATCCCGGCATCTCGTGCTCGGCGATCGTGATTTCCTTGCGTCCAAAATCCGCCTGCGTGACATCCCGAACAACATAATCGGTTGTCGTGACCTCTGCTGTCGCCATGCTTGCTTCTCCCTCGGCGTTCCACGAATGGGGGGCATATTTCCCAGAGCCGAACATATCGGTTAACAATCTGTCCCGCCTGCCTTATCATCCGTAATGTCCGGACTTGAGGGTAAATGATCCACTCCCTCCCTGTCAAATCCCAAAACAAAACGGATGGGCAGAGGGTTTGACAAGTTGACTCGCCCAATATGCTTTTTCCGGAGAGTTTCCCTTTTGCGATGAAGCACAACCTCAACATACTGCATGGTCTCCCGTATCTTACCATCATGATCTTGCTCATTCCCGCGGTCACACATGGCCATTCCTGTGAAGGGCCGGGCTACCTTTTGATATGTGCCGGTCCGGTCGATCAACTCGAAAAACCCGTGACCAGAAAATTGGCGGGCCTGCTCTCCGACTCGGGCAGGATATGGGAGATACAATTCAATTCTGAAGATCGGGCGGCCGATTCACCCGGCCGCAACAACACCGGGAATCGACTTCTGGACCATCTTGATATGCGTCATGAAATCATGGTGAAGTCACCGGAGGAGTTTGTCGCCGACGATCAGGACCGTATCAAGCCACACGGTGATATTTTGATCGCTACGGGAGACGTGGAATCACTGACAAATCGATTCGACCCTGAACAACATTCTGTTCTGGCAGGGAAGTTTCGCGAACTGCTCGATGGGGGCGGCCGTGTCGTCGTCCTATCATCCAACAACGCGCAATCAACCGGACCCGACCGGTTTGTTTCAGCGTTCATACGACTGCTGAGCCTGCCAGTGCTCGAAAACTGCCGCAGCCATGGCGATGACCGGCCATCCTCTATTCACCCAGTGATGGATAAATCCGAGGAGACGATGACCACGAACCACCCATCAGCCTCCCCCATCGTTACAGGTCTTTACGATGCGAATCAGATGCGGAGCCTTTTGTCCGGGCAGGCACAAGGTGAATGTGGATTGACCCCCGCCGCCATACGGTTTTCGATCCGAAAGGGTTGCGCAATCGGCATCAACCCCACATCGGGCATGATTGACTGCATCGGAAATCACGGCGTGATGGTTTCCATTGATATCTGGCAATCCACCATGCCCGACCGGGTGAAGACCTGGACCCGGCTATCAATCCTGGGGGACGGGGACCGTTATGATATCCTTGAAAACACCCCCAGGATTTCGAGCTCAAAAGTCCCGCTGCCAATGCAAGATAACAGCGGTTTCCGCCCCTACTATAAGTCCGACATGAATACATCAGGATCCCTCAAATATCTGATCCACGGGCTTGTCACCCGGCAGACTCCATTTGTCAGGGGCGGTTTTGTCGTCAATGACAGGGAATACGAGATCGAACTGAGGCGCAACCCGGAGACGGCCTTCTTCGCCAGTCCTGATAATCATGTGGAAACACGTGCAATCGTCAACCTCGACTGCCTGATTCGCGAATGATTGAAATCGGGTCTCAGGACACCCTAGGTCAGGATAAGAGGAATACCCGGAGGCGCAACATACTTCCCATGCCATGGGACATACAAATATGAAAATCAGCCGATATATCAAAGATCAATCCAGGGGACTTCTTTTAACCCATCGCGTAAAGCGATGTCTCGCCCGAGAACTAACATCCCAACTTGAGATTCATCCCCCGCTCGAAGTCGTGCGCAAGGGAGCGAAATGCCAGGTCTATTTTGCGAATACGGGATCAGGTCGGTATGTCATCAAGTTCTATCATCCCCGGAACCTGCGTAATGCCAGGAACAGCGTGATCGCCCAGAAACAATTTATCCTGGCCGGGGTTGATGTGCCAAGGCTCCACAAGCATGATGCATCCAAGGACACGATACGCCGTCTTGGATTGGCTTACACAGTCCATGAACATATCACCGGACACGGCTCATCGAAATCGGGCCTGGCCGAATTCCTGCCCCGGCTGGGCGGTTACCTTGCACAAATTCACTCCAGGAGAAGTCCCGACATAGGATATCTTGCACGGACTGCAAAGTGGAAAACATGGGGTGATTTTTTTGAACGGTTGATCCGGATTCGACTAGAGCCCTTTCACCAGCAGGAATGGGAGGGCATAAAGGATATGATCAACTCCGTCGGCGAGTGGTTTCATTCCTGGGATGACCGGCCGGGAAGCCTGATTGAAGGACATAGCCTGCTCCATGGCGACTTTAATCAACACAACATCATACTGGCACCTGATGGACGGATTTTCATGATAGACTTGGACCTGTGCCAGTGGGGACTCTATGGAATTGAATTGACACGCGCATTGGTCCGGTTTTGTTGCAGCTGGAATGATCTGGACTCGGTTGATTCCCTGGGGGATTTCTGGGAGCGTACCGGATCCCGGTGTGAAATATTCCTGAAATCATACTTCAACCGGGTCCCGGGTTCCTTCAGGGAGGACTGGATCTCCTGCCGGGATTTCTACCTGGGCTGGATATTCCTGGAAAGGGCCTCGAGTCTCGCGAAGGATTCCCGGCGTCCCGACCGATTTACAAAATCCATCCGGACCCAATTACGACTACAGGCAAGGTCCATGCTAACAACCCTGAGTGATTCCACCGGGAATCCTTGAAAAAAGATTCCCTACAGTCCCGGACAATGTTGATTCCGCCAGGGGTTTTGGGACAATTGGGCCCTATTGGACAAGTTCGCGAATGCAGCGAATACGGTCCGTGATTTTTCGGACAACCTGTGACACACGCTTTTTCCTGTGATAATCATATTTCCCATCGGTACTACGGATCATGCTCCAAACATCACGCAACAGGACCCGTACAATAAAAAGATGACGTGTCTGCTCCCAGTGGTGCCTGTAGTTTTCCGGGAGAGCCTCAAAATACGGTCTTATGAAAACATTTGCCTCATTTTCACACTCCGTGACACTTTGCATTGGATTCGAAATTGGCCTGCGCAGGGGCCCGTCGAAACATGAAAATATCAGGTAGACCAAATCGAGCGGGAAATCAAGGAATCGGGTCCTGTCGAGATCTATCAGATATATCGAACCGTCCGTGTGGCGAAAAAAATTATGGGGGTGTGCATCGGCGGAAACCAGGCAGTGTCCGCCTGACATGGGTGAGGCGCCGGAAGCCCTCTCCCTAAACCACCGTCGCAGGTCTGGAAGCGGGTCCTCCCGACGGGACCGGTTCCATTTTTCGATGCATTCCAGTTCCCGTTCAACATCGACCTGGAAATATTGCTCCACATAATTTTTCATTTCGGGTCGGTGGCATTCCCCCCAGTTTTTTGATCTGACCTGATGGAGCCCGGACAACAGGCGGGCGAGCCCCCCCCAGTCCGCACGACTCATGTTCTGGGAGAGGTCAGCCCCGGGTATACGTTTCATGACAAGTGCACACAAACGATAACGATCGAGGGTCTGCTGACTGCAGTCGAAATGGAGCATCTGGACATGGGGCAGCTCGGTTGTATCCAGCAACTTTGCAGCCGCCGAGAAGTTCAATGCATACCGTCGCTGACTTTTACGGAAATATTTCCACACATGCCGTTCATCCATATATACCCGTCTGTTCTTCTTGCTGCGAACCAGTCGCATATCCCTCGAATCCAGGCCTCTGGGTTCCAGTTCCCGGCGCCGGTAGTCTTCGATCTGGCTGGTAAAACGGGCATCACGGATGCCCGACCTGCGCAGCTGGTTGCGCCTGATGAGCCACTGCAGCATATTACCTGTCCAACCCATGTTTAGTTTAACCTCGCCCCCCTTGTCCTCACCCTGACATGGACCTCACAGGGGCGGCCCTTCATCCAGGGGACCCGGAAGTTGCGACGGACACGAAATATTCACTCATCCCTGACACAGGACCCGCAGCATTGCGCAGCAGAAATCAGGAAGATCATCGGGCTTGCGGCTGGTCACAAAATGCCGGTCGATGACAACCGGCTTGTCCTCCCAGACCGCCCCGGCATTGACAAGGTCGTCACGAAT
>CAYYNQ010000086.1:0-13800 GCA_964473105.1 uncultured Candidatus Sumerlaeota bacterium | reverse complement strand
CTTCTGATGCGATCTTCCCTGACTGACAGCAACTTCCGGGATCCTCGGTCCGGGTTCACCTTCATAGAGGTAATCATGGCCGTGCTTATTTTCGGCATTCTCATGATTGCCGTCACCCAAACCTTGCGAATGGGGCTGAGGGCGTGGGACACAGGACATGGAATGTCGGAGATGCTGCAAAGTGTTCGAATTACGCAGGATGTTATTCTGAGTGATCTCAACCATATCATTTACCTGACTGAATCGGAATACAACCGCACATTCAGGGAACAGACCAACCATATCGCAAGTCTGATCCGTAGTGTAAATGGCGAGGAATACAACATGAATTATCGTGTCAATCGCCGCAGGGAGGACCGCCGTAGGCGCAGCCGGGAACGGAACGAGCGGGAGATTGAGGAACTGATGGAACTCGAGGATATCAGCCTCGAGGACGTGGCCACACCGGTCAACCTCACCTTTCAGGGAACCAATTCCGGGAAAAAGGACAACCTAGTATTTACCCGCAGACAACAGATCAGGCGGATCACCGATATTAATGGTTGGGGGGTCCGGCGCATCCGATACCAGATTGAAAATGGAACTCTTTACCGCACCGAGGAGGATGCCTTCGGATACAGCCCGGGAAGTTTATCAAAGGCTGGCATGATAAACAGCCCCGAACTGATGAATATCATGTATAGTTTCGTGGATGATAATGAACGCAATGAAAGGCGCTACCAGGACTGGCAGATATCACCCGACGAGATCGATTTCGAACCGGTACATATTTCACACAAGGAACCCATGTGCCGAAATGTCGAGATATTCGATATCGTCTACGGCTACTTTAAGGATAACGAATGGATGGAGGTCCAAGATTGGAATTCCGGGCAGTTGAGACACCGGTCCCCGCCCGCCTATGAGGATGATTTTTATTTTGAAGACGGGATCCACAAGGAAATAATTCCTGATCTTGGCATGAGTACTGACGATGCCCTGGCCATGCAACAGGATCGCTTCCGCCCCCGGGTGCCTGACGACCTGCCGGGCTATATGGCCATCCAACTCGGTGTGCGCACAAATGAGGGGAAGGGGAAAATTCATTCATTCACCCTTTACCATATGATGCCCCAAGGACAGGAATCGGACCTTTGGACGGAGATGGAGGACGAACGCGGTTACCGATCGGACCGCCGTAGGGATCGTTATAAACAACGCGAAAGGAAAAACCGGGACAGAAATTCCAGATTCAGGAGACCGAATAATAGACGCTGATATGATTCGAGTATATTACAAGAAACAATCGGGTGCTGTCCTGATTTTATCGCTGTGGCTGGTCATAGTTCTGTCTATGATGGCTTATTCCCTGACATATGAACTTCGGATCGGCCTGCGGATGACCAGTCAAGCCAAGCGTAAATTGCAGGCGACGGCCATCGCCCGGGCGGGCATGGCACATGCCGTTAATGACCTCAAGAATCAACGCCTTCTGAATGCCTCACTCAACTCCTATGCCAATACTCTCGAGGATATTTGGGCCAATCATGACGAACACACCGAACTTGAGTTCGGCGAGGGGAACTACACCTTCAGAATTGTCGATGAAAATTCAAAACTGGATGTTAATTCACTGAATCCGCAGTCTGTCGGAGTCATCGAGTATCTCCTTGAGGAATTCACACGTTACGATGATGAGGACATACAAAACATCGGATTTGCGATCATTGACTATATCGATGGTGATATGGAAGCCACGACTGCGCTGGAGGAACTCGATGAGATTGAGAATTACACCGAATGGGCCTTCAAGAGCAGGCTTACTGGGAATATGGGGATGGACTGGATCTTCCGGCCCAAAAACGACGAGTTAATCCTGATTGATGAACTCCTGGAAATACCGGGAATCACGCCAGAACTACTCTATGGAAATCCCGGTGAAATGGAAATGGACCCGATAGCAAGAATTGATTCCGATGACGGGGATTCGGAGGCTCTGATCGATTTCCTGACCACCCGAAATGGTCACCGTATGAACATTAACACCTGCTCCATACGCCTGCTCGAGGCAATCCTGACCTCAGTGGATCCAATGGGACCCGATTACAGTAGTATGGCCGAGGAAATCGAGGATTTCCGCGAGGAAAGACTCGATTTTGAGAATGACGGAACAAGGGGAATACTACAGATTAACGAACTGGTTGAGGTCGGGGTACCTGAGGATATCATAACGGAACTCCAACAGACGTTCCAGATGGGATCGAACTCGCACTATTTCACAGTCGTTTCACGGGGAACTTTTGAAGGTATCCGAAAAACACTTTGCGCCCGGGTTAACGTAGAGATGGAACAATACGACTTTGATCCTGATGACGACACCACCCTCGGCCACCGGGACCTTAAATCGGCCGGATTCCTTGAGAACCGGCCCAACCTGAAGATCGATCCCAGCATTCGGGTGGAATACATGTGGGAACCCTGATCATATATATTCAACGCCGGTAGCCCCGGGGAGAAAGGCTCCCGGAGACGAATGGGATAAACCGCACCGATTGTAGGGAACTTTATCTTATGACCCATTCAATCCTTTTCCAGCTCGATCATGTCTCGAAATCATTCGGGCCACGAAAGATTATTGATCAACTGTCCTGGGAACTTTACGAGGGTGAGTGCGCCGTGATCCTCGGACCCAGCGGTGCCGGGAAATCGGTTTTTCTTGATACGTTATTGAAATTCATAAAACCCGACGATGGAGCAGTGATCATTCCCGGACAAAATCAACATGAAGAAGCTGGACCTTATCATGAGGGAAACCTTTTCGAGCGAGTGGCTGTCATGTTCCAGGAGGACACCCTGCTTGAGGACCGGACTGTCGAGGCAAATCTGGCTACCGCTTTCGAGGAACGCATCGACATTTTCAAAGGCCCCTTCAACACAGACACCGAGATCAAGATCAACACTGTGTTGGAAGAGGTTCTGCTCGACCCTGCTAATATCCGGCGCTCACTTCCTTCTATGTTATCAGGGGGAATGCGGCGCAGGATCGCCCTTGCAAGGGCCCTCATCCGGCAACCGGAAATCCTGATTGCAGATGAGCCGACTACAGGTCTCGACCCATCATCATCATCCAAAATCTATGAGTTGCTTGGATCGCTGATCGCCAAGAGAAACATGAGCGCGGTCATAATCTCGCACGATCCGGCATGTGCCAGCATCCTCGGCAACCCGGTTTATTATTTCTCGCCCGTCGATGGCCGGATGCCGCGCTGGAATGGTGGCGCGGAATTCCAGCACGACGCAAAGGAGAAACACGGGGAACTCCTGTTGTGGATGCACAAGCAAATTACTGCACACATAAAACGCATAAACCACCGCGAGGGATATAACGGGAACCCTTCGGCCGAGCCAACTGATCCGGCGACTTCCTTGTCAAATAATATTGTCGGGAAAGCCGGATTTTTCCTGGATAATATAGGCCGATTCGGGTTGCTGATGGGTCATCTGAGGTACAGACCGAGCCCGAAACTCCTGTTACGCAATCTCTTGAACTGGGGACTGGGCAGTGTCCCCCTATGTGCAGTTATCTTCCTAATGATCGGTATGGTTATGGAGATCAGCACAGAAGGCGCGGTTGTCAGACTGGGATTCTCAAACGAGATACCCGCTGCGTTGGCGGATGCACTGCTGCGCCTGTCACCTGTTTTAACCGGGTTTTTACTGGCAGGACGCTGTGGATCAGCCATCTGTGCAAGGATCGGCTGGATGCAGTTTTCCGGGCAAAACAAAAGCCTGCTCACGCAGAATCTTGATCCGGATGTGAATTTATTTCCCCCTCTTTTCTGGGCGCTGGTCATTTCCGCTCCCGCACTGACATTGGCTGGCATCTATCTTGGAGCGGCCGGGGCGGCGCTGCTGATTGGAAGTCCCTTCTCCCGGGCCAACATCACGCCGGAGTTCTTTATTCTGCAATTCCCAACCTGGATCAACTGGCTGGACTACATGTTGGTCCTGATAAAAAGTGTCCTGATTGGAGGTGGGCTCATTCTGGTGGCTTATTCCGAGGGAGTTTCCCACAAGAATTCGCCTGCTGAAGTTTCACGCGCAATCACCCGGGGCCTCGTGCTTGCATTCCTTTGGATTGTCCTGGTCGATTTCTTGCTGAGTTTCATCATCATGAATTGATACGTGGCTGTCAAAGAGGGGATATTACGCCGGGTAATACGCGATATTTCTCGTGAGCGCATGGATTTCCGAGGTTACGTGAGCCCACGGCTAAAGGCAGGAATACCGACGCACAGCCCACTAGTATTCAGCTATCTCGGCTTCATAACCTTCTCATCAGCCTCCCGGTGCAGCTTTTCCAAAACAGATTCCATCATCTCGGCATTTCTGTCATCACTATCCATCAGATTCGACGCATCGAACGACTCACCGAAATACAGATCCGTCCTTGAAAAGAATCCCGCAATACGGGTTCGGTCCCAGGATCTTAATTCCCTGAACCTGCTATATCGAACGGTCAACGGAATGATCCATGCATTGACCTTTCGCGCAAGCATAGCTGCGCCCGGCTTCGCCCTGCGGGGTGGACCATGAGGCCCGTCAAGGGGGTATGCAACGAATGGGGATCCGCTCCCTTGCGACTTGACCCAGCGAATCAACTCGATTAGTCCTCTTGCACCACCCCGGGAAGATGATGCACGGACTAACACAAGACCAAACCGCCTCAAAACACCAGCGATCAGGTCACCATCACGGGAACGGCTGACCATGGCTGCCAGTGGATGCTTTGGAAATATCTTCTCCTTCCAGATGAGAGAGCCTGGCACGTCTTGATGCCAGTAGACAATAATGATGGGTCGGCCTGACTTCATGGCCTCATCGACATGCACTCTACCACTCAACCGGCTGCGCTGCGTCCAGACATGCAGCCTGATCACAATGGCAATCAACATGCTTCCCGGACCACAGACGAATCTCTTCAAGAGAATTTTGAAGCGCTTTTTCCAACCGCATTGGGCCGGATATCGGCTGTTTTTGGCGGATTCGGGAGGCATCACAAACTCAATCACCCGGGGATTGCGGATTGCGGGGAAGCGCCATCCGGGTCGGGACCGGGATGGGCCCGGGATGGGCCCGATTCTCGGAGGACTGGCTGACAAGTTCAAGGACGATGTTTGCGGCACGTGCACTCGCGCCGGGACCTCCCATTTTTTCTTTGACCTTAGACAATTGGTAATTAATTTTCTTCGATTCCCTTTCATCATTCAGGATCTTCAGAACCCGGTCGGCGATATTCTGCGGCGTACACTGGTCCTGAATCAGTTCCGGGCATACCATATCACCGGCAACGATATTTATCAGCCCAATGTAGGGGATGTTCACAATACTTTTTCCAATCAACCAACTCAGATATGCCACCTTGTATATAATAGCCATGGGCACACCGAGAAGACCGGTTTCCAATGTGGCTGTTCCTGAGACCACGATGGCAAAATCCATGGCATTCCGTACATTATAGCGGTAGGCATCGACAACACGTATTGGCAGTCTTGACATGGTCAACAGGTGATCCACAATCTCCTGCTTGACCGTTGTTGCCCTCGGAATTACAAATTGGGTATCGGGCCTCTGTGCGTGAATCTTTTCTGCCGCCTCGATCATGATGGGAAGCATTGTCTCCACTTCACGTCGCCGACTTCCTGGCAGAAGCCCGATCAGTTTTTTTTCGGGATTGAAACCGAAGTGCTCGAAAACCTCTTCTTTCCTCATTGTCAGGACCATCATGTCCAACCAAGGCGTACCCACGTATTCGGCATCGAGATTCTGTTCCCTATAAAAGGTCTCCTCGAAGGGAAGGATGACTAATGCTTTGTCTATGAACCTCCGCATTTTCATGATCCGGCTCTTATGCCAGGCCCATACCTGGGGGCAGACGTAGTAAATCACCTTGATTCCAATCTGGTGAGCCTGCTCGGCAATCCGCAAATTGAAGCCAGGGTAATCTATGAGAATGATGCATTCGGGCCGATGATCCCTCAGATAATTGACGGTGTCCTTGAAAACCCTGCGTATTTTGGGGTATTTACTGATGACCTCGGCGAAACCTATGATCGCGAGATCCCTGGGCAGGTTGACCAGTATGTCAGCCCCTGCCTCTTCCATCTTCTCACCGCCAAGACCGGACACACGAAGGGAAGGATCGAGCTTCCTGAGTTGCTTGATCAGCATTGAGCCAATCATATCACCGGATAACTCACCAGCGATGATAAATATTTCCCGTTCAGGTGGCATGGTCTTGCAGGTTGATGAGTTCGCTCATATTCTCAAGGTTACCCTGTAACTGCTCCACAATCTGGATGGCCACCCCCAGTGCATTGTGACCGTGTTCACCCGTCACCTCTGGTTCATGACCGTCCCGGACACACTGGACAAAATGCTGTAGTTCACGCTTCAGGGGCTCCTCTTTTTTCAGTCGCAACCGACGACGGACGATCTGGGCCCGTGGCTCACCTTCACGGGCGTCCTTGATATCCTCTCTGCTGTAAACTTCCATGGACTGCTTCTGGTAATTGATGGACACATATGTGTTAGGCTGAAATATCCTGATTTTCCGCATACGGGTCGGAGTAACCCGGCTCACAGTCAAATTGGCGGTGCAGCCGTCTTGGAATTTGATACGGGCATTGGCAATATCCTCCCGTTCGGACAGGATCGGAACCCCTACAGCATCAATTGACACTATCGGTGACCGGACAATTTGCAGGATGATATCAATGTCATGGATCATCAGGTCGAGAACGACGCCAACATCGCGGACTCGTGGATCATACGGCCCAAGGCGATGACACTCAATGAAACCTGGCTTTGTCAAGATTTCACGCAGCTTTATGACAGCCGTGTTGAACCGCTCAATATGGCCAACCTGGAGAATACGTTCCTTGTTCCGGGCCAGCTTGATCAACTCTCTTGCTTCTTCGACCGTTGATGTGATCGGTTTTTCGACGAGCACATGGACTCCGGCCTCGAGAAAATCGCGAGCTACCCGATAATGCTCACTGGTTGGGACAACAATTGAAACCGCATCAACCTGATCAATCAGGTTCCGGTAGTCAAATATTGCCTGGGTGCTGAACTTTCGGGCCATGACAGCGGCCGCCTTGCGATCAATATCGGCAAGGCCTACCAGTTGACATCCCTCAAGTTCACTATAATTCCTCGCGTGATGTTGCCCGAGATGGCCAACACCGACGACTCCAACCCTGACTAGGTCCATCTTGACTGGGATCTCCTTATTCAGCAGAAGGTCTGAATAAATTCATGCCATTGTCTTGAAATCTCGAGGGGTAAGCAACTTGAAAATCGCCTGAAATATGCCACAAGCATGCCGCTCCTGTTTCCGGAAGCCATAAATCCGGACCAAATCATCGACAGAAGTGCGCCAGTCGGATTGAGTGATCAACAGGCAATCCCCCACAACCCAACGGTCATTCCCGCGCCCAGGATCTCAGCAATCGAGAGGGGAAGGACCATGAAAATCAACGTTGCCGCAGCCTGCAGACAGTCACCATTTCGAATCGCGGCTGATGCAAGGCGCCCCCCCAGATATGGGACCACCAGACCGAGAAGGATACGGATAAACAGGAGTTCCCAGGCGGCGGCGCCAAGAAATTGAACGAAATGGGCCATACCGAGAGGGTCGAGCAATGCGCCAACGGAGAGTGAAACCAAAATTGAAATCATCCGAATGATCACGCAGATGGTAATCAGTCGTACCGTTAGCATCATGTATGAATTCAGGTCGTTTCCGGACGATTTTCTGCGGTAAGCCTTGACGCCCATAACAGCTGCAAAGAACATCGTCCCCCAGACACAAGCGGCGGAAAGCATGCTAAATTCCAAGATTGCCGACAACGCCATGACGGAGTTTCGCCCCCCCTCTCCCCAGCCACGAATAATCGGTTCGGGCAGGATGTTATAGTGCCGCGAGAAGCGAACCGCCAGAAGCAGGACCATCAGAAAGAGCAGGAATAAATGTGGCAGCAATACCCCGTAAAGCCTTATCAACAGCGCGAAGCGTGTGGCCCGCACGAACCCTGGTGCCATCTGTGGCGAAAAGTTAAAAATAACCCACCCGAGCAGAAACAGCAGGAAACCGCCCCATATGATGGATTCCATCCTCCACGGAAACTCCACATCAAGGTCGACGATGAACCAACACGCCAAAAACTGCAGGACCACGGCAAGAATCGCCGGGTAGCGGTGCAACTTGCCCAAGGGTTTGAGCCACCAGGCCCCGAGAGCGAGGCCCGTCATCGACAATGATAACTGGAGCATCAGGATCAGGGAAACAGGTTGTATTGGATTCTCAAACATAATCGGTTATTTTTAGGGTGCTGCCATCAATTCGGCTGCTTGATGAAAGCAAGTAATTCCAAGGGTTATGGTATCACATCAAAACTGGTCATGACTCGACAAATCACCCTTCAGTTCCTCTATCCGGACGAATGAAAAACAGGACAAAGCCCTTGGGTCCCGAACGGGATATTTTGGTTTACGCTGGTGACAGTAGGAAAATGCCAGGTAGCAACCTGAAGGCAACCGCCATGCGGGCACGACACAAAGCGGAGGACGGCTTGAAAAAGTCATTAAGGGGTCCCGTACATATCATGATCTATCACGACAGGAGGGCATTCCGGAATCACATCGGCCATCCTGTGGATGGTGTTGCCGCTGTTGCTGTTACACGGGAACAGAAAATAGTCATATTGAACCGTGCATGGTCCGACCTCACTCTGTCCGGACAACTGAATCTATTGACCCATGAAATGGCCCATTTGATTGTCGGACAATCCATCAGATCATCCATACCCGATTGGTTAAATGAAGGCCTGGCCATGATCACTGCAGGCGAAATCATGGCACAAAACGAGTGGAGGATCAGTCTCGCGGGCGCATTGGGTACTCTTATCCCTCTGGCGAGTCTGGAACACGGGATGCTTGACGTTGGTTCCCCAAAACCACTCGCCTACGCCCAAAGTCTATCCATCACTCAATTTTACCTGCAACGATCCTATCCTGACGAACCGCATTCCAGGCAACGGGCAGCAAGGATCCTAGCCGACCTGTCGGACCCTTTGCGCGGCAAATTTTTATCTGATCGCCTTTGGGATCGAAGGTTCCGACATGCACTTGAGAGACAATGGCAGAATCAACACTCAAGGCTGTGGGATCTCCTTGCAGCCCTATCCGGCGGATCGACAGTCATGGCAGCCGGCGGTCTTCTTTTGGGCCTGGCCTACTGGCGACAACGTCGCCTACGACGCCTGAAACTCGAAAAATTCGGGGGGGACGATGAATTAGGCCCACATTCACCTTCCCGGAAAGACCCCGATGAATCTTTACGCTGATTCACGAATGTCCGGAATTACGACTACAACGCGGGGGTATTCATACTGATGGCGGGTGTTTCCAATAATGAGTCCTCCCGGGCTTTACATCTCAATCCTCTGCGTTGATTCAGGTCAGGACGGAAGCCTCGACCGCCCCGTCAGCAGTCTGTCCGGGTTGAACATTCTGTTATTTTCAGGATTTAAGTGTTCACTCATGAAATCCTCGCGTGAAAAGCCCCTCCAGCCAGACCATGCTGGTGATTCACCGTTACCTCTGGTAGATTTTGATAATGACTCATCTAGCGTTAATTACAGAGGCATAACGCAATCATGAATCCAGCCAATTCTGACTTGGCAGAGATGATTTCAGCCATACCCGGCACCCAGATCACGCCTGATGGGCCAATGGCCTCCCATACCTCGATGGGAGTGGGGGGACGAGCAAAATTGGTGGCCTCGATCGACGGATCTCGAGCCTTGGTCCAGATGCTGGATATACTGAATAGGGAAAATGCCCAATGGATGATGCTCGGAGGAGGCGCCAATACCCTGTTTCTCGATGAAGGGTATGACGGGGTTGTCATCATCCCTGGAATGGGGCTGCGCTCAATTGAATTGACCGGTCGCAATAACAATGTCCGTGCTGAAGCAGGAACACAGCTATCAGCCCTCATGAATTTCTGCAAGCGCGAGGGCCTGTCCGGAATGGAATGGGCGGCCGGCATCCCCGGGACCGTGGGCGGAGCGCTCGCTGGCAACGCTGGCACGCCTGCGGGGGACATTTGCAGCCTTGCCAGAGAAGTCGAGGTTGTTCCACCCGGTGGTCAGATGAAAACCCGAAGCAAGGGTGAATTCGGGTTCGGATACAGGTGGTCTTCGCTTAAATCAGACGTCATCGTGGCAACGGTCCTTGAACTTGAACCGGAGGATCCGGCCGTGGTTCAGGAAAGAATCGCCCAGGCATTAATCAAGAGGAGGGAACAGCCCATCGGTGAACGAAGTTTGGGCTGTATGTTCAAGAACCCTAACAATGAATATGCCGGCCGTCTAATCGACAAAGCCGGATTAAAGGGGTTGAGGGAGGGAGGCGCCATGGTTTCCAAGGAACATGCAAACTTCATTATCAATGAGGGCTCGGCAACCAGCTGCCAGATCATTGGACTAATGGACAGGATCCAAGAAATAATACACAAGGATACCGGAATCCTGCTGGAAAGGGAAATCCGGGTGATCGGCAGAAAGGGCGAACTCTCCAGCTCCCTTCCCGCGGACCGGCAGCCTCCCGGACCATCCTGACTGGACGTGCTGAATCCCGATTTCGGGTGGCGGAAGCACATCTAGGGTCCAGCATCTCAGGAATTTCCAATCTTTCGTGGCATTCTCCGCTTGATTCTCAAAAAATGATCGTATAGATTGATCGAAGCATGGCGGGTCGCTGTCCCCGTCAGCAGTGGATTCTAAAATACTGATGCCCGATCGAGGCTGCTCGATCGGGGGCCATATCAAACCTCCTGATCCTGCTGATCCTGTTCCTGTTGAGGTAGACTGTTGGCGAGGCCCAAACGAGATGGGCGGGGTGCCACCCATCCATCCGCCCTTTCGACTTTCTCCCGGCAAGTTGCCACCTTCCTTCGGTATGCCTTTTGCACTCTGGCCGCCTGCGGACTGCTTATCACGGGGTATGCTGGAGCCCGCTATGCATTCCATTTTACCTACCGGTCCGAATTTTTCCAAATCAACGAAATGAGGATCGATGGAGCCTCTGAGAAACTAAAAAGGGACATCCGCGAAAGCCTTGGCGCATATCTGGATGAAAACGGCACGAACCTATGCCGGATGGATCCGACCCTCGTCGAGATCACGCTGAATCAACTGCCTCGTGCCCTTGAGACAATTGTCAGCAAGAAATACCCTCAATCGCTCATCATCCATGCCAGAGAACGAAAACCCATCATGATCGCCAATCTCAACAAGCCGTTCTTGATTGACAGGGAGGGCGTGATACTTGGCCGTGCGGATTATGGAACCACTAAAATTCTGGGCCTTCCCATGCTGACGGGCATCGGCGCCAGCAAACTGAGAATGGGGGATCGCCTGACGATGGAACGTCTCTCCGATATCCTGCGTGCTGCCGAGTTTATCCGCAACGAGGATCCTGATCTACATGGAAGAATTGTCGAGTGGAACATCAACAGCCGCAACGAGATAACAAGTATTCTTCGAAGCAAAACGGAGGTGCGTTTCGGCAGCCAACCCCCGCTTGAACTCTTGGCCAAGTTGAGCAGCGTATTGAAGCAAAAACCCGAGATTGAAGAGTCGAACTATATCGATCTCCGGATGCAAAACCAGATCGTGTACCATGTTGACGGGTGACGGAATATGATCACACTGAAGATAGCACGTGATAAAAATGAGTCGGGGCAGACATCTTTGGGACCTGCCGTCCGGTTCCGCAAGGGTCCATCCAGGCGCCAGAAAAAACCGTCGAAACATGGCAGATTGCGACTCCTTGGCGGAATTGATATCGGAACGACCAAGGTCTGCACTATCATCGGTTCCTCCGATTCTGAGGGAAAAATCACGGTTCTAGGTCTGGGTTCCGCGCCCTCCAGAGGAGTACGCCGCGGAATGGTCAATAATATCCGCGATACCGTGGAGGCCGTCAAACAATCCTACGAACAAGCCTTTGGGCTGGCCCGTGTGAACCCCAAGGAAATCCTCGTTGGCATTGCTGGGGATCACATTTCGGGAATAGATGTCGATGGTTTTTCAGAGGTCCGAAACCCAACGACCGGCATTGAGGAGCGTGATTGTCGCCGTGTCAGGAAGAGGGCCATGGAGGGATTCCTTCCAAATGATGTGGAGATTCTCCATACATTCATCAAGGAATATGTTGTTAACGACCGGGGAGGCATCACGAACCCGGCGGGCTTGTTCGGCCATCAACTGGGTGTCAAGATGCACCTTGTCACAAGTTCCATCGAGGCTGCGAATAACATTTTTCGATGCATGCGCAATGCGGGCATGAGGACCAGTTCCGTTGTCCTTCAATCCGTTGCTAGTTCCCTGGCCGTCCTGTCGGACAAGGAACGCCAGATGGGCGTCGTCCTGCTTGATATCGGCGGGGGGACGACCGATATCGCGATTTTCCAGAACGAAACGCTTCAGCATGTCAGCGAAATCGCCATGGGAGGCGACATCATTACACAGGACATTTCCAAGATCCTGAAAATCTCGGGACATGACTCGGAAAACATGAAGAAGAAATTCGGCCATGCCGTTCCGACGGATGTCGATGCCGACGAACGAATCCAGCTACCTCCTTCGACAATAGACTCCACAAGGAAGGTCCAGAGCAGGCGTGAACTGTCCGAGATAATCGAGGCTAGAGTCGAGGAAATATTCTTGAATGCCCAGAAAAAGATCCAGCATTCGGGAATTGCCGACAAGATCTATGCCGGGGTCGTGCTCACGGGCGGAACGGCCTTGCTTGACGGAATCGACGTTGTCGCGGAAAGAGTCATGGGATACCCTTGCCGAATAGGAAGACCCCGGGGTCTACTGGGCATGAACGGCCCGGTTTCGACCCCAATTTATGCCACCGGGGTTGGGCTGCTGAGATGGTCATCAGAAGAGGGGCCCGGTTACCAGAGGGAACCTTGGATTGTTCGGAAATTCAAAAGTCTCTTGGATGTTTATGGATGAAAAACAAAACCATCGTGACAAATCTGAGCCCTGCTGCTCGTGAAAGGTAAGGTATGTTACCGTGAACAACTCAAAAAACAAACGGGAGAATTCAGCGACCAAGAGTTCGGCGAACCGAATCCAGTGGGCCATGGAAGGTGATCCCAAATCCAACTCCGTTACCAACATCAAGGTAATAGGAATAGGGGGAGGTGGCTGCAATGCGGTTGACGACATGGTCTCCAAAGGCTTCAAGGGTGTTGATTTTTACGCTGTCAACACGGATTTCCAGGCACTTCACCGATGTTCGGTGACCAATCACATACAGATCGGGAAAGATATTACACACGGCCTCGGTGCCGGGGCAATCCCCGAACTGGGGGAAGAGGCGGCCCGCTCGGCTGAGGATGAGATTCGTACAGCCATCGAGGGAACTGACATGATATTCGTAACGGCCGGCATGGGTGGTGGAACTGGGACAGGTGCGGCACCGGTAATTGCTGAAATTGCCAGGTCAATGGGAATCCTCTGTGTTGCGATCGTAACCAAGCCGTTCAGCTTTGAGGGACCCAAGCGCATGAAGAGGTCTTTTGAGTGTATCAATCGACTCAAGGAGCATGTTGACACCATGATTGTCATCATGAATGACAAACTTATGGACACAGTGGGACCCAAGACCCCCATTACCGAGGCCTTTCAGGTTGTCAACGGAGTCTTGGCTCAGGCAATTCGCGCCATCAGTGAC
>CAYYNQ010000085.1:0-58577 GCA_964473105.1 uncultured Candidatus Sumerlaeota bacterium | reverse complement strand
CCCCATACTGGATGACCTGCTTGCCGTCGGACGCATTGGCCGACCAGCCGCTCCAATCCAGCCCCAACCGGGCCAGCACGTCGCGGACCTCCTGGGCAAGCAACCCGTCGTGGATCGCGTCATTGTCGGCGGGGCGCGGGGCCGTGTCCCCGGCAAACCGCTGCTCGCGCAGTTCCGGGGGATAGTTCCTTCGGCTGGGACGGAACAGCGAGCGGTATATTTAAGGACTGCACCGGGGGTGAAGATTCCTTCGGCTACAACGGCACGGCGAGCGGCACGTTCACCAATTGCAACGGGGGGGACGGTTCCTTCGGCCGCTACGGTACGGCAAGCGGCACGTTCACCAACTGCGCCGGGGGGGATGAGTCCTTCGGCGGCGGGGATGGGTCCTTCGGCTACGGCGCTGCAACCGGCACGTTCACCAGCTGCACGGCGGGGGTCGAATCTTTTGGCTACAACGGTGATGGCCTTGGGGGCAAGTACTATTTCTGCTCCGCTGGAACAGACAGTTTCTCAGGAACCGGCGGCCCCACGATATCTTATTGCTTGGTCAACGGCGTCCCCTATCCGTAAGCGCTGATGCCGGGTGATTTCAGGGGGTCTGCCCTGTGAGATGGCCCGGAATAAAGAGATCCCCGACCGCCGAAGCAGCCGGGGACAATGTTTCCGGAATGTTTCCGAGAACGGGGCTGGAACCAGCATCGAATGGGGCTGGAATAGAGGAAATCGAAGTTTTGGTCGGTTGATAACGCAGAGCCACAAACCTTATTGGAAACATTCAGTTTGTGGTAAGAGAAAACTGGCTCCGGCGGTTGGACTCGAACCAACAACCAACGGATTAACAGTCCGCTGCGCTACCAATTGCGCTACGCCGGAGCATTGCATAGAGCCCCCATATCATTCAGAATCAGGTGCAATTTGTCAAGCCTGCTTCATGCTTATCACTGATATCTTGAGATTTCCGTGATCAATGTGGTGCTTCCGTCATATGTAATATCCGGGCGTAGTAGGCTGCTTAAGGCCAGGCCATCCGGCCCCTGATGTCCCACTTGCCCCCCTTGGCTTTCAGGGAACGGGCTCGAACGGCCTTTTCTTTCAAGGCACACTTCCGGTATCATGGCGGAATCTATGCCGTTTATCCTGATTCTGAATCGACAAGCCCCCGATCATGTCCAACTCCCAATCAAAAACCGAAAAACACCGGATCACGCAAATATACACCCGGGGTGGCGATGATGGGAAAACCAGTTTGGCAAGCGGAGTTCGAGTGGCCAAAACCTCGGCCCGCGTAGTCGCCTACGGGTCGGTGGATGAGCTTCAGGTTCATCTGGGCGCTGCGCGCGACCAGTTCCTTGTCACGTCTGTACGCGATCTTCGATCCGGTGAACCAGGCCTTGTCCTCATCGAGAGGCACCTCGCCTATATACAGAATCTTTTATTCACCCTGAGTGGTGACTTGGCTACGCCCGTCCATCAGCGCTGGGATAACATGCCCCTTATCACCGGTGAACATGTCAATTACCTTGAAAACATGATCGACCTGCTGAACAAGGATCTCCCCCCGCTCAAGGACTTCGTGCTGCCGGGAGGTCATCCACTCGTGACCACGCTGCATCTTTGCCGTGTTGTCTGTCGCCGCGCCGAGTGCAACATATTCGTACTGGATGACTCGGAGGAGGTGAGCGTTGATGTCAAGAGCATGGTCAACCGCCTGTCCGATGTCTTCTTTGTGCTGTCCCGCTTTGCATCCGATATCCTTAAAAGAAATCACATGCTCGGTGATGAGATCATCTGGGATCGTGATAGCAAGGCACCGCCCCTGAATGATTAGCGCTCGACATCGTTGTTTAAAATATCACGAAGTCACGCAATGAAATCATTACTGATATGGCCCGTGTCGGGATGAGGGTAACATCTATCATTTGGAACTGGTAGATAATGAAGTTCGGTCGGATTCAACCGGTTAAGATTGCAAGTAGGGGGTGATTGTAGTGCTTGGTCAAAATCAGGGGATCACACATCATCCTGCTGGTGTATAAAGGGTCGATTTTGCAACTCATTGCACGGTGCTGATGCAATTTGTTTCACACCAATCGCTGGCTCCAAGCCCACCTCCCGTATGTTGACTCGAATGGGGTCCGTTGAGCCTGAGGTATTGACCCATGACGTTTCAGGTGCTGTTGCTGAGCCACGACCCACCATCATAAGTATAATGGCGACAACAGAAACCGTCATCTCAACCTGAAATGCATGGTCATTGCGTGCCTTTGCTGAAATCAGGTCATTCTTCATGGTCATACTCCCGTTGTCCCGGATTTCGGGTGTGTTCCGATGTCAATTTAAAGGGGTTTACTGCAATATGTGAGCCAGACGATTTTGAAGATTGCCGATTCCTTTGAAATCAGGCATTTATATCCAGTCCGCACCCCTCCGGGCCAGTTGTCGGAGAGATCGACCAACAATTAGGATCGAGGTTGCAATGCAATCATTCTGGAAAAGTCATTTCCTGACCCTGTGTCTCGTGGCCTTTGACCTGGTTGCTTTCAGTCTGATCTGGATCGGGTCATGGCATATTCGCCATGGTCTTGACGCATATTTTCCCAGGCCGATTGACGCGATAGGGACCTATCGGGGCGCACTCGGCTTTCTGCTGCCGACTTGGTTGTTTGTGCTGGCGTTGTTCAGGCAGTATTCACATCGGGACCGTATCAGTTCGCTGAATGAGGCTGAGAATATTTTCAAGTCCGGGCTGGTTCTTTTGCTCGCCACGTTTGCCATGGCACACATCACGAAGGACCGATGGGATCCGGGAAGGGCAGTAATCGGGATCTCGATTGCCGGGCAGTTGGTCTATCTGTATGTCAGTCGCACCACGCTGAAGATGATCAAGGAACACCTGCGCCAGAAGGGGCTAGGGCTGACCCGAACGGCCATTATCGGAGCCGGGGAAACAGGAAAGCAGGTTGCGCGCAGGATCCTGACGCAGCCCGAGATTGGCTATATTCTCGTGGGGGTTATTGACAAACAGGCCGATCTACTGGGCGACAAGGGGGATGATGTCCCGGTGATCGGTGATGGGAAGGACCTGGTCAACCTGCTTTTACGATATCGTATCGAGGAGGTCTTCCTTGCCATTCCGGGATTGTCTCAGAACAAGACGTTTGACATGATCGTCAAGTGCGAGAATGCGGGAGTGCGTTTCAAGATAGTCAAGGACGACCTTCTGCAGGTGATAACCGACCGTGTCAAGATCGATGAGATCGGGGACTTCCCGGTTATCCTGCTGCGTGAAGGTCGACTGACTCCAGTTGCCTTGCTGACCAAGCGCATGCTCGATCTTGCGGCGACACTGTTATTCACCCTGATGTCGGCTCCTCTGTTCGCCCTGATATCGATCCTGATCAGGATCGATTCCCCCGGCCCTGCGATCTTTGCCCACGAGCGCGTGGGCAAAGATGGAAAAGTATTCAGGCTTTTCAAGTTCAGGACGATGTCCAGCGAAGCCAATCCCTATTCGCAGGCCCCGGTTGATCAGGGCGACATGCGGATCACCCGGTTTGGAAGGTTCCTGCGCAAGACCAGCCTCGATGAACTTCCGCAGTTCTGGAATGTATTGCGCGGCGACATGAGTATTGTCGGCCCACGCCCGGAGATGCCGTTTATCGTTGAACAGTATGAACCTTGGCAGCGGCGTAGGCTGGATGTTCCCCAGGGGATCACCGGACTGTGGCAGATTGCCGGCCGAAAACATCTGCCCCTGCATTACAACCTCGAATATGACTTCTATTACATCCGCAACTGGTCCTTATGGCTGGATCTCGCCATCCTGCTGCGGACGATCCCGGCCGTGATCTTCGGAAAAGGGGCCTTTTAGGTGCGGAAGAGTGTTTTCGTAATCGATTACAGGAACATTTACGGTTACGGTTTATAGGTGATGGAAATTGAACTGAAATACGGGTGTAACCCGCAGCAGGGAAGTGCCCTCCTGCAGATCGGGACCGGGCCATCGCCGTTGAAAGTTCTCAACGGGGCGCCGGGGTATATCAACCTGTTGGACCTGTTGGGCGGGTGGCAACTGGCCCGCGAACTGAAACGCTCGACCGGGAAGCCCGCGGCAGCTTCCTTCAAGCACGTTAGTCCTGCCGGTGCCGCGATCGCCTGCCCGATCGACGAAGAATACCTCCAGTCACAGATGCTTCCTAAAGCGGACTATTCAGGGGTTGCAACGGCCTATATCCGGGCAAGGGCCGGCGACCGGCTTGCATCGTTCGGTGATGTTGCGGCCGTCAGTGACCCCGTGGACCTTTCACTGGCAAATGTCCTCCGGCGCGAAGTTTCCGATGCAATCATCGCGCCGGGTTATGAACCCGGGGCACTTGAAATTCTCCGGTCGAAAAAGAAGGGGTCATATCTAGTTGTCGAGATCGACCCTGATTACGAGCCTCCATTGCTGGAGGGACGGGATCTCTTCGGTTTCAGGCTGATTCAGGAGAGAAATAACACTCCGGTCACGTCCGATCATTTTCGGGACATCGTCAGCAATCACAAGGCGATTCCGACGGATGTTCTCGAGACCATGAAGGTGGCTACGATCACGCTGAAATATACGCAATCCAACTCGGTTTGCATGGCGTACGATGGGCAGGCGATTGGCATTGGCGCGGGCCAGCAGTCGCGGATTCACTGTACCCGTCTGGCCTGCAACAAGGCGGAGAAGTGGTTTCTGCAGTTTCACCCCCGGGTTGTCCAACTGCCATTCAGGGAGGGTTTGAGCCGAACCAACCGTACGAACCTTGTCGACCAATACCTGCTGTGGAATGAACTTTCAAAAAATGAACGGGACGGATTGATGGCTGCCATGGATGGCGAGATCAAGCCTGTTACCCCGGACTCGATCCAGGAATGGACAGGGAAACACGATGGGATTGTCATCAGTTCCGATGCGTTTTTACCCTTCCGCGACAATGTCGATCGCGCGCATCGGTCGAACGTCCGTTATATTGTCCAGCCGGGCGGGTCGACGCGGGATGGCCTTGTGCTTGATGCTGTCAATGAACACCAGATGGTGATGGTGTATACCGGCCTGCGGCTTTTTCTGCACTGACGCTCATTGATCGCCGTTGGGAATGTGGATGCCCGGTCTGCGCCCGGAATACCCCTCCCCGTTCCCCATTTCCATCCCCTAGCCCTCGTCAGGTTGAACCAGGTTTTCCAACGATGGGGGGCGGACTGTTTCCTCCGGTTCGCCGAAATATGCCGCAAGCATCTGACGGGCCAGGGGCGCCGCCATCCTGCCGCCGTTTCCTGCCCTGACAACCAGCACCACGATAACGACCTGTGGATTATCCCAAGGCGCAAAACCCGCAAACCATGCGTTGGCATCACCTTTTTTGCGGCTGAGCTGCGCGGTACTTGTCTTCCCCGCAACTTTCCACGCCTCCCTGAAATTCACATGCCTGCCCGTCCCGAGTTCACCGTCGACGACGGCTTGCAGTCCCCCGATGATTTCATTCCGCACTTCATCGGACAATGCCGTATTGCCCGCCTTTTCGATGCCGGGCCGCCTGACCAGTTCACCCCTGGCCCCGCGAACCTCCCCAAGGATTTGGGGCCGGATGAGGGTTCCGCCGTTACAGAGCGCGGCATAGGCCCGCGCAACCTGTATCGGGGTCACCTCGATTGCCCTTCCCTGGCCAATACCCATCAACAAGACCTCGCCCGGATAGATGGTGTGCCCGGATGGGTCCAGCAGGATTCCCCTTGATTCAGCATCACCCGAGTAGATTTTATGACCGGTTATCTGCCCAAATCCAAAGCGTCTGGCCATGTCATAAAGGGGTTGTGCCTTGAGTCTCTCGGCTAGGTTGTAGAAAAAGACGTTGCAGGATGTCTCAAAGGCGCGTTGCATGGTGATATCTCCATGACCCCACCTGGTGTGGCAGCGGTATGGTTTTTTGACACCCTTGAGGAAGAATTCCCGCCGGCAGGAAATCTCCTCGTCCGTTTTGAACCCGGCCTCGAGTGCCGCCGCCGCCGTGATAATCTTGAAGATTGACCCGGGAGCTGAATGGGAATTGGTCGCATGGTTAAGTTGTGAACGGCCCTCGGCCAGGTCCGCGGGATTGTTGGGATCATACGACGGGCGCGATGCCATGGCCAGAACCTCACCCGAACTGGGCCTGAGCATGATAATGGTTCCATGCCAGCCCTGCAGCAGGCTGTAGGCAAGTTCCTGCAACTGTAAATCAATCGTGAGGTGGACGGTATGGCCGGGTTCGGCCGGCCTGTCGGAGTAACGCTGCCTGGGCTGGCCCAGTCGGTCGCGTATGATGATCTCCCTGCCGTGATCACCATGCAGCAGGGGCTCGAATATTTTCTCGGCCCCAATACGACCGACCCGTTCGTTTCTCATGTATCCCAAGGCCTGAAAATGATCGAGCTTCATGGCGTCAATGCCGCCCACAAAACCCGTGATGTGTCCCGTGGCGCTGCCGATGGGGTAGGAACGCGCATAAGTCCGCTTGACGGATACCCCGGGCAGTTGCGCCGATCGTTCGAGAACCGGAAGCACCGTGTCAAGTTCGAGGTCGTCCGCAAGGGTCACGCTTTCCCAGACGCGCCGCTTCATGTTCATGTCATCCATACGTTCCATGATTCCGGGACGATTGATCAACCGGGAAACACGGTTGGCAGATGAAAGGATCTGGCTGCGTGTCAGCTTGTAGGGGCTCATTGTGATATCGAATGAAATCCGGTTCAATGCAAGCAGGCCGCCATGCCTGTCCACGATTCGACCGCGCGGTGACGCCAGCGGGTTTTCTAGGATAAAGTTGTTTTCAGACCGGTCCCGGTAATCCCTCCCATCCAGCAGGGTCAGGCTGTATATACGGACTGCCATTACCATCATGAATGCAAAGAAAAGGCATAGCAGGAGGGTAATACGCCACCGGCGCATTGAATAGTACAGCTCCTCATCCTTGGGGTTGGGGTGGGTGTGTTGGGGTTGTTGACTTTCCGGCATAATGGGGAAGAAATGGGAGTGCTGAAGACAGCCGTTCGTCAGGCCGTGGTGACAACATCTGCCCGGGTTCTACGGTTCAAGGGTCTTTGTCGCCCCATTCGGGTTGGGATTCAGTGTCCTGTCCGCCGGCTGGGTGTATTCTATCCTATTTGTCGTCGGCCGGAAGTCTGCATCGAAATCCTGACGTCCGGAGTCCACCCTGGATATAGTCAGGATGCGGGCCGGCAGGCCTGATGTCATGGGCATCCTGAACAGGACCGAGACGCGATCTCCCGGCCCGAAACTTTTGAGCGGAAGGAACTGCCTGTCCTCGTGGATCTTTCCGGTGTCAGCCCGGACCTGGTTTTTACGCATGTCCATCCGGGCATCCAGGCCGAGAGTTCGGTCATGAATGAGGAAGCATCGTTCCTTCGGGAACTCCCGCTCAAGGATGGAATCCAGTTGACCGGCCTTTTCTGCATTGATCCTCAGGACCCGGGGAAGGCTTGACTGTTTGCGATCGATGATGACAACGACGCGGGAGGCCTGCAGGTCAATTTCCTTGATCGTGCCGATGGCGACCAGGGGGCGGCTCGTGTAACTTCGAACAGCCGGACGTTTCACGGTATCCTCGCCCTGCTCTCGTTTCAGGATGCTGTGGCCAGGGTCCGGCGCCGTGTTCGGTTCCTTTGTTGCCTCAACCGACACGATTGACAGCATCATCAGGATCATGGTCGCGAGGGTGGACAGGGTCGTGTTCCTGCCAGGTTGCCTGAACGTGCTGGATGACATCCTCGTCGTGCGTGGTTCATGCGCGTCGATCACCATGCCCTCCATCATCATCAATTGGTTTGCTGAGATCCAATTATTTTTTTGACTATTCATCATGACCTGATCCTGACATGATACCGTGATCCCGTTTCAAACCCCTGAACATTCGGGCAGCACAACCGGTGTCCACACAACAGCATATTCCATCCAGAGAGAAACCCCGGAATTCAGCCCTGTTTGGGAGAGGCCGTTTCTGGATCGGGTTATGCATCAGCTTGTTCTGGCTGGGCGTGATGTGGACGGTCTGGATGCGTGAGTCGGGAAGAACGGGGACGGCATTGAAGGATATCGGGATTTCGCCGGAAGTCCTGATGGTCAGTTTCAGCCATTATGAACACTCAAAGTGGATTGAGCAGAACGGTCATCGGCTGGGGGGCACCCATCTGAGGATGGTTCCCAGCGGCAGTCGGCCCGGTGAGCCGGAGGAAGGCTTCATTCTCTACAACCAGACGCGGGTAAACCTGCGGATGATCTGGGCCGAAATGCCGATCAATATCCGGTTCGAGGCGAAGATGAACCCGGCTCTGGAACTGGATGCCCTCCAGGCAGAACTCAAAATTTCTGGTCACAAGATCGATTTCCAGGCATTTATCGAGGATCACGTATTCTATTACCGGGTCAACTCCGAGGGGCCGCTTCCTGATTTTCATGGATTGAAGAAACAAGTGGATTCCCCGGACCGGGCCAAAGGAAACCCCGCTCCGGTGACGATCGGGGAGGGGACTGTTTTCGCTCAGGGCGAGCGCTGTGGGTCCTTTACCTTGGACAAGCCCATATTGATGAAACAATCCATTTTACCTGTTCTTAGCAACATAGAGGAATTGCAGGTTGGTGACAACTGGATCACGGAATCAGCAGATCCGCTGGTGGGTGCCCTCAATTACCCGGTTCAGATTCGGGTTGAATCATGGGATACCGTTCGGATTGATGATCAGGATGTCGATGCTCTGAGAATTTCCGAGAAAATGGGCCCGATTGAGTCATTGGCTTGGTACGACGCCAAGGGCCAGTTGCTCAGGCGGGAAATCAAGGGGGGGCTTGTATCGGGGATTGAAATGACCTGCACGGATCTTAGATCATTGATAGTTGAAGATGAAGGATTTAGGTCCATATATATGGACGACTCGATTGATCGCGAATATATTCAAAGCCATCAGGATCCGCAACTGGAGAACCGTCCTCTGGATCGCATGTTACCAAGTATTGCAGGTTTCTGACGGGGTCGATTTTCGCGTGGACAACGATTTTAAATAGAAATCCCGACTTGTCCCCTCAAGGCCTAATCCCGGGAGATAAATGTTGATTCATGGGGTTCACGTCATTTTCTTTCTTGCATATGATAGTGGTGTTTACTTAAATAGGATCAATGAACTAAGGGTAAATTCGCGAGGGTCTGGGGATATAGATTTGGGGTATGAGAGGTGCAGGAGGAGTCGGGGATTGATTCAATATGATCCCGTATGATCTTCGGTTGGGATCTTACTTGCCTTGGAGACTCGGTGGACCGAGTGAGATCTTTGGATCGAAAAGGGATTGTGACCCCGCCGGGTCCTAAAGTCATGGACAAGTCGGGACTCAAAGATTTCCCGCCCGCTCGTGTTGTGTGGAAAGCATGAAACCGATCCTGAGTAGATTGTTCCCGTTGCCAGTATGTTTAATTCGAATGTTAATTTTCTAACAGAGGAGTTCTTGATCGATGAGGATCCTCTTGATGTTTTCACCGAGGAGGTGAAGCCGGAACAACCTGAAATCAATGGGGACGAAGCTCCTCCCAATCTGGCCGGTCACATGTTCGGCGGCTATCACGAAAACGACCTGATATCAGGAATGGCCGCCCTTATGGTTCAGCAGCATCAACTGATTCAGAAGGCCAGAATAATGGAATCGAAAAAGGCGGGAGATGATGAGTTTGGACGGTTTGCGGAAGAGTTGCTGCCATTCCTGGATAACTTCAACCACGTCCTGGACAAGGCAAGGGAGCATGAAGGTTCACAGGAGATCGAAAACTGGCTGAAGAGTGTGGAGGCCCTGTATTACAGGATCACCAGTCTCCTTGATTCATTTGATTTCAGGTTTGTCAGCGCCCTGGGCAAGCCGGTTGACCTTGATTTTCAGGAGGTCATAGAGCACCGTCCTACAGATCAGGACCAAAATGACACGGTGATCCACGAGGTTCAGCGGGCAGCGGTGCTCAGGGGCAGGCTTTTGCGCGAGGCCAAGGTTGTTGTTGCCTGTAACGAGGCTGATGAGGAGGACCCGGGGGAATTGGAACCTGATTTGCCGGGGTCCGGAAATACCGGGTTGAGTGATGAGGGTTCGGCTGCCGAAACCACGGCCAAGCCCGTCGGGCAGGGTGGTCCAGACCATCCAGGCAGGCCGGATATTTCGGTGGTGGATACGGGAGACGACACAACCCCGCCAGTGGAGACGGCCCCGCAGGACCTGATGGAGGATTCAGTGTCCGAAAATGAGGCAGGCAAAGACGACACATGTCAAAAACAGGAGGATCAATCCGGCCTGAAAAACAAGGATGGGACGGACCCATTCGGGTTTCTGAGCTAGTTGTACCGATATTTGCAAGGGTAAGCCTGATTGTAAAAATTAAGTCGGGCTGATTCAAACCGGGGGTGGAGTCAAGAAAAATGAGCAAGATTGTCGGCATAGACCTGGGAACAACCAATTCAGTGGTTGCCATTATGGATCGCAATGGACCTGTTGTTGTTCCCAACAGCCTGGGTGACCGCTTAACCCCATCGGTCGTGGGCTTTAGCAAGGGCGGGGAGGTCCTAGTCGGAAAGAAGGCCAGACGTGCAGCGGTCATGAATGTTGGACGCACCGTATTCTCGATCAAGCGCCACATGGGCACGAACCACCGCGTGGGAATCGAGGGCAGGGAATATACACCCCAGGAAATTTCATCGATGATTCTGCAGAAGCTCAAGCAGGACTCGGAGGATTTCTTTGGTGAAGAGGTCAACCAGGCGGTCATCACGGTGCCCGCATATTTTACCGATGCGCAGAGGCAGGCCACCAAGGATGCCGGCGAAATAGCAGGTTTCCAGGTTCGCCGGATCATCGACGAGCCCACCGCTGCCGCGATGGCTTACGGTATCGACAAGGGCAATGACCAGGTCATCCTTGTGTATGACCTCGGCGGAGGTACGTTTGACGTTTCGATCATCGAGGTGGTTTCCGGTGTCTTTCGTGTCATGGCCATCCATGGCGATACGCAACTGGGAGGTGATGATTTTGACAAGCTGCTGATGGATCATCTTGTGGCCGAGTTCAAGAACCAGCACGGCGTCGATCTTGAAAGTGACCCCGTGGCAATGATGCGACTGAGGGATGCTGCCGAGGAGACCAAGATTGAGCTGTCGGAACTCAAGGAAAGCCATGTCCTGATTGAGGCCGTGACTATGGCCGACAAGGGTCCGTTGACACTGGACTGCATGGTGACCCGGACTCAATTCGAGGATATGATACGCCCGCTGGTTGAGCGAACAGTTGAACCAATAGAGCAGGCAATCAAGGACTCGGGGCTGACCCCGGGGGAAATCACGACGAACCTCCTCGTCGGGGGTTCAACACGGATTCCCCTAGTCCAAAGGATTGTCAAGGATTCACTCAATAAGAATCCCGTGCGCGATATGTCCCCCGAAGAAGTGGTTTCACTCGGCGCAGCGGTCCAGACAATGGTCATTGCGCCGCTCGGTGAGGAAGTCGAGAATTCACTGGCAGCACGTTATGGCGACGAAAAACCGGTAATTATCCATATGACGCCCTTCAGCCTGGGTATCGGGTTGCAGAATGACCAGTACGCCGTCCTGATCGAGCGAAATTCAACCTACCCGACCGAGGCCAAGGACATCTTCACCACAACCCGTGATTTTCAGGAGGCCATATCCTTCCCGATTTACGAGGGTGAGGACGAAGTTGCATCCGAGAATACGTTTCTCGACCTATTGCGGATTGAGGGCGTAACGCCCGCACCGCGCGGGGTCCCGAGAATTGAAGTGACATTTCGTCTGAATCCGGACCGGATCCTTGAGGCTCGTGCGGAAGACTTGGCAACCGGTGTCGAGAAACTGATCACGATTGCCTCCACGGGGTCGCGCCTGACCGAGGAGGACAAGCAGCGGATGATCCGTGAATCACGCGATCGCGTGTCCGACACTATCCGAAAGAGGATCAGTTCGAATATCAAGGAGGATGCATCCCAGAACATTAGTCGTGCGCGTGGGATCCTTGAAAGCGATCCTGAACATCCACGGTTTTCCGAGATCAATGAGATGGTGGAAAGTCTTGAGCAGGCCATGACAAACGGTGATCCCCAAAAACTGGAGGGCATGACGGTCAACCTGATCCAGGTCCTGAATGAGGTTGAGGCGGCTACGGCCGGATAAATGTCGTGGCCATGTGTCGGTCGGGCAGAAAAATGTTGATGATATGAATAAGCCGGGTTGCCACCGCGTGGGCCACCCGGCTTTCCTGAAGCGTTACCCCCTCCTGAGCGGATGACATTCCATTTATGAAAGCTGGCGTTGAGCCGAATAGGCTGTCCCGTAGGCAAAGACCTCCACCATGGTGACGCCCCGCCGACCCGTCATGCCCCCGATGTCACTCGTTTCCAGCCTCAGATTACAGACCGCGTTGTAACCCAGATGATCGGCCTGCTCAAGGACCCTGAGGATGGCTTCACGACGGGCCCTGTCCACGAGGGTTTCATAACAACGGAGTTCACCGCCGATAATCATCCTCAGCCCGGAAAGGAATGACTTCATGTAGTCCGTTGCAATCACAACCTGTCCCATCACAAGGGTTGCACCCATGCCGGGATCGGTTCCGGCTGGGCAGGTTCTTAGGTCTGACACAATCATGCCGGCATGATTGTGTTCCCGTTTACGGATGTCCCGAAAATGTCGGCTTTCAGTCAGGAAACCACAGGACCATCCCAGGCCGAGCAAGATGACAAGGATAATCAGTTCCATTTGTTTATTCCTGAGGGGTCACTCGTTGGTGGAAAGGGGCTTCCGGTTCTGCAAGAACGGCTGTCCCGTAGGCATAAATCTCGGCTGCTCCGGCTGTTACGGCACTGGTGCTGAACCGGACATTGAGCACTGCATTGGCACCTAGATTCTGTGCCTGATCAAGCATTCTATCCATGGCTTGTCGTCGGGCCTCGGTCAACAGTTCAGTATATCCCTTCAACTCACCGCCGACGATATTCTTCAGCCCGGCCATCATGTCCTTGCCGAAGTGTTTTGAACGCACCGTGTTTCCCTGGACCATTCCCAGCATCTGGATGATACGCATTCCGGGGAGGATTTCGGTATTGACGACGATCATGAGTTCCAGTCCCCCTGTTTCAGCCGGAGTGATTCAGGGCCGTTAATTGCACTTCCCGATGCTCCTGAACGGGGCGAGACAATTTTCAGGGGGGGCTTCCTTTCTTTGGGTTTCTCCTGACTCAGTGCCGGGTTAATCCCGGGCTGGATGGACAAGCCGGCAACATTCTGTGACTGTCTTCTACCATGAATTATCAAGGCAACCGGAAATCCGGACATGATTAAATCAAAAATGCGGTTTGATGTCTCCAAAAATTGGAAAGTCCCGGGACGACAAGGTATGATAATGTAGATGGTATCTAGGCCTTCGCCTGTCCTGTCGTCCCGTCATCGCCCGTCACCCGTAATTTGGTGACGCAGGAGGCACTTCACGGATGAAAATCCTCGTCTCGGGTCATACCGGCCTGATCGGCCGAAAAATCACGTCCGCCTGCGTAAGGCTTGGAATTGAAGTGGTCGGCTTGAGTCGAAGGCCGGCGCCGGATGATCAGCCTGTTATTAAGTGGGATGAAGATGCGGTGATGGTACGTGAAATTGGACGGGAATCACCCGATGCGGTCATCCATCTGGCAGGAGAAAGTATTGCTGGAGGGTTCTGGACCGCAAAGCGAAAGGGAAGGTTATACTCAAGCCGGATTCTCACCACCGGGAAATTGGTTCGTGTAATCAACATGCTTTCCCGGCCACCCTCTGTTTTCCTCTGTGCCTCGGCGATCGGAATCTATGGAAACCAGCCGGCCCCGCAATGTGATGAGTCCTGCCCCGTGGGCCTAGGGTTTCTTGCGAATATCTGCGGGGACTGGGAGGAGGCATGTGTGTCGCTGGACGGCAGGGTTCGGGGCCTTTCCCTTAGATTCGGGATGGTTCTGTCGCGTGACGGGGGTGCACTTGCCCAGATGCTGCGCATCTTCCGGCTCGGCCTGGGGGGATGCCTGGGCAGGGGAGAACAGATGATCAGTTGGATCCATCCTGATGATGTGGTGGGTTCCATCATGCATCTTTTGGATCATGCGGAAATTTCGGGTCCGGTCAATATTGTTTCCCCAAACCCCGTGTCCAATCGTGAATTCACCCGTATACTGGCGAGGGAAGTAAAGCGTCCCGCCTTTTTTGGTGTCCCGGGTCCACTTCTGCGTTGCCTGCCGGGAGGGATGGCCGATGAAATTCTGCTCAGTAGTTGCCAGGCCGTTCCCGGGAAGCTTCTGGAATCGGGTTACCAATTCAAATATCCCGGACTGGAAGCATGCCTGCAAAACAACATCCATTCTCCCTCCAGCTGAAATTCATCGGTCGAGGCAATGGCTGTTTATCCCATGTTGGCCGAATATTAGACGACTGAGGATTTATCAACCCAAAATATGTCTACCAGGTGATATTTCCCGACGTGGAAAATCGTTGAAGGACTCTCTTGGGAGCCGGCGATTTTTCATAGTGACTTCGGCGGAAAATAGGCGTGATATCCTCATGCGGCTTGAGGTCTACAACGGTGAAGCCTCGAAGTTTTAGAATGAACTCGTTCGACTTGTAGTTTCGGTACAGCGTCTTTTCAACCATCGGGAACTCAATGGTGACTTCAGAACCCGCATTGAGGGATTCGATGAAAATGTAATTCCCCCGCCATTCAAAATATTTATCCTTGCCATCAACCGAACAAGTCACCTTGGCACGGTTGGTCCAGCCGGGAATCCTGATGTAGGCATTCTCCGCCTTTTTCATCTTCAGGACGACTTTTGCTTCATACGGAAGGTAACTGTCAAGATCTGCCCAGGGCGACGCCCGGTTCAGGAGCAGGTTGACCCGGATATCCTTGCCTTCCTGTTGCAAAATACTGTCCCAAACATAATACAGCGCCCTTGCGCCATTTCCCAGGCAGCAGCCCACCAGGAAAGGCCCGGGTGCACCTTGATACCACTGATTGGGGTTCGTTCCACAGAAGGATCCGACCGCCCGTTCCGCCACGTTATTATAGCTGACCTTTCGAAGGTCACGGTATTTCCCGAGAGTTGCGTTAAACTGGCCCTTCATCTGTTCACCCTGTGATATTTCTGTGGGGAAGTTCTCAATGTAATCAAGGTTGGTGACTTGTGATTCCGTCAAAAAGTTCCTTACGTAATGTTCCACGTCCTCGTAGTAATCCCCCATGCCAGCACGACTTAACATGAGGGCAAGGATAGACATGTCGGATACAATACAGGGTTCCACATTTATCCCATTCGCAGTCTTGCCGCATTCCTCTGCATTTGGATTGTATTTGCACGTATCCCCACATCCCGGGACTCCGGCGAAAAAACCGGTGGTGGGATCTCCAATGCTTCTCCCGTATTCATAAGCCCGCTTGACCCACTCCAGCGTATCCTCGTCGCCGGTCGCGAGGCCATATTCCGCCTGCCCGAGAATACCGGTGGTGATAATATGAAAATGGTACCCATGCCACCTGCCCGATTCCTCGATTAGTCGGGCCTCCTTCCTGAAATAATTTGTCATCCCCCGGGCCAGTTCCAAGGCCGGCGGATAGCCAGTAACATGATAGTACCGAGCGGCCCCCATCGCCACGGGAGATACGGAATGGGCGACCGCGGTTCCCACCATGCCGAAACTAGAGTCTTTCATTTCATGATCGGTCACGGCCACAATATCGATTTTATCGGTATCCTTTTCGCCCGGTGTATAGCCCTGTGTCCGGCGAAAGTATAGACCGTCCCCTTTTGCAACAGCGATATCGAGTAAGCGCTGAATTTTAATCACGGCAGCATAACGATAAATTGGGTCGGGGTAGAGTTCGGACAGGACCGCGAGGGCAAGGAGTTGGCGCCCCTCACCAAATATATTCGAGGCTGGCAGGTTCTGTTCACGCGAGAAATCCTCATAGAATGCGCCAGGGTGATCGGGTGGTTGATAGGTTAATCCGTCAAAACCAATATTATGGATAAGACTTTCGACAAGATGAGGATCAACATCCGTGTTTTGGACGCTTCCGCTCATGATCCGCATGAGAGGCAGAGATTCAATCCATTTTGGATTGAGGTTGGTAATCCCTGCTTCCATCATCATCCAGGGGGGATCATGCCGCAGATCGACATGTGTGTATTGAGCGTAATCATATTCAGGATTGAGAAGACGAGTCAGTGCGTTAATGGCCAAAGCAGCCCGCTCGGATAGTTCCAGGCTGTCCGGAATCTCGGCCTGATAATAATGGCCGTCGACCGGGGGAACCTCTACCTGATAATCCTTTAATTCAGGATGGTGCCAATCTCCTGGTCCCCATGGATGTTGTCCCGCACCAGTAATTACGCCCGGAAACAACAAGGTCGTGCTGATAACAAGGATTACTCGAAATACATTATCATGGTATTTATTCACTTGGATCTCTCCCGGCATGAATTCCCAACCCCAACTGACCGATGCCCCAGGTAAACCCAGCCCTTTGGTCATCATGCCATTTTAGTTCATTATCCCAGACAGATGAAACCTCAATATTCATCCCCACCTCCTCACTATCTAGCCTGTGGATGACTTTGTTGTTGTGAATCGTTCTGAATGTCTTCCAGTCAGGTCCATAAGAAGTGAAGACATCCCGATCCCGGGGACGAACAGGAATGACCGGCTCCGGGGGACTGCACCCCATACCCTATTGCCTTGCATGGACAGTCATCAACCCCCTACAGCACAGACGTAACATGATGGATTGGATCCTATATATTGGAGATTTTCGTCCTTCCTCGGGCCGTCAATATTTTGACAATTTCGAGTCCCATTGGGTGGAGAATACCAATTTTATGACACTTTCAGGCGCTGATTCAGGGTATTTTTGAGTCCCATGAAATCATATAAATACAACTAACATAGTTATATGTACATATCATGATTCTGTTGCCACTATTTCTGGTTGTATGGCATGGGAGTTGAGAGGTTTATGTCCTGCCGGAAGCTAATGGAGGTTACAGGTCGACTACCATGGTCTTGTGTCAAGTATGGAAATCTGCGTGTAAAGATTTAATTTCACATGCAAAACATTTTCTTGTCCGGGGGGTTCTCCTGCCATCGGTATTGGCCATGAATTCCCCGGTTTCATCAATATCACTTCAGACCCTGAGGTTTGGTGAACAGGCTTCCTGTAGTGTTCAGAATGTCACCGTCGATGCCCGTGTCAGCCATGAAAACCCAAATGACACGGATGGCCATTCCCCCCCATCATTACTACCGCTGGCTCAACAACATCATTGTCCGGTTCGACCTTTCGGAGATTCCCCGGGGCACTCATGTTGAGCGTGGCCGTTTTCGTCTGCACTTCAAGGAGGATTTTCACGATGGGGGAAGGGAGGGAGTGGTGATCCCTCTCAGCCGGATCAATGACCCTTCTGTGACGGGTAACTGGGATGAATCCACAGTGACTTATAATCATAAAAAACAGGGCGTCCCCTGGTCACCCATGATATCTACAGCGAAACCGTGATTGAACGAATGATATTGCTGTCAGGGAGGGATCCTAGAAATCCCGGAGCTGTCATCAGGTGGGGTGTAGGCACCGGAAACGGTGTCGATTTCAATGTTCAGCATCTAGCGAAAGGATCCTTCGGCGACGCCACAGGGCTCACATCTGTCCTGATGGTTGACATAGATCCAGGCGACTTGTTCATTGATCCGGAGGCGGGGAACCTTGAACTGAAGTACGATTCCCCTGCGAGGTATTTCGGGATACCGCAGGATGCGTCGGAACACGACTACATGAGACGTGTCCGCAGCACCGGCGGACAGATCGATGCAGGAGCTTACGAATTCATATCTGCTCCGACGGCTGCCGGCATGGGGTGGTTGAATTATCGTTAAGCGGCCCGTTCAGGCGGTCATATTCTGGAGTTGATTGAAGAGATCAATCGCACTCGGGGCGTCTGATCCATAGCCATCAGCCCCGATCTCGTCGGCAAACATCTGGCTGACTGGCGCACCTCCAATTGTGAGCTTGATATTTTTCAGATCGCTCTCCCTGAAGGCGGAAATGACTCTCGCCATGTAGGGCATGGTCGTCGTGAGCAGGGCGCTCATCCCCACGATGTCCGCATCGTTCTCCTTCACGCATTCCACGAATTGTTCAATGGGGGTGTCGACTCCCAAGTCGAATACCTTGTAACCGGCGCCCTCGGCCATCATGCACACCAGATTTTTCCCAATGTCATGCAGGTCTCCCTTGACCGTGCCCATCACCAGTGTACCGGCCGGCTTGATATCAGCCGCCTTTGCAACCAGCAGGGGTTTCAGGATGGCCAGTCCGGCCTTCATCGCACGGGCTGCAATCAACACTTCGGGAACAAAAAGGATGTTTCGTTTGAAATCCTCTCCCACGATGCTCATGCCGGCAATCAGGCCCTGGTTCAGGATTTCCTCGACATCAATCCCATCATCTAGTGCTTCTTCAGTCATCCGTTTGATATCACTGGCCTTACCTTCAAAAAGGAGCTGATTCATGAGGGCGTAGTCTGCCATGTTATATCCCTTTCCTTCGGTCCGACTCGACTCAGGCTGTATGTATCATGTTCTAGGGTTTATTCCGTAAACGCCGTTATCCTAAAGGATCACATGTGAAAAACCAAGTGAAAATTAGGGGTAACATCTCCCCGTAATTCGTTGATTTCCGATAGAATTTTGATGGGCCGACCTGGATTTACGGCATTCAAGTACATTGACCTCCGGCCATGTTTTATTTCCCGGTGAACTTGGCCTGCTGTGATGGAGATTCATGATGCGGTGATTATGACTAGGGTCGGCCATAAATATTCCTGCAGGGGCTGCTTACAGGGCCGTATTTCGGCCCCGATCGAGTGAGGATCAACGAGAAAACAGGGGACGGGGTTACCGTCCGGTGTGACCGAATCCGCCTTCACCACGTTTGGTCTCAGGTAGTTCACAGACAGGTAACCAGGGAACTTGTTCCACTTTGCATATGACTATTTGTGCGATCCGGTCAGCCCGTTTGATCAAATAAGTATCGCCGGAGAAATTGAACAGGATGATCCGGATTTCACCCCGGTAATCAGAATCTATCGTTCCAGGGCTGTTCAGAATCCCGATCCCGTGCCTTGCCGCCAACCCGGACCGAGGACGAACCTGACCCTCGTATCCTCTTGGAATGGCAACCTTCAATCCCGTGGGCACAAGTGTCCATGATCCGGGGTGAATCTCGAGTGGCGAATCAGCCGGAATCGCGGCATGAAGATCAAGGCCCGCGGAATCCGGTGTTTTATATTCGGGAAGAGGGAGGTCACGGGCATTATCCATTTGATGGACCTCGACCCGGACGGAATCTCGACCATGCTCCGTTGATTTCATGTTATTGTTCGGGTTCCCGTCATGAATCATCAAAAATACATCCGGGATAATTTTTCGGTATGTCGGGATGCTTTCGAATCAATTGCGAATAGGGCGCGCCCATATTACAATCCCGCGACCATGGATAATCAAGATAAAATTCATGATTCGACGGCATGGCGTGCAGCCGAGCTGCGTGAAATGATTCAAAGGCATGACCATTTGTACTATGTCAAGGCCCGCCCCGAGATATCGGACCGGGAGTATGACTTGCTGGCCACCGAGCTTGCCGGTCTGGAGAAAAAGCATCCAGCTCTCGCCTGCAAGGTCTCCCCGACAGCTGCCGTGGGCAGTGACCGTCAGGCGGGTTTTGAAACCATGGTTCACCCCGTTCCGATGCTGTCGATCGGTAATACCTACTCGGCGGATGAAGTGGCTGAATATGATGAACGTACCCGAAGGAAACTAGACCTGGATGCCGCTGCAGAATTGGAATATGTGGTTGAACTGAAAATTGACGGAGTTGCTGTCACGCTGATGTATGTGGATGACCGACTGGAGTATGCGGCGACACGGGGCGATGGCGTGCGCGGGGATGTGATTACCCGCAATATTCGCACGATAGGGAAAATACCGAACATCCTGGGGGGGCGAAAAAGGCCCGGCCGATTCGAGGTGCGTGGTGAGGTTTTCATGAACCGGCCTGATTTCGAGGAAATCAACCGACTGCGCGAACTGGAAGGCGAGGAGACATACGCTAACCCAAGGAATTTCACGGCTGGAACACTTAAGCAGCTCGATATGGAAATTGTTGCCTCGCGACCCCTTGATATCCTGATATATGCCTGTGGCGCGGTTGATGCAGGCCTTCCCGAAACCCATGCTGAATTACTTGTTGAATTGAAACGAGCCGGACTCCCGGTCAGCGACCGTTTTCAGATCTGCCACTCGGTTGCTGATATCATGCGGACTGTTGATCATTGGGAGGAACGAAGGAAAAAACTGCCGTATGATACCGATGGCCTGGTCATCAAGGTGAATGACATGTCACTTTATAAATCCCTGGGATCGACTGCCAAAAGTCCGCGATGGCTGGTCGCATACAAGTTCTCCGCGGAACAGGCACAGACACGTCTTGAGAACATCGAGATCCAGGTCGGCAGAACTGGGGCCGTTACTCCGGTTGCGAACCTCAGCCCCGTAATTCTTGCCGGATCGAGGATCAGCAGGGCCAGCCTGCATAACGCGGATGAAATCAGGCGGAAGGATATCCGGATGGGTGACCAGGTTGTCATCGAAAAAGGAGGCGATATCATACCCAAGGTGGTACGGGTGCTGGACTCACTCAGGACGGGCGATGAAAAAATCTATCAGTATCCGCTACTCTGCCCCGTTTGCCTATCAGCCCTAGTCCAGCCAGAGGGCGAAGCGGCACATTATTGCATCAACCGCTCCTGTCCTGCGCAGGTCAAAGAGGGGGTATTGCACTACGCCTCGCGCAAGGCGATGGATATCGATGGCTTGGGTGAAAAGATTGTCGATCAACTGGTTGAAGGGAACCTGGTGCGGGACATATCGGATCTTTACAACCTGAAAGTTGAGGATATTGAGCCGCTGGATCGGATGGGTGAGAAATCGTCCCGAAACCTTGTCGATGCGATCCATGCGACCCGTAGCCGATCCCTGAGCCGATTTTTATATGGGCTGGGGATCCGCCATGTCGGCGAAAATGCGGCAAAACTACTGGTTCTGAATTTTGAGGATATCCATGCCCTGGAACATGCTGCTCAGGTTGATTTGGAGGTCATAGACGGTGTTGGAGAAGTGATGGCCCTGAGTATCCGTGAGTTTTTTACTCATGAAGAAAATATGGAATTGATCCGGCGCCTCAGAAATGCGGGCCTGAATTTATCCAGGACTGATGAGGAGAAGAGCAGGCGGGATAAGATTTCCCGGGGTTCCCTGTTTTCGGGAAAAACCTGTGTGTTGACGGGCAGACTGGAAAAGATGAGCCGGGGTGAAGCCGAGAAATTGATCGAGTCATTCGGCGGGAAGGTGACGGCTGCAATTAGTTTGAAAACGGACCTGTTGATTGCCGGTCCAGGAGCCGGGTCCAAACTAAGGAAGGCGGAAGAACTGGGCATTGCGAATGTTGACGAAGCGGCCTTTCTGGGCATGCTGATAGAATCAGGCTGGAAAGGGTTATGAAGGCGCTGACAGGGAGTTGATATCTCAGCGCTTGACCCTGTCATTGGATATTAACCGGAAAAGACAAGGATCAGGGTTCAATCGGCATAGATGGGCCAGTGTATTACCGCAGTCGTCGGCCCCCCGGGGTTGAGTTGTGCCTGGTAGATGCTCATGTGGTTCAGTAGCACCTCTTCCGTGGGGTCCCCGCACTCGGTGTTGGAAGTCCGTACACTCAAGACTCCCACATGATTTGTGACCGCGGAGGTATCTTTGCATCTCTGGGAAGTCATGATCGCTGAATTTGGGCCGGATGGCAGGAATTCTGTCCACTCCCCGGTATCGGGTCCGCTCCCGGTCAGGTTATATTCATAGCGCAGTTCACTTGTGCATTCGAGACCGACAGGCCCCGGCCCCGGTATCAGGATGATGCGCAACCCGATATCCTGCCCGTCAATGAATAATGCCCCGGAGAATTCCGCCATGGCGGTGTTGTATCCCGTTGGGCCGACCGGGAAAATACCGACGCCTATGTCATTCGTATGCATCCCGCCGGCCCCGAGAATCGTTCCGGTCCCCAGTATCCATCCGTGAGTCATCAGGTCATGATCGGGTCCGGTTTGTTCGAAATCCATGTAACCCATCCAGGCCCTTGGAAACAGGGGGGTTTGGGTGATTGCATTGAATCGAACCCAGAATTCCCAAACCAGAATGTCCGTTCCGTTGCCAGGCACGCCAAATTCAGGGGCGATCACGAAGTTCGGGGCATGAAGCATGTTTCCGCAGTCCATGTTGCCGCAACAGGAGGTCTGGGGTCCTTTGGCATCCAAAATCCTGATGTATCCATTCCCGTCGGTCGTGGCCTGGACGGTTCCCGGATTGGGCGGGCCGGTGCCGTTCCAGAGCGTTCCGCAGCAGAGAGGAGGGGCCTGAGTGTTGACCTCGATCGTGAGATTCTGCCTGAGTGTCCCTGCCGGGTCGTTGAACTCACTCCTGACCAGATCGTTTTGTGTTTCAGGATCGGGGTTGATCATGGAGGCTTGGGCAATCCCTGCAAGGGTCATGCCGGATAACATTTGGAGGTGCAGCAGTATGCTGATGACAAGACCTAATTTTAAACTCATGGGGTTCTCCTATCTCGTTGATTTTCAATCATATTTTGTCTGGGTGACGCAGACTCTCGACCATGTTTTGGATCTTTTCCGACGGGGGGTTGGTCAGGTGCGATACTGTCCATGTGATGATGAAATTGAGCAGCATTCCGATTGTGCCCACGCCCTCGGCCGATATCATCTGGCCATCCCCGATCGGGATTATCCACTCGCCCATCAGTGGATCATCTGTTCCGAAGATCTTGTGTGACCGGGTCAGCATGATGTAGATAGCGACAAATCCCAGTCCGGTGATCATTCCTGAAATTGCACCGTTCCGGTTAGTTTGTTTGTCGAAGATTCCTAGGATGATGACCGGGAAAAAGCTTGCCGCAGCCAAGCCGAAGGCGAAAGCCACCACCTGTGCGACAAAGCCGGGGGGATTGATGCCGAAATAACCCGCGACACAGACCGCAATAATAACCATGAGCCTGCCGACATTGACACGGTTCTTCTCGGATGCCTCCCGGTTGAATAGGCGGAAATAGACGTCATGGGCAATGGAGCTTGAAATCACGAGCAGAAGCCCGGCAGCCGTCGACAATGCCGCTGCAAGTCCACCGGCAGCAACCAGCGCGATCACCCAGGGAGATAGGCGAGCCACCTCGGGGGTGGACAGGACAATGATGTCCCGGTCGATGCTGATCTCGCTGGTATCCCTGTCGGCAGTCATCTGGATGATTCCATCCCCGTTCCTGTCATCAAATGCAAGTAACCCGGTTGCTTGCCATTTTGCCGCCCAATCGATTCGGTTGCCCTTCTCGGATCCATGGTTTTCAAGGAGGTGGTATACCGTTGATTCTTCACCGGTTTCCTTGCTGACCCTTGACTCGATTTTTTCAATTTCCGACCCGTTGAGTGTGTTCAACAGGTTGTAACGCGCGAATGTTGCGAGGGCGGGTGCGGTTGTATAGAGCAATGCAATGAACAACAGTGCCCAACCGGCCGACCAACGAGCGGCCCTTACGGTTGGGACCGTGTAGAACCTCACAATGACATGTGGCAACCCGGCCGTTCCGACCATCAGCGCGACCGTGATGAGGAACACATCAAGCGGAGTCTTGTGTGCAAAAGGCTGTGTGTATTCCGCAAACCCGAGGTCAGACTGCAGCTCATTCAAATCGGCCACGATATCACTGAATGTAAAGGACAGTTGCGGGACAGGATTGCCGGTCAGCTTGAAGCCAATCGCGGCGGCCGGGATTATGAAGGCAAAGATCAGGACCGTATATTGGGCCACCTGCGTCCAGGTAATTCCCTTCATGCCGCCCAGCACGGCAAAGGTTGCCACGATGATCATGCCGATGATCACGCCCTGTGCAATCCCCACCTCGAGGAAACGGCTGAAGACAATGCCAACTCCACGCATCTGACCCGCCACGTAGGTCAGAGACACGAAGATTGCACAGATCACGGCGACAATCCGTGCCCCATTTGAGTCATAACGGTCGCCGACGAAATCAGGGATGGTATATTTCCCGAATTTTCGTAGATAAGGCGCGATCAACAGAGCGAGAAGAACATAGCCACCCGTCCAGCCCATCAGGTAGATGGACCCATCATATCCCAGAAATGAGATTAGTCCGGCCATTGAGATGAACGATGCGGCACTCATCCAGTCGGCGGCGGTCGCAGCACCATTTGCCAGGGGAGGGATTCCCCGTCCTGCCACGTAAAATCCGCGGGTCTCGCGGACGCGCGACAACCAGCCTATGTAAAGGTAAACCATGAAGGTAATGGTTATGAGGATGTAGGTCCATACCTTGACAGTCATTGATCCGGATCCCCGCCAGAATCGTCATCAGGATCAAGCCGGTATTTGTGGTCGATACGATCCATTCTCCAGGCATAAAAGAAGATCAGAATGACGAAGACCCAGATTGATCCCTGCTGGGCAATCCAGAAACCCAAGGGCACACTGCCGATCGTGATGGTATTCAGGGGTTTGACCAGGATAATGCCGCAGACCAAGGAGACAAGGCCCCAAATAACAAGCAGAATCCAGATCAGGCGGATATTCTTTTTCCAGTAACGGGCAAGTCGCTGGTCTTTCACCTGACATCCCTTTCCTGTTCCACATTGCCTGTCATAATCGGGGTGAACACGGATATTCCGATCATCCAATTCATTATTGTTTGAATATCACCCAAAAATCAAAAAAAATCCCGGCCGGGTGGCTTTGACCCCGGTCCGGATAATACCACCCACTTTTTGCCACGCAGGGACACGGATATGGTTCTGGATGGGTGATGAATATTTGGGACTGGTCATTCAGTATCATGTTCTGGTAGGGTTTCTTCGCGCTGATCCCCGCTTGCGTGGATGCGGCCTGTCCGCGAACCAACCTGCAGAATATGGAGAAGATAGGATGCCTCTGAGCATGGGGGTCGTCACAGCCCGGGTATGGAGTGTGATTGACCCGTTACCCTCCGGTTTCAAGGAACAGTTCGAGCGCAACCTGAAACGACATGCATTCAGGGACATAGATCCTGACAAGGCGGAAATGCAGTCACTTGGATGGGTCAATATCCGCCAGTTACTTGATAATCGCCTGAACCTGGACAAGGTCCTCTACGGGGGCCTGATCGTGCTGGCGCTGAGGATAGACAAGCTGGTCATTAACCAGAAGGTTTTCCGTGCGCGGCTTGCCGAGGAAACGGCAGGAATTCTTCGCGAGAAGAAGGGGGGGAATTTATCAAGAGAGGAGAGGCTTTTGGTTGAGGACCGGGTCAGGATGGGCCTGATTCGCAACACCCAGCCGACAACAGCGGTTTATGAGGCATCCTGGGATCTGCAGAAGGGCGTTGTATTTTTCGGGACGACAAGTGAACGGATGAACCTGGCATTCAGCGATCTTTTCACCGAGACATTTCAGGTGTCCCTGGAACCACGCTTTCCATACATGCGAGCCAGTAGATGGGCCCGGAAACAGGGTCTCGAGCCAGAGTTGGTTGAACTTCTACCCACGCCTTTCAGCCCGGCGGCACCGGCCGTGACCAACAGCCCGCAACCTGATCCCGGCCATGAATCTGACCTGAAATCAAAGGAAATCTGACCATCCATGGGCGTTCTTGAACTGATTCAGCAAAAGTCCTTTCTTGGACGAGAATTTCTGACCTGGTTATGGTGGCGGGCCGAATGTAACAAACGGATTACATGTGGTGATGACGCGTCATTTGAAGTCGAGATCCTGGGGCCGATCCTGCTTGATGCACAGTATGGAGACACTCGAGTATTGGCCCTCAAGGGTGATTCGCCGACAACATCCCCGGAGGCTGCTGTGGCGCTGATCCAGGGCAAGAAAACAAAACGTATGAAATTCACGTTATCGACGGATCAACTGGACTGGACCGTAACCGTGGACGGGGAGAATTTTGACATCACGGGCCTCTCAATTCCAGATCCCGGTCGCCTGCCGTTTGAGGACCGTATCAATCTCAGGATGGAGATGGTGGTGCATTTTGAGGAGGTATTGCAGGCAATCTTCGAGATTTTCCTCGAGGCGAGGATGGATGAAAACATATGGAAGGTCGAACTGTCCGCTATTCAAGACTGGGTGCGACATAAGGACGGATCATGACGGATGCGTTCCCCGTCTGATGACCCATCCATCAGGGCATCTATGGATTGTGCCCTTAAAATGGATGGGTGGATCAACATGGATGAAGGTAGCTGTCCCCCCTCCGGCTGCCCCTCCGATCAGTTGTCTTTGGAGCCCAGCCGCTCGATCATTGACTCTATATCTAGGACATCGAGGCCGATCGTTGACAATGTCATCTCGTTGAGGTTCAGGTTGCGTGCCGCCTCCAGAGCGACCAGATTTCTTCCGCCATTGCCCATCAAAGCCTGGGCCTTGAGACGTTCGCCTTCAGCCTCGGCCTCCCTGACCAGCAAGTTCCCCTGGGCAATCAACTCGGCGGCGTAGAGGTCGGCGGAGGACCGGGTTTCAAGACGGTATTTCGAGGCATCGGCGGCGATCTTCGAGATTTGCTTTTCGGTATCGGCACGCATCTTGATGATTTCCCCATCCCTTTCCATGGCAATCACCTTCACCATTGCCGCCGCCTCGGCCTTGATGACACCGGTCTCACCCTTCTTTTCGGCGGCAATAGCCAGGGATTTGTTCAATTCGACATCCTGATCGGCCAGTTTCTTGTCCAGGATCTTTTTTTCATACTGTGGGTCAAAACCGATTTCCCGAATCAGGATGTCAACCAGTTCGACATGTCGTGAGGCAAGCTTGGCACTGAGAACCTCGTGGGCCTCCTGGGTGCGTTGGTTACGGAGCGACGGGTTATAGAAATCCTCGGTCTTCATTACACCATAGCCATCCCGGCAGATCTTGAGGCTTTCATTGCGTACCATCGCAATATATTCATCACTGCCGCCAAGGAGTTCATAAAGTTTGTGCACCTCACTCGGCTTGATTCTGAACTTGATGGTCAAATCAAGCTGAACCGTATATCCGTCATCGGTCTTTAATGCCACTTGGGGCCCGAGGTGGTTCCCGGGGTAGGGACGCTTGCTGGTGAGCTCAAGTGTCTGGATGGTTGAGTCGAAGACTATCCAGTCGTGCAGAGGCCCAAAGTCACGATGCCATCCCGCACCATAATCTTGCGCTACAACACCTTTCTCGGCGCCAAATACACCGTATTGCTGAGTCAGAACACCAACTTCACCGATGCTGATACGCACCAGTAATACGTTGAACAGGAGCACGCAGAAAAGGATCGTGACACAGATTATGACCAGCATTGAGTTCAATGATTTTTTCATTGTTGGTTGTCTCCTGCACTCGATTTTTGGGCTGTTGCACGCGCGATGCCTTCCTCGGTATGCGCGAACCGTTCCGTTTTGCCGCTGATGGTGAATGGCTGACCGGTAATTTCCATCTGTTTCAATTTCTCGGCATATTCCATTTTTACAATGTTTCGTCCACCCTCGCCGTCAAGGGCCTGTGTCATCTTGGCAATCCCCTGGGCCTCGGAGTTGCGCTTGGCGAGGATGGCCTTGGACTGGTTTGTCAACTTAACGAGTTGGCCTTCAGCCTCAATTCGAGTCTTGATTGCGTAGGCCTCAGCATCGTCCTCCGTTTTTTGTGCCTCGGCCTCGGCAGTGACGATGAGTTCCCTCATGCTTCCGGTATAGGACTCAAGGGCGACATCCATCTCCTTGGTGGCCTGAACACGCATTTTTTCCATCTCCTGGCGGGCGGCACGGGCGACCGATTCCTGTTCCTCGACTTCCTGGTCGGCGGTCTTCTTCTCGCGAATCTTCGCGCTATATTGCTGATTGAATCTGAAATCCTCGGGGTTGATGCTGCTAATGATCAGCCCGTGGGGATTCAGCCGACGGTTCAGCTCATCCTGGGCCTCCAGCGCCTTGGCTGCGCGTTTTGAAGCATCATAAAACTCCTCGGTGGTCAATTCGCCAAACTGATCCCGGCAGATCGAGCGGGCGAAATCACGGACCCATTTCCTTTTATAGGGGTCTTCATTCCTGCGGAATCCACGAAGCACGCCGGATACACCCGATTCCCGGACAACCGTCTCGATCTTTGACAGGTCCAGCTGGTAGAAGACGTTGATATCCAGCGCGAGGTTGCTGCCGTCGATGGTCTTGAACTTCAATTCGTCATTACCCCGAATTTCACCCCGGCCGGATTCAGCCACCATCTCAATCTTTTGCAACCGCTTGTCCATATTGTAGAAATTGTTGATGACCCCCCAATACCAGTGGGTTCCAGGACCCAGTTTTTCGATCTTGCCGGTCAGGTTGTTTACCTTGATGCCGACCTCCTCCCCGCTGACCGTGCTGATTCGAACAATCCACAACGCCACGCCCACGATAAGCGCGATTGTCACCACTAATAGGATGAACGTACTCCTCAAGTGCTCCAGTTTATTGAAAGGGCCGATATTAGGTGTCAATATTTTAGCCATTCTTTTATGTGTCCTCCCGAATGAAATCCTTATAATCCAATGATTATCTCAGTCTTTGTGCGGAATCAGTGGGTCTTCAGCGTCCCGCTGCCTGCTTTGGGGGGGGGCATCAGCCCCCACGCTGCTATGCAGTCTATAATCAGAAGTGTCCAACCATCCATCACAATCGGTCACCTGCCGCATCAAAATCTGCAGTTCGTTCGCCAGAGAGCCGGGCATAGCTCTCGTGGTAATGCCGGTAATGGATGATTTCTTCATCGCTCAGATCCCGGATGACCCTGGCGGGTGATCCGTAGGCCAGACTGGCCGGAGGAATGACCGTATTCTGGGTGACCAGCGATTGAGCCCCGCCCACGGATTTCCGGCCGATCACTGCCCCGTCAAGAATTGTCGCCCCCATCCCGATGAGGCAGTCATCCTCGACATTACAGGCATGCAGAGTGACCCGGTGCCCCACAGTAACCCGGTTTCCAACGCAACATGGGATTCCGGTCGAGGCGTGCAGAATGGAAAGATCCTGGATGTTTGTGTAATCCCCAATCCTGATTTCCGCGATATCACCCCGGATGACACTGCCGAACCAGATACTGGAACTGTCACCGAGGGAGACCCGTCCAATGACGGTTGCGTTGGGAGCGATGAAGACGTCTGTCCCAATTTTCGGCACAGATTCAGCATGTGCGAGGACAAGTCCCCCGCCATGCAGGCTTCCGGGGAGTATGAGATGATCAGGATTCTGGACCGGTATCATTTTTCTCATCCTGAAGCCCAAGGTTATGAAACAGGTCTTGGAATTCCAAATATTGATTTCGTCCCGGGGCGGAAAATAATGTGCGGCAAGGGTCCATCATCCTTCCCATATGCCCATGGTCATGGACAGGATCACACGTGAGAGACCGGTGCCGGCCGATCCCGATTCGCGCGGGGTGGGAGGTGTGGAGTCGGGATTCCAAGGGTATGCATGGGTGATCGTCGAGGCCGTGATACGACGGCCCCGTTGTTGATCATTCACCCAGTGCGGCAAGCGCCTCGATATCCTTCCGGACGGCAGTGGCCGATTCCTGGAGCGATGACAGTTCTGAATCGCTGAGTTTCATCTCGATCACCTGCTCGATCCCCCTGCTGCCCAACTTGACGGGGACGCCAATGTAACACCCCGAAATCCCGTATTCACCTTCAAGCAGTGCCGCGCAGGGAAGGACGCGTTTGCCGTCGAGCAGGATTGATTCTGCCATCTCGACAACGGATGCCGCCGGTGCATAGAACGCACTGCCGGTTTTCAGCAGCTTGACAATCTCACCACCACCTTTGCGTGTGCGTTCGACGATCGCATCGATTCTGTCCTGTGACAGCAGGTCAGAGAGGGGAACCCCAGACACCGAGGTGGTGCTCGTGATCGGCACCATCGAGTCCCCGTGTCCGCCAAGGACCATGCAGGTCACATCAGCAGCATGGCAGTCTGCAGCCTCGGCGATAAAGGCGCGCATTCGGCTCGTGTCGAGTACCCCGGCCATCCCGAATACCCGGTGTTTTTCAAAGCCGGTGGTTTCCCGCGCGACCCAGCACATGATATCGAGGGGATTCGATACGATGACAACGATTGAATCTGGGGCATATTCCTTTATATATTTGCACACCTCACGAACGATCTTGGCGTTCATTTCCAGCAGATCGCTTCGACTCATGCCGGGTTTTCGTGGCAGGCCGGCTGTCACGATAACCAGGTCCGAACCTGCTATATCAGCGTAGTCGTTTGTACCCGTGATGATTCCATGATACCGATGCAATGGCCCGGTCTCGAGCATGTCCAGGGCCTTCCCCTGCGGCATGTCCTCGACAATATCAGTGAGGACCACATTCCCAAGGTTCTTTTCCGCGAGAAACAAGGCTGTCGTAGCCCCTACATTCCCCCCCCCGATGACCGTAATTTTCCTGCGCATGAATATCTGATTCCTTTCAATAACCCGGTTACAACGTAATTTCTAGAGAAACCGCAGACAGACCAACCTAAAAAATCGCACCCTTCATGTCAAGCTGTATGCCCGGCACACGGATAACCAATAAGGATCGGATCCTTTTGGTCATCGAATTTGAGGCAGTTAAACAAGTTTCGGCCAAGAGTTCCCAATTCTTATCGCATGAAGGTTTCCATCCAGCAGGACATCTATCTATCGCTGCATCCGGGCGGTTACGGGACACGGTTGATATCGAAAATGAGCAAGCCATGAAAATCAATTCTCAATCCAATCATTAAATTAAAGGTAATTTGCACCGGGAAGAAATCGCCCCGAGCAAATGTGTATACACCTGAAAATGAAGCGGATATATGTTTCGAGGGGAGGTATCACGCCATGCCTGATGAATGATCTTGCCAGCATGACTTAATGCCCTGTGATTCAGCGGGCCTGAAGTTGGGAACAGCATCGAAATAACGGTGTATATGATACCATGGATCAGTAACATCCTTATTCGTGATAATTGGTCCGGAAGCGATTGATTTGTACAAACTCGTCATTTGTTACCAGGTTTTACCCACCTGAATAAAGATCGACTGATGAATAAGTCAGACACGGATACTTGCGGAACAAAATGACAAGGGGGAGGGTCGTGAAATCATAACAGCTGGGAGGGTCAATCCGGCTCGATTATTATCCTTCATAATCAGGTTATGAGCTCATATCAGAAGGGGCATAATTTTGTTTTGGCATCAGGCCGTTATTCTGAGAACATATCGGCTTGATAGCGATCAGACATCGCCAAATATTCCGGAAAATCAACACTCATGCCACACGCCCGATTTGATAGATCCAGAATCAAGATGAAACCACTGTCCGAGCGGAGAAATCGGGTTTGCATTGAATCGGATCATATCCGGCTCGATCGGAACCTGCCCGACCTGACTGATCTGGCTGAGGAGACGATTTCTGAAACGGCCGAGCGTATTCTTCTTGCCAGGGAAAAAAATAGGCCCGTCATGATCGCGTTTGGAGCACACATGATCAAGAACGGCCTGGGCCCGGTACTCATCGAGCTGATGCAAAACGGCTGGTTGACCCATCTATCAACAAACGGCGCAGGTATCATTCATGACTGGGAATTTGCATTTCAAGGTCAGAGCAGTGAGGAAGTGCAGAAAAATGTGGCGACGGGTGAATTTGGCAATTGGCAGGAGACAGGATTTAACATCAATCTTGCGCTCAATATCGGTGCGTACAGGGGGATGGGTTACGGTGAATCTGTTGGCGCAATGATTGAGCATGGGATGTTGGTTATCCCTGAACCTGACGCTCTGAAATTTGAGGTTGAGAACCAACTTGAATCGAATCCGGCCCAATCCGCTGCCGCGGCCGACCTTCTGGATATCATCCGGCGTTTCAGCATCCAACCGGGACGTATGGAGATACCGCACCCTTATCGGCAATACAGTGCGCAGGCGGCCGCGTACCGCCTGAATATCCCGTTTACGGGTCACCCGATGTATGGGCAGGACATTATATACAACCACGAGATGAACCACGGAGCCCTGCTGGGGCGTGCGGCCGAGAGAGATTTCCTGACGTTCGCAGATGGTATCAGCCGGCTTGATGGGGGAGTCTACATATCAATCGGCTCGGCGGTGATGTCACCGATGATATTTGAGAAGTCACTCTCCATGGCGCAGAATGTTTCAATCCAGTCGGGGAACCACATCGACAACCATTACATGCTGATCGTTGATCTGGCGGAATCGGACTGGGATTGGCGCAACGGTGAACCACCCGAGGACCATCCGGCATATTACATGCGATATAACAAGTCATTCAGCCGCATGGGCGGTGAAATGCGCTACCTGACCGCCGATAACCGGGATTTCCTCTCGGGACTCTGCCGTAAGCTGGGTTGATTTGAACCACACGATAAATATCATGGCCCCCAGGTTCAACCACCGGGATAAAGTTGAGACAGAAGAAAAACTTCAGGAATCCACGGACAGCCCTGCAGCGGGCCGGTGGATATGCCTGAAAATATAATAATAAGTCGATACATGAGGAAAAACAGAAAAATCTCAGCAGAAGATCAACCCATTTCTCTCAGTTGATTGCTGACAAGTAATGACCGAGATTATCCCGTTATTCTGGCAGGCGGGAGAGAGGGTTCCAGAAAATCCGGTTGTCTGATACCTTCACATGGTATGTTGTTGGGGGGGGTGTATTTTGCCCCGCCGGATGTAACTTCCCGATCTTCCTCTGCAATGATCTCCTCTATTGAGCTGTCCAGCAGAGGCTCGAGGATGGTGTTTGCAGCCTTGTGAACCTGTGTGACATAGTAATTCGTGTCATACGTGTCGTGGTGGCGGATCAGTGGTGCGATCCGGATGCGGTTGTCCGGGTCCGGATTGCCGGTGCCGGTCACCAGGAACATCAGGCTCTGGCCGGGATGCAGTTTGATGCCAGCTTTTACTGCCTGGCGTGCAGCGATGGCTATCATTCCATTGCCGCGGTATTCCTCGGCGCGACGTGATGTCTTCCGTCTCAGCAGCAAATCCCCGAGTTCAACCTCACCCAGACGCAGCCGTAATTCCGACTGCCTGACAATCCCGACCAGCCGGTTACGTAGTGCCCGGCATTCCTCAAGTGAATATGCCTCCCGCAGGACTTCCAGGAGTTCACCCTGCAGGTGTTGTACATATGGCGCACAATCACCCCGGCGGATCTCGATGCCACGGTACTTCAGCCTGCCCCCCTGAAAACAGCCGAAGTAACGGTTCGGAACCGGGCGTCCGGGAGCCGTCCTTGAAGGCAGGAACACGATCCAGCGGTAACGGCCTTCCGCTGCGATATGAAGTCCAGTCGCCTCGTTGATATCAAGACAGAGTTTTCGGATGTTTCCCGGGTGGCTTTTGACTCTGCGTATCCAGACACAGTCGACAATGCCATGGATCACTTCATACCCCCGAGATTCACAGATTTCACGGGCCTGTAAAAGGATCTCGCGTGAAAAGGCGCAAGTCGCCTCGTGGGCCTCGATACGTCCGAAGCGCGCATTACGATAACCGAGATAGCCGAAACAGCAGACCAGCAGCCATTTCAGCGCACCCTGACGCCCCTTGAAACTGGCATGTAGCCCCGTGTTTTCCGGATCGTGAAGCTTTTTCATCCATTTCTTGTAGGATAGGCGTTTCTTGATGATCGGTTTCAGTACCCGGGGTATCAGGCCTGTCCGTTTTCGGCAAAGAGTATAGCCGATCTCGGGGACATCGGCCCTGGGTGGACAGCATGTGCAGTTGAGCGTCTCGGGCGAGATGTTGCAGTTGACCATGATGTTGGGGTACATCGAGACGAAGTCCAGCTCGACGACATCCTCATAAACGCCGACCAGTGGCTGATAGACCAGACCGCCGCGGTCAGCACGAATCAGAATCGATGCTGATTTCCAGTCCTCGGGGCGTGTTTTTTTCCAGGGAATCAGGTAACCATCGCGATAGGCCAGATCCAGTTGAATTGATGATATCCCGGTTCCAATCGAGCGTCGTGCCGCACGCTGGACTGGCAGCTTCGAGACCCGGGCGACTTCAACCAGCCCGTCCAGATCGCTTCCGCTTGTCCAGAACGAGTTGCGCCGGTCGATATGCCACCGCCCGTACAGTGGGTAGTCCGGAGAACGGTAGATCATCTGCCCGTAGGACATATAGCTACGCCCCTCGGTCACGAGTTGGCGCCGGATACCGTCATCGCGGTCCAGTCCCGTTTCAAGTCCGGACTGCAGGGCAAAACCCAGCAGCGAAGGGATCAGCGATGCATCGCCGCCCTCGGTCCAGATCACATCGGGGTCCTCCTGTTGAAGGTAATCACGCAGTGAAGTCATGACCTCCTGGGGATGTGCTTCGTCCCAGGTGACGGTGAATTCACCGATCCTGAGGCTGAGTGAACGGATAAGCGGATGGCGTCCTGGGAGGAGCCCGCTGCCGGTCAGTTCGACCTGGCGCAACGGGGGTATCTTATAGTGGATATCGTAAGGGTCCTCAAGCGGCTCACAATGAAGAAGCTGTCTCGATAACGGATCCGTTTCGAACCTGCAGTATGCGGTCGGAAAAATATTCTTCTCGTAGGCGTAATGAATCTCGGGAATGATATCGCAGTTGAAAAGATCCAAGTCAGGGAAACGCCGACCAAGTTCCCTCAGATTGCGGCCATGATTCTCGAGGTTTTCAACACGGATGGCGGTAACCTCGAGCATACGATCAGTCCAGAAGTCTCGTTTATGGGTGAAGTCAAGCCACTGCAGTCCGGGTGCACGGTCAATGAAATATCTGAACTGTTTCTGCTGGCCGGCATTAAGTTTTCCGGCATGGATGTAAAACAGAGGAGCAAAAGAATCGGTCAAGCGCAGACGTCGACCGTCTGGAAGTATGAACCAGAGTACGATCTGGTCGCGGCGGGGGTAAAGATCGAGCAGCCAGCCGGTAAGGCTTATGGAAGTTGGATCAGTCGTGTTGCCACTGGTTCTTGGGGATACGGTGATCGTGTTCCTGGCTACATGCTCGCGCATACGGTTTCATCCGTGAACTGTCGTGTTTTGCAGGGGCGGAGCGCCTCCCCCCCCCGATCCGTACGCCTTGTATGATCGGATCCAAACTATCTTCGGGGTGTCGACAAGTCAACCCAAAAAGCGAATAAAAAACGAAAATATGTCCGCTTGGAAAATGTCCCATGCGGGGATGGGAGGCTGGCAGCAGCGACAGGGGAGGGGGCCGAGAGGGATCATGGAACAAGTATTAGCCCGGATTGGGATCAAGCCGCTTGTCGATCAGTTCCTGATATAAGCGATGAGTGAGGTCGAGGTTTTGCTGCATTGTGAATGATTCCTCAATCCTGCGGCGGGCCCGGCATCCCATCGCCGTACGATCGGCCTCCGGCATCAACAAGATCCGTTCGATTGCCTCAACCAGCGTCTGATGCCTTCCCGTCGGTAACAATATCCCCCCCTGGTCATGTACCCCCATGATCTCCTCCAGTCCCCCGACCGAGGTCGCCACTACGGGTCGGGCGGCTGCCATAGCTTCCAGCACAACATTGGGCATACCTTCCCAGTCCGATGTCATCACGAATAACTCGGCCAGGTAGTATACAGGAATGGGATCCTCAATTTGTCCGGGAAGCATAACACGGTCGTGGATTTCCAGTTCCTGTGCCAGGTGCAGTAGTTCCTCTCGCATGGCCCCCTCACCGACAATCAACAGCTTTGAATGGACATGACGCGGTGCCAGTTCGGCAAACGCTCGGATTAGAAGGGAATGGTTTTTCTGCCGTTCCATTCTTCCGATGCATAGTATGATTCGATCCTTATCATGAATTCCGAGCTGACTTCTCAATTCTGTTAATGTTTCCGGGGGCGGCGGCGTGAATCTCCCGATTTCCACGCCGTTGGGAATTATGACGAGCTTTCCGCGGCCGCAGCTACCGCGTTGGGACTGTATCCGCCCTACCGATTCACTGACGGCGGTGACGCGGTCAACCCAGCGATCAGTCATGCCCAGGACCTTTTCCCTGCATCTTCCGCCGATGTTCTCATTGCGCAGGGAGGTTATGATGATCGGAACTCCGGATAACCTTCCGATGATGCGGCTGCAGATGTCGGCATGGAACATGAAGGCGTGTATGATCGTCGGCCGAATTTTTCGGATAAGTCTGAATAGTTGCAACATACCCGCAGGAAGATTGAAAATGGAGCGCATGTTGATATGGTGCAGATCGATTCCGGCGTCCCTAAAAAACGGACTGGTCATGCCGGGCGGACCGAGCGACACGACCACCGGTTTAAAGAGTGAACGGTTGATTCCACATGCTGTCTTGAGCAGCATACTCTCGGCCCCACCGCCCTTCATCCCGCTGATGACATACATGACTGTGTAATGATTATCTGCCAATTAAAACTGTCCTTTGATGGGGGAGTCCAGCCGGGTATCCGGCTCCGTTCTCCATGCTTTATCTTCATGGATGATTATGGAAATCCCAAAAATCTTCCAGGACTTATCCTTGGAGCAAACGGTATTCATCACGTTTCGGCAGCTCCTGTGCACGACTCGATGGTTCCTGTAATGGTCGAAAGATGGAACGGGCAAAGTGGATCACCCCTCTTGCAGCGTTACTGTTCAGGTTAAGAATTGCTGGATTGAATCGCAATTTAATTGTCCGGGATATTCACGGCATGACGGGATTGACTCAAAATATTTCTGCGGGCTTCCAGAAGTCGGGGTTTTCCGGACAGGTCATTGAGTACACGGGTGTCGGAGTATGCGCCAGAGCGACTGACTGCTGATAGTGTTCGATCACGCTGCTCATGCCCGATTTCAATGAGCAGCAAACCCTCGGGAACCAGGTGTGCCGAAGAGTATTCTATGAGATTTTCGATATGCTGCATGCCGTTGTTTTCCGAGAAGAGTGCGTCATGAGGCTCCCAGTTAACAACATCAGCTGAAAGATGAGGGATTTCACGCCGGCCGATATAGGGTGGATTGCTCAATATGGCATCAAATTTCTCACCCGGGTTGAAAGCCTGGGTCATATCCCCAGTCCTGAATTCAACCCGCCCCGCGACATGGTGGTCATCGGCGTTCAGCCTTGCAATATCGAGCGCTGCAGGAGAAATTTCGGTGGCGAGGCAGGTTGATTCTGGGCATTGATGTAAAATACTAATAAAAATATTACCTGAACCGGTGCCGATATCGGCAAAACGCAGACCCGATGTGTTTGTCGGATTGAGAACCCTGATCCATGCGATGGCTTTTTCAACCAACAACTCGGTTTCGGGTCGTGGGATGAGGACATCCGGTGTAACTCTGAATGAAAGCTCATGGAAATGGCTGATGCCAAGGATATAGGCCATCGGCTCGTTGTCCAGCCGACGTTCAAGTTTCCCCTCGATATCCAGGGCCTGTTGCTGTGTGACAAGGTGTCCGGGATTGAGGTGTAATGCTAGCCGATCCAGGCCGATTGATGAACCAATCATAAGTCCGGACTCAAGGCCCGGGGATTTGATCCCGGCCTGTCGCAGACGCCTGAAAACATGCCTGAACAGAACCCTGACAGTAATGGAAGTGGCATGTCTCACGGACTTATTCTGTCACGATAGCATCATGAATGCCATAAATCCGGAACCTGTATGGATGTGAATCGGACTTTGTGTTTTTTCCATGATACCAGTTAAATATTACCCGAGCCCGGATCCGTGACCTTCATGACAAAACAATGGCTCGAATCCGGACAGAGATTGGGAAAGTGCCGGAAAAAGCTGAAAAACAAGCAATCTCGCAAACCATCTGGCAAGTTTCGGCAGATGTTGCCCCGCCAATCTAGTATGACTTGACATGCGGGAAAACGCTGATAATGTGGTCGGGTAATCAAATGTAATACAGTGCCGAATCAATTTCGTTCAGGAGTATCGATCATGGAGAGAAGTGGTATCATCACTTTCAAGGGTGACCCGTTGACGCTTCTGGGAGCAGCCTTGGAAACTGGATCTGCAGCCCCTGATTTTTCTTGTGTTAATAATGAGATGAAACCGGTCAGGTTGTCCGATTTCAGGGGTGACTTGGTTGTGATTTCGTCGGTGCCATCACTGGATACCCCCGTATGTGAAATTCAGACGAAGCGCTACAATGAGGAAGCATCAAAACTGGACTGCAAACTCCTGACGATCAGCCTAGATCTTCCGTTTGCCCAAAAAAGGTTCTGTGTGGGCAACGGAGTTGAAAATCTGACCGTCCTTTCGGATTATCAGGAACGTTCCTTCGGCAAAAACTGGGGGCTTCTGATCAATGAGTTGAAACTACTGGCGCGCGGGGTTTTCGTTGTCGACAAAGAGGGAAACCTCGCCTATCAGCAGATCGTCGGGGAAGTGGCTGAGGAACCCGATTACGGTGCGTCTTTGGAAGCCGTCCGTATGGCAGGGGCATGATCCTGGTCGCTCCCGTTGCTCGCCGGGACTGTTCCGGATGTATTAATTGAAAACGGTTTATGGATCACTGGAAAGCAAGAGGCCGATTCCGGTGGGAGACGGCCTCTTGCGGATAAGATAGATTAGGAAGTAGATCAGAGTTCTTTCTTGATCTCGTCCATGATATGAATGGCACGACTTTCCTCTTTTTTGAGAATTCCCACGCCAACCCGGATCGAGATGGTTGTCCGGTTCTCTCCGAGATATCGTGAGTGGATTTCGATTTGGGTATTGTCGGCACTGCGCGTCTTGACATGTCCAACTGCGCTGTCCGCATTCTCCTGATGATCGAAAACCTCAATCTTCATGCCCTTGAGGGAGTCCAAGACGATCGTGTGTGTATCGGCGACACTTTTGTTGACAATATATTCGAGAGCCCCTTTTGAATATCCGTATCCTGCGGAGCGTGCCGCACCTCCTGCACATCCTGTGAACTGGAGGCAGGCCAAGGCAAAAACTAGCCCCATGACGGGCTGACAACTAAATTTTAACATCCTGTTGTGATCCCCTTTTGAGTGAAATATGCTCCAAGCACCATGATGAGAACGAATCTGCGTGAAAGTGTCAAGTCTGAGGAAATTCATTTCCTGAATATTCCCTCCCCCCGTCCTCTGGCAATGAAGAATTGAACCGATCGCCTGGAACAGGATGGTGGGCAACCCCGAGTTCACTCAGGCCATCGACGCAGGTCTAAAATGAGAAGAGAGCGGACAAGAAATCATCACCAACGGACTCAGTTTTCATTCGTTATCGATCATGTTGATCAGGACTCTGCTGGTCTGTCTACGGACGATATGAAGCTTGTCTTGACGGATTTCCTCAAGCGCCAGTTCGGTGTGGGATACGGGTGGGGGGACCTCCACAAGGCTGCGTTCACCACGGTTTAGCTCCCGGGCACGACGCGCGAGGACATTGACCATCAGATACTTCTGTTCCCGGCTTTCCAGGATATCATGGGCCTTTTCCTCGATCTCGGGACCTTGAGCTTCCACGAGATACTTGGACTGTAAGCTTCCGGCTTCAGATTTTGGCGACATCAGATTTAATCCTTTTTCTCCTCATTGACCTCGAACTCGGCATCCACCACATCGTCAGTGCTCTCCCCGTCCTGCTCTGTTCCAGGCTGATCTGTTGAGGGGCCGGCGGCGGCCTGTGAATGGGCGTTAGCCGCCGATGCCTGTTCATATAGCTTGCTGGACAATTCATGCGAGGCTTTCTGCAGACTTTCCGTCCGGGACTTTACCTCATCGAGATTCTTGTCCGCAATGGATTTCTTGAGGCTCTCCAGTTCATCCTGAATAGTCTTCTTTTCGCTGTCGTCCAACTTGTCGCCTTGTTCATTCAGTAGCTTGTTGATGGTGTATACAAGTGAATCAGCATTGTTCAGCGTGGTGATTTCCTCTTTTTTCTGCTTGTCCTCATCTGCATGGGCTTCCGCCTCCTTGATTAAATCTTCGACCTCACCATCAGACAGCCCGCTGGACGCTTCGATACGTATTTTCTGGTCCTTGCCTGTGGCGAGATCCTTGGCGTGGACATGGAGGATACCATTTGCATCGATATCAAAAGTCACCTCGATCTGGGGAACACCCATAGGAGCAGGCGGGATGCCGGACAGATCGAATTTTCCAAGCGTCCGATTATGTGCCGCCATGTCACGTTCACCCTGCAGCACGTTGATGGATACGGCAGTTTGGTTGTCACTGGCTGTTGAGAAGATTTCACTCTTCTTGGTCGGAATTGTGGTGTTTCTCTCGATGAGACGGGTGAATACACCACCCCGAGTCTCGATGCCCAGGCTAAGTGGGGTCACATCAAGCAGAAGCACATCGCTGACCTCCCCCGCAAGCACGGCGCCCTGGATGGCGGCACCCAAGGCGACGGCTTCATCGGGGTTCACGGCCTTGCTAGGGTCCTTTTCAAAAATCTCCTTTACCTTTTCCTGCACGGCGGGCATGCGTGTTGACCCACCGACCAGAATAACCTCGTCGATTTCATTCGGGGAAAACCCCGCATCAGCCAGAACCTTCCGGCAGGGAATCGCTGTTCGTTCGATCAGGGGAGAGACGAGTTCTTCCAGCTTGGCCTGACTCAACTCCATGTTAAGGTGTTTGGGCCCGCTTGCATCGGCGGTGACAAATGGGAGGTTGATGGTGTAATTGAGGGAAGTGGAAAGTGCACACTTGGCCTTTTCACTTTCCTCCTTGAGTCGCTGCAGGGCCATACGGTCATCTCGCAGATCAATTCCCTGTTCCTTTTTGAATTCATCCGCCATCCAATCGATGATTACCTGGTCAAAGTCATCACCACCCAGATGGGTGTCCCCGTGGGTGGCCTTGACCTCGAAGACCCCGTCGCCGAGTTCAAGGATGGAGATGTCAAAAGTGCCTCCGCCGAGGTCAAATACCGCAATTTTTTCGTCATGTTTCTTCTCAAGACCGTAGGCCAGCGCAGCAGCTGTTGGTTCATTGATGATACGCAGAACCTCCAGTCCCGCGATCTTGCCGGCATCCTTGGTAGCCTGCCTCTGGGAATCATTGAAGTAGGCAGGTACGGTAATCACGGCCTGCTCTACCTTTTCCCCGAGATAATCCTCGGCGGTCTGGCGCATTTTCTGGAGTATTTGTGCCGATATTTCAGGAGGCGAATAGGTGCTGGCTTGTGCCAGGACATGGGCATCGCCGTTATCTGCGGCCATGACCTCATAGGGAACCTTGCCGCGTTCGTCAGCGATTTCACTGAAGCGACGGCCCATGAAACGTTTGACCGAGAATATCGTGTTTTCAGGATTCGTCACGGCTTGGCGTTTCGCGACCTGACCCACGAGGCGTTCGCCATCACTGGTAAATGCGACGACAGACGGGGTTGTGCGCCCACCCTCGGAATTGGTTATGACTTCCGGTTCACCGCCTTCAACAAGGGCGACGCATGAGTTTGTCGTCCCAAGGTCGATCCCTATCACTTTTCCCTTAGCCATTTCCTTTGCCACCTTTTTTCAATACAGCGGATAATTATCGAGTGGATTAGTGCCCGGTCAACCCGGCTGAATCACCCCTTTCGCACTCAAGATGAAACGAGGCAGGGGGGGCATCGGTTTCGGTACGTACCCGGCCGAAGCCCCCCCTGCCTGTTGATGTTGCCTGTGCTTCCCGCACATGGAGGGTTTTGGGTCTGCTACATCATGCCTCCCATGCCTCCCATGCCTCCCATGCCTCCGCCGCCATGGTCGTGGCCACCGCCACCACCGCCACCCTTGTCCTCCTCGGGGATATCGGTGATCATGCATTCAGTGGTGATCAGTAGGCCGGAAACGCTGGCTGCATTCTGCAGTGCAGTCCGTGTAACTTTTGTTGGGTCGATGATGCCTGACTTGACCATATCGGAGTATTCACCCGTCTCGGCGTTGTAGCCGACATTATCCTTCTCGGTCTTCACTTTTTCGACGACGATGGATCCTTCGGCTCCGGCGTTGCCCGCAATAAAACGAAGCGGTGCCTCAAGTGCCTTCCGCACGGTGGCCACACCCACTGCCTCATCGTTTGACAGGCTGAGGCTGTCGAGGACCGGAAGGGTGCGAATCAATGCAGTGCCACCCCCGGCCACGATGCCTTCCTCGACCGCGGCACGTGTTGCATGCAGGGCATCCTCCACCCGGGCCTTTCTTTCTTTCATTTCGACTTCGGTGGAGGCCCCGCCCTTGATCACGGCAACGCCGCCGGCGAGTTTGGCCAGACGCTCCTGAAGTTTCTCACGGTCATAATCACTGGTGCTTTCCTCGATCTGCATCTTGATTTGGTTGACACGTCCGGTGATTTCGTCCTTGCCTCCCTTGCCTTCGACGATGGTTGTATTCTCCTTCTCAATGCTGATGCGGGCGGCCGAACCCAAGTCGGTGATCTGGGCACCTTCCAATTTCATTCCTGCATCCTCACTGATAACCTTGCCGCCGGTCAGGATGGCGATATCCTCAAGCATTGCCTTGCGCCGGTCGCCGAATCCCGGTGCCTTGACAGCAGCCACATTCAGGGTGCCACGCAGCTTGTTCACGACCAGGGTTGCAAGGGCCTCGCCCTCTACATCCTCGGCAATGATCAGCATGGGTTTCCCGCTCTGGACGACCTGCTCAAGCACTGGCAGAAGATCCTTCATGCTGCTGATTTTCTTGTCGTAGATCAGAATGTAGGCTTCCTCGAGGTTCGCGGTCATTTTTTCCATGTCAGTGCAGAAATAAGGGGACAGGTATCCCTTGTCGAACTGCATCCCCTCGACGACGTCAAGCACGGTCTCGATCGACTTGTTTTCCTCGACGGTGATCACACCGTCCTTGCCCACTTTGTCCATGGCATCCGCGATCAGATCGCCGATAACAACGTCACTGTTCGCCGAGATCGTGGCAACCTGGGCGATTTGCGCGTGGTCCTTGGTATTGATCGAGCGCGTTGCGAGATCCGATACAACCTTGGCCACGGCCTGGTCGATACCTCTCTTGATGGCCATGGGGTTGGCCCCGGCAGTCACATTTTTCATGCCTTCACGGCAGATTGCCTGGGCAAGCACTGTAGCTGTTGTTGTCCCATCACCCGCAACATCGCTGGTTTTGCTCGCGACTTCACGGACCATCTGGGCGCCCATGTTCTCAAACGGGTCTTCCAGTTCAATTTCCTTGGCAACGGTCACCCCGTCCTTCGTTACGGTCGGTGCGCCGAATTTCTTGTCCAGGACGACGTTGCGGCCCTTGGGGCCGAGCGTGACATTCACCGCCTCGGCCAGCTTGTCTACGCCACGAAGGACCGCAGATCGCGCGTCTTCGTTGAATGTCATTTGCTTAGCCATTGTTCTTCATCCAGCTCCTTGAATTTTTATTATTTCCTTGTCTAATCGTAACTTGAATACTGCGAAAACGGCCCGAAAGTTCCCAAATACGGGGAAACATCAGGCCTCCTTGGCGATGATATCAGACTCGTGCATCACGAGGTACTCACTGCCGTCAACTTTGACATCCGTGCCGGAATATTTACCGAAAATCACGATATCGCCTTCGACAACGTCCATCGGAATTCGTTTGCCATCATCATCCTTTTTGCCCTCTCCGACTGCAATGATCTTGCCTTTTTGGGGCTTCTCCTTTGCCGTGTCGGGGATGATAATGCCGCCCGGTGATTTTTGGACGTCGTCTTCAATCCGTTCGACGATCACTCGATCGCCAAGAGGTTTGAGCGCCATGGTCCTTCAATCCTCCATTTTCTATTTTTATTCCCTGTCTCAAAAACGATGGGAATTATTTATGTACCTACCCTCAGATAGGATTTACGAATGAATACGAGCAAAGCCCATGCCATGCAGCCTGCAGATCACTAAATATCAACGTAAATATAATATTATTAATTATATATGTTAATTATGAGGAGTATTTTTCGTGCAGTTCCCGGGTGGGTCGGCGGGGAGACGTGTATCTTTATGACCCGGATATCACGGCATCGATGGAAAATGTATCAGGCCGGGAGGATCAAAACCATCCGACAGGTCGCCACAAGATGGTTGATCAGTCCCGTATAAACCGGTATTTGAGGAGAATCCATACTGCCTCGATGAAATCGGGCCAGCATATTTTTTTGCCTTCTTCCCACGTCCTTGCTTCAAACGAAACCGGTAATTCGAGAATTCTCTCGCCATTCTTGCGGACCTTGGCGGTGACCTCGGGGCAGAATTCAAACCGCCTGCAATTCAGTTTGACAGCATCAATAACCTCCCGGTGAAAGACCTTGTAGGCGGTCGCCTCATCGGTGATCCTTTGCCCGTAAAGGATGGAGGCGATCCGTGCCAGAATCAGGTTCGCAATACGGTTGGGTAATTTCATGTCCTTGACCGTGCCCATGAATCGGGACCCATATACAACCCGGGCCTGTCCATCAATGATCGGCTGGATCAGGCCGGGCAGTTGCTCCGGCCTGTATTCCATGTCTGCATCCTGGATAAGAACGATTTCTCCCTCGACATATTTCAGGCCGGTACGGATTGCATAGCCTTTTCCGATGTTTTTATCATGCCGCAAGACGATGGTGTCCTCGCGATTCATTTCCTCGGCCTTTAGGTATTCCCACGTGCCATCGACCGAATGATCATCCACAAGAATGAGTTGTTTGCGGAAATTCTGTGCGCGAACACGTTGGAGGACCGGCCTGATCAGGCCAATTTCATTGTAGATTGGTATGATGATTGAAACAAGTGGATCATGCATTGGTTTTGGAGGGTTGATATTGGTCTGGTATGTGGGGTGAAACGGTGACATGAAGCGACCTGCAACACGATGGGCAAGATTAAGGCCGCCCGATGTCTTGTGGGCAGGCCGGGTGGTCGTCCCGTCAGAAAGATTCAGGCAGGGTTGTGACAGCCTGAATCGGCATCAGGGTTTCCGTTTCAAAGGCCCAGAACATGGTACCCGGCATCGACATAAATTGTTTCGCCGGTGATTCCGCCGCCTTCCCCCGAACTGAGAAACACGGCTGTACGGGCGACTTCATCAGGAGTGATGTTTCTTCTGAGGGGTGTCTTTTCCTCAACCACCTTCAGGATCTCCCCAAAACCGGAGATCCCCCGCGCAGCCAGGGTCTTGATGGGGCCTGCGGAGATGGCATTGACACGCACATTGTCAGGGCCAAGGTCTGCCGAAAGATACCGCACGGTGCATTCCAGCGCTGCTTTGGCGACACCCATGATATTGTAGTTCCGGACCACTTTTTCCGCACCGTAGTAACTCAGGGTGATGATGGAACCCCCACCCGACGCCTGCATCAAGGGCAAAGCCCTCTTCGCCGCAGCGACAAGGGTGAAGCAGCTGACCTCAAGAGCAAGCCTGAAGCCATCACGTGATGTATCAACAAATCTTCCATCAAGATCTTCACGATTCGCAAATGCAACTGAGTGAACGAGAAAATCCAGCTGGCCGTCGAAGCCCGCCCCCGCCTCCTCAAAGAACCGGTCGACCTGCTTGTCGTCTGTGAGATCGCAGGGGAGCACCGCCACGGGATTCGAGAGACTGTCAGCCAGTTTCCTGACACCGTCCTCAAGGCGTTCATTCTGGTAGTTGAAGGCAAGGTGCGCACCGGCATTGTTTGCGGCACGTGCAATGTGCCAACCGATCGAACGGGAATTCGCAATACCCAGAACGACCCCTTTTTTACCATCTAGCACGCCCATCGATATATACAACCGGTCCTGAAAGGATATTAAGGAAGGCCGCCCCGTAGGGTTCGACCAAGATGATTCTGCCAGACGAGGGAGCGGACTGTGAAGAAAATTTTTGGTGTTTCTTGCTTATCTGATGTGTGAACTTCATAATATCCCTGATCATTCCCAGCCTGAGTCGAAACCGATCGAGCAACTGGTGATACAGATTGTGGGTCAGGCAAAATGGATTATCCTGCATGCAATATGATGACAGATGACTTTTTCACTTCCCGGGTGAATAGCTCCGGAGGCAGAGACGCTTGGGGCGGGATGGCCTGTGGAATGTCAGGCCCTTTTGGACGGACACGAGTTCATGCGGAAGCGAAGACCCTGGTGAAACTGGGGGGTTGACCATGAGTGAAGCGTACAAAACACCGATGCCGGATGTTAAGCCCGCCCAACCTGGGCCCGGGGATTCTCCTGCAGGTTCCGGTGGTAGCCTATTGAGGGTTCTTGGCCTCAAGAAACATTTTGAACTGAAGGCACCGGGCTTGTTCAGCGGTTCAACGCAGATCTTGAAAGCTGTGGATGGGGTGGATCTCGAGCTTGAACCGGGAGAGACGTTGGGTCTTGTCGGTGAGTCCGGTTGCGGAAAGACAACTCTGGGTCGGTTGATTATCCGGTTGCTTCAGCCTACAGAGGGTTTCGTGCAGTTGCATGACTCAGAGAACCTGCTGGATATCCCGTTACGTAGAATGTTGCCTTATCGTAGACGTATGCAGATGATCTTCCAGGATCCCTACAGCTCGCTCAATCCCAGGATGACCGTGGGCTCAATCGTAGGCGAGGCTTTGAAGATCCATGGCCTGGCTAGGACCAATCGCGGTGAAAGGGTGGCGGAATTACTGGTCGACTGTGGCCTGTCTGCGGAGATCGCTCAGCGTTATCCCCATGAACTCAGCGGCGGGCAGCGTCAACGGGTAGGGATAGCACGGGCCCTCGCGGTTGAACCCGAGTTGATCATTGCAGATGAACCTGTATCAGCGCTTGATGTCTCGATTCAAGCCCAGGTGATCAACCTCCTGGAGGAACTTCGTGAAAGGCACAGGCTTTCATTTCTGTTCATCAGCCACGATCTCTCAGTTGTCGGCCATATCAGCCACAGGGTTGCCGTGATGTACCTCGGAAAACTTGTGGAGATCGGGAACACAAGTGACGTTTTCAACTCGCCTGCACACCCGTACACCGAAGCCCTGCTGAACGCCATCCCTAGAATGGAGCCTGACACCGGGCGTAAACGTATTTTTCTTGATGGCGATGTTCCAAGCCCGATCAACCCACCCGCCGGATGTCCCTTTCATACCCGATGCCCGAAGGTCATGGAGCGATGTAGGACTGAGGCCCCAAAATTGAGTGATCATGGCAGGGGCCGAAGCGTGGCTTGTCTCCTTTACGACCAAGAAGCAACCGGGTAAATAATAGGACCCGATGCATCTGCGCAAAGTCTCCCCGAAAATCAACTTGGGCGAATCTCCACAATATGATTGAGATGCAGTCCGAATACCCGGAATCAATACCCCCCCCCGTTTAAGGCTGGCTCCGAGTGACACCGGCCCATCAAGCCAAATACGGGATTGGCTTTTGAGGAAACGTGGCAAGACACGGGCCGGGCCAAAGCGGTCTCGCCGGGCATTGACCCATTCCCGATAATTTACTCATCATTACCGCCCTGAGCCCCGACGGTTGTGGGTGAAGTATTGGACTTGACCTCGAAATCCAACTGCTCCCCATTCTTGTTCAATGTACAGTAGATATCGGATCCATCGGGGATATTCCCTGAAATCATATCGGAACTGAGGGGATCCTCGATATGGCGCTGGATGGCCCGTCGCATCGGCCGAGCACCGTATTCACTGTCGTATCCCTCATCAACGAGAAATATCTTCGCCTCATCATCCATGTGGACAACAATCCCACGGTCAACAAGTCGATCGTTTAGCCGATCAATCATGATTTCAATGATTCTTTCAATATCGGTCTTCTCCAGCGATCGAAAGACAATTGTTTCGTCCAGTCGGTTGAGAAATTCCGGGTTGAAAACCTTTCTCATTTCAGAGAGCACCTTGGACTTCAACCCCTCATAATTAAGCATTTCGTCACCACTCTGGAATCCGAGTGTCCCGGATTTCTTGAGTCGGCGTGTGCCGACATTACTGGTCAGGATCAGGACCGTGTTCCTGAAGTCGACGACATGTCCCCAGCTGTCGGTGAGGCGGCCATCATCCAACACTTGCAGAAGCAGGCTATAGACATCCGGGTGGGCCTTTTCAATTTCATCCAGTAATACGACCGAGTAGGGTTTCAACCTGACCTTTTCAGTCAATTGACCGCCCTCCTCGTAGCCGACGTAGCCAGGAGGAGCTCCCAGCAGGCGGCTGACTGAATATTTTTCCATGTATTCACTCATATCTATACGAATCAGCGATTCTTCATCGCCAAAAAGGAACTCAGCGAGGGTTTTGGCAAGCTCTGTTTTGCCCACCCCGGTGGGTCCCAGAAACAAGAAGCTGCCGGCGGGGCGTTTGGGATCCTTCATTCCGGAGCGTGCCCTGCGAATGGCCTTGGCAATCGCCTGAATTGCATCCGACTGGCTGACGACCCGCTTGGTCAGGTCCTCTTCCATGTGCATCAGTCGCTGGGTTTCCTCCTCCTCAAGACGCATCACGGGAACACCGGTCCATTTGGACACGATGTAGGAAATATCCTTTTCACCCAATATCTGCTTGTCCGCGTTGGATTTACTGGCTTCTTTCCAGGACTCTTTGGCCTCGGATATCTTCTTGAGAATATCTTCCTTGTCGTCCTTTAATTCCTGGCACTTCTCGAACTCCTGTTTCTCAACAAGTTCGTGAATTCTGTCCTCAATGTCCACGGCCTGCTTTTCAAGATCCTTGATAGCCTGAGGCTTGATGTTGGCTAGAAGCCGGGCGCGTGCGCCTGCCTCGTCAATCACATCAATGGCCTTGTCAGGAAGGTGACGCTCGGTGACGTAACGGTCTGTGAGACGAACTGCCGTGTCGACCGCTTCGTCGGTGATTACGACAGAGTGGTGGTCCTCATACCGGCTCCTCAGGCCCTTAAGAATTGATATGGTTTGTTCCAGGGAAGGCGGGTTGATGATGATTGACTGGAATCTGCGTTCTAGAGCACCGTCTTTCTCGATATGTTTACGGTATTCTTCAAGTGTTGTCGCCCCAATGCACTGGATTTCGCCGCGGGATAGGGCCGGTTTCAGCATATTGGAGGCATCGATCGCACCCTCGGCCGCTCCAGCGCCGATGAGGGTGTGCAACTCATCAATAAAGATCAAGACATTCGGGTTACGGCGAATTTCCTGCATGATGGCCTTAAGTCGTTCCTCGAACTGTCCACGGTATTTTGTCCCCGCGACGACTGCCGCAAGGTCGAGGGAGATGAGGCGTTTATTGGCCAGCAGTTCCGGGATATCATCATTGACGATTTTCTGGGCAAGGCCTTCAACGATCGCCGTTTTCCCCACTCCGGGATCACCCAACAGAATAGGGTTATTTTTGGTTCGGCGACAGAGTACCTGAAGGATGCGCTCTATCTCTTCTTCTCGGCCGATGACCGGATCCAACTTGTTCTCACGAGCCAACTGTGTCAGGTCGCGTCCAAACATATCCAGTGCAGGGGTTTTGCTCTTTTTTTCATAATTATCCTTGGATTTTCCCGATCCGGTGTTGCTTCCCTCGATAACCTGGACGACTTCCTTGCAGGCCTTGTCATAATCGACGCCATAATGGCTGAGGCACTTGCTGGCTAGGGTATTGTCCTCTTTGATCAGGGACAGGAGCAGGTGTTCCGTCCCGACCCAGCCGTGTTTCATCTCATTTGCGATCTGCTTGGAGGTTTCAAGGACCCGCTTGGCATCAGCATTGGGTGAGAACAGGCCCACGGTTGGGCCCTTGCCAACCTCAACCCTTCTCTCTAGTTCCATTTTGACGTCCTCGAGATCGACATCGAGATTCATCAGGGCTTGGATGGCCAAGCCATCGCCCTTGCGGATGATTCCCAGCAGGTAGTGTTCCGGGCCGATATAATCATGGCCCAATCGGCCGGCCTCGGCCTTGGACAGTTTGAGGACCTCTCTCATTCCTGGGGTATAAGGGGTCTTGTCGATCATGATGAACCTCCTGATTTCTAGCCATCCGTCCGCCTGAATCAACTTGAGAACAAATATCCGATCATATTTTGCATTGATACCACTGACTTTGGGATCCCACTATAGAGGTGAACCCAGAATCACCCGGACAGTATATCATCCCACCTGAACTGTCAAATCAGTCCTCGGATCCCTTGATGTGACCTAATACTAGGAACCTGATCTCTTTATCGGTCATGTGCTGCTCGAAATCCACTCCCTGGATCTGGCCGGGACAGGCTTCAATCTCCTTTTATTTCAACATTAAGAACAATCTCCATGAAAAATCGGGTCTTTTAGATATTTACGATGGGGGTTCAATTGTTTCGATCCCCATGGCACTGGTTTTGGAAAATGGAGCGTAGTAGTCGTGCCCGTTCCAGGTCCCGGTTGCGCGCGTTCGCAACCTGTTTGTTTTTGAACTGCAGGTGTGCGGGTTGAATACTCAAAAACAGCATGCTGAGTTGGCTGTGGGTTACGTTGAGCCCGAAATTCTGGCCGATTCCCAGCCTGGTTCGTGAAAGCAGTTCAATTGCCTCCCTTGAATCAATCCGTCTTGCCATGGACATGACCCCGACTGCCCTGTAAATCGTGTCCTCTATCCTGTGGCGGGCCTTATTCCAGAGATGATCCCGGGTTTCGAGTTCACGGTTGATGATTTGGTGGACGATCTTCTTGAGGAACTGCAGGATCTCCTGTTCGGATTTTCCAAGCGTGATTTCATTGGAAATTTGGTAGAGGTCCCCGATATGTTCGGAATGTTCCCCGTAGGCTCCACGCACCATGAGGCCATAGCTTCGCAGTGATGAAAGTGTGTCATCTGTTTGCTTGGTCATGGCTAGCGCGGGCAGGTGCATCATGACGGATAGGCGCAGGCCGGTTCCGGTATTTGTCGGGCAGGCAGTGAGATAGCCGAATTCATCACTATAGGCAAAGTCCATCTGCCGCTCAATTGTCCCCTCAATACGGTTGATATCCTCATAGGCAATCTCCAGGCGCATGCCCGAGGCCAGCGCGGTCATTCTCAAATGGTCTTCTTCGTTGACCATGATGGATGACCTCATTTCGGGGCTTAGAAAAACAATGCGTCCATTACCGGCCTTTTCCAGTTCCGATGAAATCAGATGACTTTCCCTCAGGTGGCATTTGGTATGTAATGTTATGTCACTGAGATCGACACGCTTGAAAGTAGACAGGTGCGGATCCTTTTCGAATGCCCGGGTGATCGATTGGGATATGAACTGAAGCTGGTCTTCATTGGCCCGGGGTGCGAACGGAATTCTCGGGATGTTGCGCGCAAGACGGGCGCGACTGGAAATGACCACTGAATTATGAGGACTGCTCTCTAGGAGCCAATCGTCAGTATGGGTGGGAAAGTTGAAATTATCAGGCATTCATATGGCCCTTAAGTCCTTTATATATAATCATATCCCTGTTAAAAGAGCATGACTTTCAAAGACAGATACCTTTGGTTTTGGGGATAGGAAATGAGACGAATGTCTCGTTGCGTCGGGCTGATTGATTATCATGCTTCGCCTCATTTCCTATCCACCAATACTCCCTAGCGAATTGTATACCGGAAAAGTGTTTGTTATGTCGAGTCCGGGATTCCGGGGCTGTTACGGGGTGAAAAAACACCTGTTCCCTGACCCTGCGAATGAGTTTGGAAGACGTTCGGTTATGTAGAATGAGACTCCGGGAGGGACGTGATTTTCGGGACTGTTTCCAGCCTATGAAGCAACACTTGACTTGAAATATCACCCCGACGAATTGGGCTGAAAATGGAACCCGAATAATTTGACTTCATCCCTGTTTCTAAGTGTGATTCCAGTCATGTTTGGGGAGGGATAATAGTATGACAGGTAGCAGAGTGTGTCGGATTGACCGATGTTGGGTATGGCGCGGGGTGACTGATCAGAAGAGCGCCTGGTCCGGGCTACAGACCCATGGTCCATTATTGGCGGATACATGCGATGAAGTGTTCATTCGTACCGTTACCAGAAAAGGCGGTTGCTCGTCAGAAACCCGGAAATTAAAAATTAATAGCCCCGTGAATTCCGCTCAATTTCCCAGAAATAAGTGCCATTTCTCGCACATACTGGATGATATGGTGGCCATGGACGCTATTAAGCCCAAATTTAGAAAGCATGACTTTATGGTCATTCATTGGCCTGCGATTGACAACATGACAAAATAAGATGATTTTTTCTGTGATTTGGACAATATGTCATGTGTGATATCAATTCCCCCATGATCTAAAACCCAATATAAATTATATATGTATAAAAAAATCAATAATATATATATATGCGCACACATAATTAAAAAATGGCACAGTATATGCATACAACCTATTCAGGAATGACGGGTGATCATGGATGTGAGGAGATATCCCAGATTGTCGCGTAGAGGTTTTCATGCGTTGAGGCACCCACGAGATTTCGAGGGATCCTGCAGATGTCGTTGAATAACTGAAAGCGGGCTAAGACCAGATGAAGGAGTTTTTCACAGCTCTCGTTCTGGTTGTCGTATTTTTTCCGATAATTGAACTGAAAGAAAGACAGATTTAATTTGTTCCTCTCCTCCCAGCCCGGTATTCGTGGGGTCCACGATCTCACGAGTATCGGGCCTTTTTAGTTCAACCCCTGCCTGAACAAGATTTTCATCAATCCGGTTCTCACGACATTAGGGCTCAACAAACCCCTGTCCCCAGATTTTTTAAGACTGGGGTTCTGTCCGGTTATGGGTGAGCAATTTAAGCCGAGTTAGCCCCGTTTCAGAGATATTTTCCTGAAGATTCACAAACAGTCGTGATTTCACCGGCTTGGCCCGTTGATTTTATCCGGGTGGTCCGACGGGTTTTATGTCACCGGATTTCAATCGGCCGATATAGCCCCTTACGTGGGACCTGATGAGGGGAGAGAGGATCAACAGGCCGATGATATTTGGAAAAACCATGCTTAGCATCATCATGTCGGCGAAATCGACAACACTGCTCAAGCTGACGAGTGGCCCAAGGATGATGATAATACAGTAAAAAACCCTGAATGGAAGAATACCACTTTCACCCAAAAGGTATTCGGCCGAACGTTCTCCGTAGTAACACCAGGAAATGATTGTTGAAAAAGCGAAGATGAAGACTGCCAGGCAGAGAAACCAAGGGGAAATGTTCCCCAAAAATCCCGGCATCTGGCTGAATGCATGACGTGTGAGTTCTACACCGCCAAGGCCATCCTGTGTGTGAGACTGAGTAATCAGGATGGCTAGGGCTGTCATGGTGCAGACGATAATCGTGTCAATGAACGGGCCCAGCATGGCGACGATCCCTTCGCGGACCGGTTCTTTTGTTTTTGCTGCAGCATGGGCGATGGCAGCTGAGCCAAGCCCAGCCTCGTTTGAGAAGGCTGCACGTTTCATGCCCTGGATAAGAACTCCCAGAAAGCCTCCATATACAGCCTTTGCATTGAACGCCTCAGTAAAGATTCCCCAGATAAGTTTCGGAACCGCGGTAAAATTTGAAAAAATTAGCACCAGGCAGACAAGACAGTAAAAGCCGCACATCAGGGGGACCATGCGGCTTGTTACCTCGCCGATGCGCTTGATCCCCCCGATAATGACGATCCCGGCCAAGCCTGCCAGCACAATACCAACAATCCAGGCGAGCATGGCAGGCGAATCTGTCGAGCCGGTCGCTTGGATGTATTGTTCCTCGATGATCTTGTAGGTCTGATTTGCCTGAAACAGGTTTCCTCCACCGATTGCACCCATGATACAGAAGAAACTGAAGACGATGGCTAGCAGCCTCCCGAGAGGTGCGAGCCCGGGGGCCTGTTCACGGATGCCATCGTCGAGGTAGACCATTGGCCCGCCAAGGACCGATCCATCGGGTTTGATCCTCCTGTAGAGTTGGGCCATTGTGCATGAGGTGAATTTCAGGCTCATTCCAAAAACGGCCGTCAGCCACATCCAGAATACGGCCCCGGCTCCCCCAAGGGAAATGGCTACCGCGACTCCGGCTATATTCCCAAGTCCGACGGTCGCGGACAGGGCCGAGGTCAGGGCCCTGAAGTGTGAAATTTCGCCTTCATCATCCGGGTTATCGAATTTACCCCGGACAACGGAAACCGCATGTTTCAAGAGCCGTATATTCACCCAGCCCAGAAAGAATGTGAAGAACACGCCTCCGGTCACAAGAATGAGAATGATCAGGGGAATTGCCCGGGGTTGATCGATTTGTTTATCGCCAACAGTCTTCTGGGCAGCCCCCATTCCGACTTCAAAGAACAGGACAGGGGCGATAAAGTTCACAACCCTGCCGAAAGCTATGTTGATGTTATCCTGGACCTCCTCCCAGGGATGCGGTGATACGCTCACTTCAGCATCAACCGGTTCCTGGGCGTTTGCCGAGAGACTCGTCATGCTGGAAAAAAGCAGGATGAAAACAAAATGGGCCAGGACAATATGGGAAAATCTTGTGGGAGGGTGAATTGCGGGGTAAGGGTTGCAGGTGGATGTCACGGTTCTCTATCTCCTTCTTCTGTGGTGAACGGTTACGGAATCAGGTTGGAGTTGGAACTTCTTGGGCGGGGTGGGCATCATCAGGGCAGATCGTGATTATCCCGTTTCGATTTCAACCTTGAGGGTAAGAACCATGAAATGCAAGGTCTTTAGTAGCATGAGACTTGGGGAGGGGCTTGATCTTGTCCTGCGAATATCCGATGTTATGATGGTCCTTCAACGGTAAAATACGGGATCAATATGGAAGGCGGATATTCAGGTGGGCGGTAGAAAAGGACGCTCGGGTGAGGCAAGTCTGGCCGGTCATTATTTCCGCTATTTACATGCCAACCTGTTCATTGCCTTGGCGGGTTTCATCACATTTCCCTTCATGACAAGGTAATTGACCCGGCACGAATACGGTATATTCTGATATTATGAAACACTGATCCTGATCGTGGCCGCGGTTTTCAAGTTTGGCTTCCAGGAATCCATTCAGCGGTTTTTCCCGGAAATATGCAGAGATAGACCCGAGGCAGAGCGTTCCCGGTTCTACACCAGTTTCCTTTTTATTCCATGTGCGCTGTCCCTGGTTGTGACAATCGTCCTGATTGTCATTCTTTATATGCTTCATCAGGTTTCCCCCTTTGAGTATTTCAGTTTCTTGATTATTGCCCTGATTCTCGGAGAAATGGCTGCCATAATTAGCCTGATGGAAAACATTATGCGTGCGCGTGAGTTTTCCGGTCTGTTGTCGTTGGTCAGAGTCATCTCAAGGTATATTCGTGCTGGACTTGTCGTCATAGTTATCTATTACGCCTCGAAAACGGCCTTGGGTGTATATGCGGCCAGGTCCGTAACGGAGTTTTGTGTTTTGATTTGGATGATCCTGTGTCAGGCGTCATTGTGATATTCGGATTCGATCCTTCGATGTCGGGTTGTTCAGGCAGGACGCTGAATTTGGATTCCCGCTTGCATTCGGTGAGATTTCGATGGTCCTGCTGGCTTTCGCAGACATTCTGATGCTCAAACACTTTCTTGGGGATATTTCCGAGGTCGGGGTCTACAAGATCGGGTATAGTCTGGCCATGTATATTTCCATGTTTCTGCAGACCTCGCTTTTTGCCGCCTTCGTTCCAGTTGCCAATCGTGTTTATGAAAATGAGGGGGTCGAGTCCTTTCAGCATTTGAAACAGGGTGTAACGCGAGTTCTAATTTATATTTGCATGGCAGTCATTCTGGGCCTGTATGTTGCGGGCGGAGATTTTCTGGTTCTGATTTAAGGTGGAGACAATATGGAATCAGAATCGGTTTTTAAGTGGGTGGGATTGAATTATGTCCTCCAGCCACTGTTCATGATCATAGCCTATGGGCTGATTCTGCGAAAAAAAACAAGGCTCATGTCTGCGATTATCATCATCAGCACGCTGGTTAATATCCCCCTGAACCTTAACTGGATACCCCCCCTTTATGGTGTCATTGGGTCGGTTTGGGCGACGCTGGTAAGTTACGGCCTGATGGGCCTTCTGCAGATCATCATGTGTCCCAAAGGCTTGAGAACAACGTTTGGGATCAAGACACTTATGACACCTGTGCTGCTGATTCTTGTTCTAGCCGGGATTGTGATTGGGACGGATATGTTTGGCTTGACTTCCCCTCTGGTTCGACTGGTCGTCATGGGACTTCTAACTCTTGTCATTTTTATTGTCCCGGCTTGGTTCCTCGATGCAGGGCTCCGACGAGGAATCCGATCATTTCTGGATTCATCGAGAGAGGTTCCGAAGGAAATGCCCCCGCTTTCGAATGGCGACGTGCAGTTTTGGTGACAAGACTCCCGAGAAACCGGACCCAGTCAGGAAATGAACATCGCATCGCCATAGCTGTAGAATCGGTATTCTTTTTCAATTGCTTCCTGGTATGACTGCAAGATATTTCTCCGTCCGGCGAATGCCGAGACAAGCATCAGGAGCGTGGATTCCGGCAGGTGAAAATTGGTCATCATGCCATTGATTACCCTGAATCGGTACCCGGGATGGATGAATATTCTGCTGACCGATTTTACGGGTGTGATTCTGCCGTGCATGGCATGGCATGTTTCCAGCGCCCGAACGGTGGTGGTGCCAACAGCGATGATCCTTCTGCCGGGATCCTGACGGGCCTTCTCTATGGCATACGCATCACGGTTTTTGATAATGAAGGATTCCTCATGCATGACGTGTTCTGTGATCCTTGGGGTGACGACAGGTTCAAAGGTTCCCGGACCGATATGCAATGTAATCTTGCAGATATCAACACCCAAATCCTCAAGGCTGTTAAGAAGTTTCCTCGTAAAGTGGAGCCCAGCCGTGGGGGCGGCCACTGAGCCATCCTTTTCCGCATAGACCGTCTGGTATCTGGACACATCGCCATCTTGATTCGGGGATTCCCCGCTCCGTATTCGTTGCCGGGTGATATAGGGTGGTAGTGGGACCTGACCATGTTCTTCCAGAATATCTTCCACATCTCCCGGATTCAGGAACCGAATAAGTCGTGTCTTTTGATCCACAACCTCGACGACTTCTGCAAGGGGCCGGCCGTCAGGCAGCGAGAGTTTTATACCTCTTCGGAATTTCGATGCGGGACGGGCAAAAGTGAGCCACTTGTCATGCACGGGCTTGAGTAGAAGCAATTCCCCGTGTCCGCCTTCAGGTCGCTGAACGGCTAACCTCGATTTCAGGACACGACTGTCATTGATGACGACCACATCGCCGGGACGAAGTAATGTGGTTATCTCTGGAATAGTAACGTGCTTGATATCACCGCTGATTCTGTCAAGCGTCAGCAGACGTGCCTGGGTCCTGTAGAATGGGGGATGGGTTGCAATCAGCCTTTTGGGCAGATCATAAGAATAGTCGGACAAATGCAGGGACATGATCAAGAATCACAGGATCCCATGAAGTAATGCGGGAGGCCAGAAGCCCCCCCCCTATTTTCTCACGTCCTGAAGTAACCTTGTAAGGGTGATCGGGATGCTCCCGATTATTCAAAAAACCGGTTTCTGCGGCGTCGCTGGATGGCAGGAACTTCATACGGATCGCCATCGGTGGCTGTGCCCGTGTTGTTCTCCTCTGAGGATTCGAACGTGAAATCATGAAAGGAGGCTCCCTCCATGGTCGATTCTTCCGGCGTGTCATCGGAATTTGTGTCTGCATTTAAATCCGGTATTTCGGATTCTTTACCCATCCAGTCATGCATCGGATTGTCACCATTTTCGAAATTAACACCAATTTGAGATGATCCCATGCCCTCATCACGTCCCTTTTTTCTCAGGATTGCGGGTTCCGGATCGGGTTCTTTTGTTGCCTTGTCGGATTCCTCTTCGGGATGAGGTTGGGATGTGATGGATTTGGTGAATTCCACATCTCTCGGGCGCATCGAGGGTTTTCCCGGAGCAAACCCGCTGATATCTGAGTCTGGGGGCTCCTGAAAGCCTGTGGCAATGATGGTTACGCGCATTTCATCTTTCATATTGTCGTCGATGACCACACCAAAAATGATGTTTGCATCCCCATCTGCCGATTCATAAATGGCAGATGTGGCTTCATGGATCTCCTGCATGGTGATGTCGGAACCACCCGTGATGTTGATCAGCACACCGGTTGCTCCGTCGATGACGATTTTCTCCTGCAATGGGCTGTGACACGCCTTCTTGACAGCTTCGACAGAGCGATTTTCACCCCGTCCGATTCCGACCCCCATGACAGCCCCGCCGGTTTCACCCATGATAGTACGGACGTCACGGAAATCGACATTGATAAGGCCGGGCATACTGATCAGGTCACTGATGGCGCGAATTGCCTGAGCCAAGACTCCGTTGACAACCTGAAAGGCCTCGGTAATGGGGGTCTTGGGTCCCACTGTGTCCATAAGTTTGTCATTCATGATGACAATCATGGTGTCAACATGCTCCTTGAGTCG
>CAYYNQ010000084.1:0-6776 GCA_964473105.1 uncultured Candidatus Sumerlaeota bacterium | reverse complement strand
GCCTGAGCAGTCCTGTCTGGAAGGCGGACATTCATTATACCCTGGATGGGTCGGATCCAACCCGGGATTCACAGCGCTTCACCAGACCTTTCAATGTCGACCCTCCCGTGATCATCAGGGCCCGGGGATTCTGGGATGGGAGGCAAACACCGATCAAGACGCTTGACTTTCGGGAGCACGGGTTTCGTGTGCATCATACAACCCACTACGAGCCGCGTCGTGATGAGTGACGATCGTGCTATCCTTGTTAGTTGAAGCTGTTTTCTGAAAGACCCATCAAGATTGTGGATGCAGGCATCTCTGCCTGCGGGGCCTTTGCTGAAGTATGGGATTATATCCCGACAGTAAACTTTCCGGTCCGGTAACCTAGGGGCATTGTGCCTGCAACTGGGCGGCTGGCGAAAGTTGTTTGGCGATTGGCACGTTCACCGACCGTGTCGGGAGTGGTGGTTTCTCCGGAAAAACGGGCACGGCAGTCATGCGATCATCCATTGCATCAAAGACGGTGTTACCGTAGGCCTTGGCGAATGGTCAGGAACCATTTTTATGATCGCAGGGGACTACACGGTCCCCTGTCGGCACTCAATTGCGAATCTCTTAATCACATACCCAGATCGAGGCCATTTTCCAGACATCCAGTTTCTTCACCGTCGTATGCCCGTCATTTGAGAAAAGCTCAACCCCCGTTCCCCATGATGATGGCTGCACCGCGGGGATCTGTCAGGTTGACCAACGTGACCGGGACCGGCGCGATCGGAATCTCTTGCGCGGCGTTGGCATGGGCCGGCTCTGCGGCTCGTCGAACGGCGTGACGTCTTCAAAGCCCTTGACGATTCGACGTGGAATCTCTCCGCCGATCTTGCGCTCGATCGCCAGGACCGCGGAGCGATCTTGGAGCGTGACGAAGGTCACGGCCTTGCCCTGGCGTTCGGCTCGGCCTGTCCGCCCGATCCGGTGTGTGTAGGCAGCGGGTGAGTTGGGGATATCGAAGTTGACGACATGGGAGATGTCGGCCACGTCGATGCCGCGCGAGGCGATGTCGGTCGCGACAAGGATATCGGAACGGCCCTCGCGAAAACCTTTCATGGCACGGTCACGCTGGCCCTGGCTCATGTTGCCCTGCAGCGCGACGGCGCGCCAGCCCGAACGGATAAGCCTGCCGGCGATGCGTTTGGCCCTGTGTTTCGTCCGGGTGAAAACAATGGCCGAGACGAACCCGTGTTCGGAAAACAGGTGTTCAAGCAGTTCCAGTTTGGTTTTTTCGGCAACGGGATACAGGGCATGCTCGATTGTCTCGGGGGGTTTGGATTCATTCAAGTCGACCACATATGGTTTACGCAGGATACGTTCGGCGAGGGTGCGGATTTCGCGCGGCATGGTTGCCGAGAACATCAGGTTCTGGCGACCGGCGGGTAGCAGCTTGAGGATTCGTCGTATGTCGGGCAGAAAACCCATGTCGAGCATGTGATCGGTTTCGTCAAGCACGACGGTTGTGACGCCGGACAGGTCCACGGCTTGACGGCCATGGAGATCGAGCAGTCGTCCGGGGCAGGCGACGACGATTTGGGGTTTGGCGGCAAGTGCCCTGATCTGGCCGTTCATTGGCACCCCGCCAAAAACTGTTGTCGTGCGTATACGTGTGAATTTTGCCAGCAGCCGGATTTCGGCGTCGATCTGTCGCGCCAGTTCACGGGTTGGCGCGAGAATCAGCGCCCGGATTTTGCGGGATTTATCGCCAAGCAACCGCTCAAGAATGGGCAGCGCAAAAGCCGCGGTCTTGCCCGTGCCGGTCTGGGCCAGGCCCAGGATGTCCCGGCCCTCGAGGCCAGCGGGGATGGTGGCGGCCTGAATCGGCCGAGGTTCATCGAAACCGGCGGCCTCGACTCCACGCAGGATGGACGGTGCCATACGGAACCGTGCGAACCCCGATTTTTGGACTTTCGGGGTTTTTTTGTCTGAAATCATGAAATATCCTTTTGCGCCAGTCCGCGCAGCTCTCTGTGAGCACGCGGGTCTGCGCGTTCTAAAGTTCCAACCGTTACAACAGAAATGGGTGTTTGGGATGAGGTTAAAGAACTGATAAACGGTGCGATCTGTATTTTTGGACCCTGTTGTGCACCGAACAGTCGGCCGGATAACGGCGCAGAACCCTATCATGCAGTAATTCGGGCCGCAAGGGAAAATATTATCCGGGATTTCCCATTTGATTGGCCCAATCAGGCTGATTCATCCAATTCAGGTAACATTTTCATGTCCGGTGGTCTGAAGGTAAAGCCTGTATCCAGAGGTATATGTCCACCAAGGGGATTCACATTGTGACCCAGGGGGAGGTATGTATGGCCGTCTTGTCTCATGGCGCTCGGGCATCAGGTTGCAAAAACCTGGAATGTGGGCATGAGTGATCAGGTATCGGGTGAATTTACTGGTTGGAGTCTTGCCGATCGACGGATCCACCCATCCCGGATGACTTTGTATGGGATGTATTATCCTCTATCATAGGATACCATACCCTTTCCAAGTCATGGCGATCATCAATCGCACCCGTGTCCCTTTATGGCGGCGAAATTACCAGAAGGATGATATGGTCAGCTAAGGATGAACTCACGCCGAAGGAAGTTCAGTCTTATGTTCAGGAAAGCTTTCACCCTGATCGAGCTGTTGATTGTGGTCGCGATCATTGCGATCCTGGCGGCGATCGCCGTCCCTAATTTCCTCGAGGCGCAGATGCGGGCCAAGGTTTCCCGAACCATGGCCGATATGAAGTCCCTGCACACCGCATTCATGGCCTACGTGGTCGACCACAATAATCCACCCAATACGGGTTGCACGAATTGGTTTTTGCTCAGGATGGATCCGCCTGTGTCTCCCGACCATCTTGTTACCACCCTGACGAGTCCGATCGAATACATGTCGGAGGTTCCGTTTGATTATTTCAACTCAGGACACCGGCACAACCACAATCCTCTTGGCCTGGACATGAGCGTCATCGTGACGACACAACCCATGCATGATACGGGTTGCGTGGTGAATGGGGGACAGTATATCCCATTTGGGGAAAACACATTCCACCATTGGCTGTTCGCGAGTGTCGGCCCGGACCTCCTGGAGTGGGTTGAGACGGGGATCCCCTGGAACCCGTGGGACGTGTTGTATGATCCGACCAATGGCACTGTGAGTGCAGGGGATATTTATTATGCCGATACATTCCAGTTCGGTCCACCATTCAAGCAGGGCGGGGTGATTTAGAATGACGGGAAATTATACCTGTTGCCCCACGGGTCAGTACGACTGTGCATTAAGCCGACCTGTTTCAGCAGGCTTGCTCTGTCTTTCATTGCGATAGATGCACCCACACATTGCCGTTCATATTTCCATTGCGATCATTCCGTGGTGGGCCGTCGGAAAATGACATGCATGCATAGGGGATATCGTCTTGACAGTCAACGGGATATCACGTTAACTGCCCATAACGTCGGCATCAAATGTCCGGACCAATAGAAGGAACACGGGTTGAAGCAGCCAGTCGTAAACATCGTCGTGCTTGTATTCGTGACATCGTTGATTGTCGCCACGGCAGATGCGCGTCAGCCAGCCGAAGTGGAGGTCCTTAATCGATGGGTTGGTGACTGGAAGTCGGAGGTGGTCATCAAGCCATCAAGATGGATTCCGGAAGAAAGACGGTGGATCGAGGCGAATGAAGTACAGTGGGTGTTTGAGCGTCATATGCACATGCTGCTGATAAAGAATCACAATGAAGACCAGGAAAACCTGGCGCTCCAGCGCTATAATCCACAAAGGATGAAGTATGAGATGTGGAGTTATGGTCCTGACGTTTCTAGTTATTATCTGGGTGACTGGGACGCACAATCCACGACGATGACCTGGGAATACGTCGATTTCGGGGCAGGTATCACGGGCAGGATTGTTGATCGTTTCATCGGTGAGGGTAAATGGACGCAGTCAGCCATCTTGAAAGATAAAAAAGGAGACGTGCTCCTGGATATCCGGGTTGCACGCACGCGCACTGGGCAGCGGGCAAAAAAAGATGACGGCGGATGATCTCAGGATTGGATCAAATGGGGTTAATCAGCCCGTTTATGGGGCATGAACCTGATATCATGATATTTGTGCATGGGTGATGGGGTTATCGTATCATTATTATTTCAAATTCCCCCGGGGGGACCTACCATTTCAGTTATATGAATGCAAGCTGACGACAGTGAACGATGGAATTACCAGGCAAGGAGGATCATAGATATGGGTGACAAGGGAAAAAAAGATAAGGGCAAGAGGGAAGAGCAAAAAAAACCCAAGCTTAATCCTAAGGAAAAACGGAAATTGAAAAAAGAAAAGAAGAAGCAAATGCACGGCGCTGTCCGGTAACCTTGGTTCAAGCGCGGAAGTTGCCTGACCCCCCCCTGGGGGGATTCTGCACATGCGGGAATCTTGCTCCCCAGCCCTGCCCGAACGGGAAGGATATTGTTCCGTGCAATCCCAACCAGTTTCGTCTCACCCTCGATCCCAATGGAAATATAGACCTGTGTACCTATAACCTTTCCGGGAATGATGATAATTGGGTGCAGCTGAAAAATATGACCGACACCAACTGTCCCCAGATACCGGGAAATATCCGGATTGGACTTTCAAGTGACGTGAATCTGGATGCTATTCAACAACGCGCATGGCGGTGATCGCGGACATGTGAGGTATATCAGTTGCAATACATGCACGGAAGTGATTGGGCATGGCCAATCGATTTTACACCTCAAGGTCAAGCGGGTGGTAGGGATCGATGTCTTTAATGGAACCGGGCAGGGGATGAATTCACTGTCGGTTTGGAAGGAACCGTTTTGCACAACCTGGAAATCCGTGATTATCCGTTGGTCTTGAGGATCAGTCTGTTCCCTCCGAAGATTCATCCGTAATGATATTTCGGCGCTTCCTCTGAAGATTTTAGAAGGGGTTTAAAATAAAGGTGGGTTGATTCTGTCCTGCCCATAAGCTATAACACCCCTTCAAGATCGACCCAACCATATGAATGGAGTCTGTTAAGATGTGATATCTAACGGCTTTATCATGTGCCTTATGCCTGATGTTATTTCCGGCAATTATCCACGCTGCCGGGGCGGGTGTTATTGCCTGTCAGGGGGGTCTCACGACCCCCGACGATGGTCCTCACAGGCCAGCGGAGCCTAAGACACGGAGTCCAAGCTTTGGGGAGCAGTTTGGTGCGGAACCATGCACAGGATGGAGTCACACGGCGGAGTCAACGCCGTGGTGGTCATGAAGGATTTATGCAGAAACCGTATCTACCCCGGGATGTGATTCTCGAGAGAACAGCTGATTTGAAACATTGAGTGATTTCCTGTTTTCCCAAATCCTGGCGAGTCTTGCGTTTGCGTGCGGTCTGGTTTCGTTCCAGTTCCCCGGACGACGCCCGGTCTTGATCTGGCTGTCCCTGATGTCATTGTTCAGCGCCGTTCACTTCTTTGTGCTCGGTCGACCGGGTCCGGCCGTGATCATCCTGGTCGGCGGAATGAAATTCTTGACTGCTGTGTTCTCCACGAACCGTCAATTCATGTATTTCTTTCTCTTCACCACGCTTGCGGGATTTTCCTGGGTTTATAAGAGTCCTCTGAGCTTTCTTGCGCTGGTCGCCGGCATCCTCGGGACTTGGGGCAGCTTTCAATCCAGTGAAAGGACCATGCGTGTCGCGATGATGATCTGTACCGCGATCTGGATCGTGCATAATGTGTTTGCGAGGACCCCTGTCGCCGCGGTCATGGAGGTCTTCTTCCTGATCAGCGCCATCGGGGGATATCGACGTCATTGTGCCCGGGTGGGGCGCTGGAAGAATGACAGCTGTTCCGGGCGGAATGCCGAACCTGGCTGACTGGCGTCAATTGTAAAATATTTATCCAGTGGCAATTGGACTTCCCAGGGGATTCGCCTCGGGTCTCTATCAGCAATCGTATTAACCATTCTCCCGTGTCACTTCAATCCTTGGTGATCCGTCTGCAATGATACTGATGCTGAGAAGGATCGGTCTGCAGCAGACCTGACAGTCCTCGACATAGCTCTGCTCACTGATCGAAAGGTCAACGAGAACCTCGATGGTCTCCCAGCAGTAAGGACACTGGATGTCGACGGATTCCTGTAAATTCATTTTTCCGCTAGCATTCTCGACCCGAAATTCACCATTTGACTGTTCAGAAACCGTATGGATTTCTCAACCTGACAGTCTCCTTGATATGGATGGGTCGGACTCGTGAGGGTATTGTTGCTTAGGGGTGGGGGGACAATCAAGTGGGGCTTGGGGGGGAAGGTGTGGCGAGATCCCCTGCCTTAACACTCATCAGGCCGAAATGTTGTTTCTAATGGTAAGTTTTATTTCTGCTCTGCTGGACAGGTAGTTTTTCAGGAACCGGCGGCCCCACGATATCCTATTGTTTGGTCAACGGAGTCCCCTATCCGTAAGCGCTGATGCCGGGATAATTCATGAAGCCGCTAGATACTGTCCTGACCATCATTCACAATACGCCTACAAGTTCGACTCATACATGCCTAAGGAGTTCGTTAAGATGAGAAACTCATGCCGTATCGTTCTGCTCTCCCTCATGCTGGTAACGGCAAACTTGGCTGCCCTGGAACCGATCCCTGACAAGCTCGTCGTTCTGACCTTCGACGATTCCATCAAGTCGCATTACACCGTCGTTCGGCCGCTTCTGAAGAAATACGGATTCGGCGCCACATTCTTCATCACGGAAGGTTTCGAC
>CAYYNQ010000083.1:0-13225 GCA_964473105.1 uncultured Candidatus Sumerlaeota bacterium | reverse complement strand
GCCCAGGGTACCACTTTCGCTAAAAGGCCGGCGTCCTTTCAGGGCCGATCGGAGCGTCCCTGCGTCAGCATAGTCGATGTGACAACCCACCGGAACACCTTGGGCGATCCTCGATATCCGCACTTCCGAGTTTGTGAGACAGTCGGCTATATATTGGGCAGTGGCATCCCCGTCGACACTAGGGCTTGTCGCAAGAATGAGTTCCTGCACGTCTTCCCCATCGACACGTGTCATCAGATCATTCAACCTCAGGTCATCCGCGGTGATTCCATTGAGCGGTGAGAGTGAGCCTCCAAGGATATGATATCTCCCCCTGAATGCCCCGGATTCTTCAAATGCCCACATGTCAGGGGCTCGTTCCACAACACAAAGTTGGAGTGATTTGCGTTGAGGATCAGCGCAGATCGAACACAACCGGTCATATTCAGCCCATGTTCCACAGGAAGGACAGCGGGTACATTCTTTGTGTAGATTCTGAAGTGCGTGGGCAAGCAGGGTCGAGTCTTCTGCGGGCGATTCAAGGAGATGGAGGGCAATGCGCTCCGCACCCCTGCGACCGATTCCCGGAAGGCGGGCCAAGGACTGAAGCAGTGAATTGAGAACAGCGGGCAGTGGGATCATTGGGTTCGTATCAGCCCAGAAACGGCAGATTTGGGAGTTTCATCCCACCGGTAAGTTCATTGATGCTTTCCTGTTGAATTCCCTTGGATTTTTCAATGGCCTGGTTGGCGGCGGCCCTTACCAGGTCCTCGAGCATTTCGATATCATCCGGATCAACGGCCTCCTCGGATATCTTGATCTCCCTGATTTGCTGGTTTCCGTCAACGGTAATTTTAACGGCACCCCCTCCGGACAGGCCCTCGACGGTCTTGTCCGCGAGTTGCTCTTTCATATTTTCCATGCCGCTTTGCAGATCCTTGCCCATTTTCTGGAGTTTCTTGATGTCCAGCATTGCAACCATTCTCCTGCAGCCGTGTTGGGACGGCCCTGATACGTACTTCATTGTCCGTCCCACAGTCTGCTACAAACCGGGGACTGATACAACATGAATCGAAACCGACGGACAAATTGAGGGAATTCCGATCCTGAAACCGGTGAACCATTATTTCTATGACACCCCCTGAGTATGTGTAACTGTGGGGAAAACGTTTACACTCCAATGGACGGTCCCCATGGCAGGGTCCAGTTTCGACGGATTGAATACCTGATGTCTTATTTATGATTCGTGGGTTGTCGGGAGGATCCGCACGATGACTGTGTCTCGCAGAACAGGATTGTACCTGCGATCGCTGAAATCGGTATGAACATTGCATTAATTAATGGAATAGACATCAGCGCCAATGAAATTGCTCCGAGACCCATTGATCGGAGTCGGTTTCTACGCAGCCAGGATTGACGCTGTCCATAGTTCCAGCATCGCCGATCCATCGAGTATGAGGTGTATTCAAGAGCGAGGTAACGGATCCCAATGAAGATGGAAAGGCATGTTGCCAGTGCGAATCCGATTGCTGGGATTAGGTGAAGTGGCAAGATGCACAGCAGTATGATCCAGGTTTTCAGCGCAAGCCTCAAACTTGTGATCATGCCGACGGTTGTCGAGCGCAATCCATCCCAGATCGAGAATGCGGATTCAACTTGGCCCCCGGCCATGAGGATCTCCACTTTCTCGGACAAAATGTCGTTGAAGGGTGAGGCTATGATCGTGGCGAGTGGTACGAATAAGTAAAGGATGGAAAGAAGAGCCACAAACCAAAATATTCCTGAAACCCCCCAATAAAGGGATTGCAGGAGAAAACCATTCTCCCCGTCCACTAGCCCTTTGAGAAGGCCCTCGAAAAGGGACCAGCCCTTGACCCAGACGAGCATAAAGATCAGAATATTCAGGATAAAGGGCAATATAGCCCAAGGCCATAGCTTTGGGTTTCGCACCAAGAGTCCGACCCCGCGCCAGACATAGGCGGGGCCGGTGATCCCCCCCCCCGTGGTTGAGTATTTAGGGACCAAGATTTGCTTTCTTCGTCCAAGTCCACAGTTTCCCAAGTAAGCGTCTGCTGGAATGATCGGCAATACGGGTCCGGTAAAACTTCGTATATTCCCAGAAGGGGCGGCTGGTAGGAACGTGACGTGGGCGTACCTGGGAAATGACAGATGTTTTCATGCGGCCGATCTTAGGTTTCTCGACAGGAATAACTGACGCATGACATTCGGATGTTTGAAATGCCGTTCAAATTCATCAGGCGACCAATGCATGACCGTTATACCTTCAATCCTGCCTGTATAGCGGAATTGTGGATCCACATTGCTGATGATTGATGATCTTCGCGAACTCTTCGGAGGGAATGGAGGGTCCTTTGTCACTGCAGAATTCATCATAGGCTCCGGGCAGTGACGGGGCGATACCCCGGGCATCCATAGTTTCGATCTGGCTTCTTTGGAGGCAGTAGATAAGTTCACCTCCCTTGAACAGGGCGATAAAGGGCGAGGATGGAGGAACCTGGGGCATCAGCTCTCGAGCCTTGTCGACTGCATCCCTGAATACACCGGCAAAGACCGTGATCATGCGTGAGGGGATTGTTTCGTGTTGAAGAGACGCCGAAACTCCCGGGCGGGCCCCACCTGCCGAGCATCCACAAACCGAATTGATCAAGAGGAGTGTGGTTCCCTCGGTCCGCGTGATCCGGTTCTCGACTTCGGTGGGCGTTTCAAGCGACTCAAATCCAACCTTCACTAGCTCCTCCCACATCGGGCGGACGGATTCCGGGTCATAGAGTGGGGGTTGCATGTCATCATCCTCCCTGTAATGCGGGATTTCCATTGTTTGATTTTTGGCTGGCCAGCCCGAACGTCCAAGGACCAACAACAGGCTGCAAATATATATACCATGCCAAAGGTCAAACTACCATACCATGCAAGCGAAGTCAAATTAGTTATTAGTTCCCGTTCGGGAAAAGTGCCAAGATTCGGCCTGGGAAACCGGCTGTTTTGACGTATCCACATTAGGTTTTGCCTTCAAATCCACATCCCATTTCAGCAATCATTTTCTCGAGATACTGACAATCTTTCGGATCAAGATAATTGCGGTATCCTCCCTCCGTCCCCTTTCTCACCTTGTAGGATTCAGGATCGTCCTTGTCGCCCGGCCTAAGTTTTTTGCTTTTAAAGTATTTTCCCTTCTCCATCTTTTTCATGCTTTCGAAACTTGAGAACTCGACCGCTTTCTGGATCACCGGGGACGGAACATCTTCAATTCCGGAAAATTCCAAAACCCTACGCAGTGAAGTTCTGGGATTCTGGTGAAGATCGGCATAATCCAGCAATAGGAAATCCTTGGGGACGCTTTTGCTCGCGGCCCAGATATTGTAGAACGTGAGTATTTTTTGGATGCCGTAATGCGGATCACGAATAAATTCACCGATGTTGCCTTGAAATATATCCTTGCGACGGCTTGCCTGAAAATAGCAGGACACGACAACATCCCTGGGATCTCGGTACATGAAGATGACTTTCTTGGCACGATATGCCGACTTGTCGGGATTCAGCCGGTCATAATGGCATCCCTCGGTATTGCTGGACCCATCATGTGTATAGACGGGTGCCGCATGACTACCCCTCAATACCCGGGCCAGATGGTGCTCGTCAAAGATAAGCTGATCATCCAGGTTGTGATGACAACATATTCCCTTGCCGATCATCACCCGCAGCCAGGTTCTTCCACTTTTGGGATAGGATATAACAATTACGGAGGCCCGTATTCTGTCGAGCCAATCATCAAGTCTTTTTCTGAATTGTACAAGCATTTTCAGCACCGATACATGGAATGCGGGGGAAGAGCAGGTTGCCCGGACCCAAGGGGTTCCTGTGTCCCGGATAATATATAATGATAAAGCTTTGACTTTTCAAACTGAAGTTTTTTGATATAATCCACGCCCGGTCGATTTTATGCTTGGATATTTCGCCGGATGCCGGAACATCAAACGCCAGTGATTGCTCTCCAACCATGATGGATCACCACCCTTACCTATATATCCTGACCTCAGTTCACCGGGTGATCGGCTATATTACCGTCTTTATCGTCGGCCCGGTCACCCTCTGGACCTATTACAAGCCAATTACTCACCGGAAATGGGCGAAGGCATACCTGTATCTAATGACATTTCTCTACCTGACCGGCATTCCGGTAACCCTTATTGTGGGTGAGTTGGGTACATGGTCGTTTTTACGAAGTCTGTACTTCAATTTGTTTGGATTCTCATTCTTGTGGTTCGGTTACAGGGCCATTTATCGGATGGTGAATTCTCCTCGTTCATCGGCGGGTATGTTGGACTGGAGCATGACAGTGTGGATGGTTCTCCTCAGTATCGGAATGCTTGGTCTATTCTGGGAGAAGATGCAGAAATATGAGTTGTGCGTGTTCGGTTGCCTTGGCTTGATTCTGGCCGTGGTGGAGATCAGGGAATACCTGACCTGTTCATCAGCTTCATTGCTGCTCGCCCGCCACAACCGCTACATTCTAGCCTCCTATGCCTATATGCTGACTGTAATTTCTGTTGTGCACCTTCAGGGTACGGGTAAAATCAAATGGTTATGGCCGACAATCACCGTGATGCCGGTCATCTTCCTGACGAGCCTGACAGCGCAGCGCCTGCTCAAGGAACGGCACCCGAAATGGATGGGGATTGGGTTAAAGATTCTATTCGGAGCGACCTATGTTCTCGGGATTGTGATTCTAACTGCGTTCCGTGATATCGAGCTATCATTCGAAAAATAGTCGCCGCCTTGACTAGAATGATCCGTATCATATTTTCCAACCTTAAACCCAAAATCGATTTTGTGATGCATTTGTATTCCCAAGATCTTTCTGGGATGAAGTCAATGTTGGTAAAGTCATGGATAATACAGAATTAAACTATCGGAAAGTATTTCATGTTACCCCAGATGTGAAATGGAGCAGGTGACGAATCCTGCTCATAAATTATAATATCTGGCGGGATGGACATGTGGAGGGTTGTGTCTGGGTCCTCCCGTGAAAGTGTTTGAATGGGTGTTCTCGATCAGTATGAGTTGGCTTGGGTAATCCAAAGAGTATCGAAAAATATCCCATCGCTCCGGGCGGGTGATGACATAACAAGGCCCTTGTCAGAAGGTGGCCCCCTGGGTTTCCCAATACAGGTTGTTTTTCTTCAAATATGACTGCATGTGGGGCACATTCGCCTCTGGTACAAACCAGTCAGGGGATACGTGTCTTTGACGGAAAAAGAATCTGCGACAGAGGTCACGTATAGAATTATACCTCACGGGTGGTTTCGCCTTGCCATTTTCCGGAACAAAGCCGTGTAAGTCGAAACACCAGGTCTCCGAAGCCCTTATAGTGCATCTCGACAACCCAATGGCGCCGATGGGTTGATTTGTGGAAAAACGCTGTAGTCCACTTCTGTGTGTCGGGCAAGATTAAGGTCATTGAGGATGAATATATGGCATGGCTTTCTGTCCTGCCAAAGGGTATTCCCGGGTTTTTTGAGAATTCATGTATCCCGTCAGAATGTCAGTGTCTAGGCGGGTTCATTTTGTATCTGATGATGTGGGGTAATATGTCTTCCAATTATATGTGAAATTAGTCAGATTAGTGCCTTTGGAGACAGGATTGGTTGTGAATCCCGTGGGTCGGTATTATGGCGTTTCGATATCACATCATGGAGCTTATGGATTACGCTAGAAAGCTCCGAAAAAACCGGGCATACCGCGCGGATGCCGCTCGCTATCTCAAGAGCGAACTCAAGCCGAAGCTTGATCTTGAGTTGTGGACGCCATTGGATGATCATTATAAGAGAAAAAAATATCTGTCATGTCTTCATGGCCGGAAGGTCTTGATCAAGTTTTACCGGCATAAGGCGTCCCGATTTGCAAGGCAGCATCATGACCTGTATGAAGTTCTCAGGGAAGCGGGTATCCGTGTGCCTGAAATTCTCCATATTGACACTCGTGAACAAACGATTAAAAATTACGGTATGGCCTGCATCGGTATGGCTTGGATCGAAGGGGATCCACTGACTTGTGACAGCCTGCACGCTGCTTCCTGCAGGCAGGCCCTGCAGGAACTGGCACGCCTGCATATGATCCGTTATGAGATTCCCGAAAATACGGAAGGGTATCCTACATATTCATTGAAGTTGGATCAGCTTGATTCCATCCGTTCGATGGATATCATTCGGAAGTCAATCGGATGGATAGGCCACCATGTGGATGTGTCGGGAGGTGGACAGGTTCTTGAAGTGCTCTCCCAAGCGATTGAAAACGTGTTTGATCATGATCATTCAACCGGCATTCTGCATCTAGATTATCGAAAGGAGAACCTGTTGGTCACCAGCGACCGTGAATTGTATGTGCTGGATTATGAAGAGGCATGCTTGGGCCCACCCGGTTTTGACTTGGCGACCGCCCTGCTGCATTTCAGGTTTGGCTTGGAATCAGACGAATTGACAGCGATGAATCTGGAGCAGGTCATTGAACCCAAAACCTTTCTTGCATGGACACGCCCTTATTTCGATGTCGCGGGTGGTGTCGTCGAGTCGGAATGGGATCAATACGCCAAGACTTTTCTGATGTGGGCATATGTCAAGTTCGTTGGCCACCTGGCGAAACGCTCCTTCAACCTTTTCATATATTATCGGATAAGTCTAAAAAAATGCCTAAAACAGGCCGAGGTGCGTTGGTCCAATCTCATGGAGTTTCTGGGGGAGGGGGCCCGCCCCATTGCCTCAGTATTTCGAAAAGAATAATACCATAGGCAGTTGCCACGTTGACGCTATTCTTGACCCCGAGCATCGGGATTTGGACCACGTCTGCACACTCATTCAGGATATCGGGTGCAATTCCCCTGACTTCATGCCCCAAGACAAGGGCGACGGGTTGATCCCATTCGAATCGGGTGTAATCTTCCGCTTCGGGTGTCGTTTCCAGCCCGACTAGTGGCACATTCCGGATTTTCAACGCCTCGACAGCGGCCGAACATTTCGAATAATAGCTCCAAGGCACATGTTCTTCTGCCCCCAAGGCAGTTCGCGACAGGCGATCATGGGGCGGGTGTGGGGTCATTCCGCAGAGGTGAATCCGGGTGATTAATCCTGCGTCGGAAGTCCGGAAGATAGATCCGACATTGAAAGCACTTCTGATGTTGTCAAGGACGACATGAACTGGGTTTCTTGTATCCAAGGGTGATTCCATTCGGGTTTGTCGGGCCAAGCCGATACTCTGGATACTATCTTCCAGAAGGTTCTTTTTTAAGCCATAAATCCTGTTTATTTGTCAGTTGTGGAGGAGCTTGATATAAAAAGCAGTCCACCCGGTCATAAAGCAACGCAAAGACAAGGCAGGCAATTGTGACGCCGAGGTCTAAAAATCCGCCTCTGATCGTCGGTTTTGTAGGGGTGTAAAATTCCCAGAATAGAATTGTTTTGAAGCCGATCATTGGTGGGTGATCATAATGTCTGGCAGCAGGAAGCCACCCTCAGAGCCAGACATAAACCTCACCTGAAATCAAGGTCATATATTCATTGGGTTCAGAACGCGGATGGAGTCGGCAACAGGGATCAGGATGAATAATAAATATTACGAGGACGCCCAATCATCTTCAGGCTTTGTGGTAAAACGGAACTGGTGCGGTAAATATACTCGATTATAATCTTACCGGGGTTTGATTCTCGCAACCGGTAAAGGAGGTCCCCTCCATTTGAAAACAGGATCATATTCCACTTGTGACATCATGATATGGTTCAGGAACCGGTGAGTATGCATGATCCCTTGAACGGGAATATCGGTCTTGACGGAGATTGTCCTGCAGGTGGATTATAAACAGGTTGTTCCATGCCTTGGTTTAGACAAAATAACCGGTGGAAACTTGTGATCTTCGTGGGCCGCAATGGATCAAAAGCAGATGACCCGAAAAAAGATAATAGTTTATTTCATCGTATTCCTGGTCCCAATTCTTCTGGCCCTAGGTGTCCAGATCGATCGAATATCACTCGAATCAAGTTTATGGTGTGATGAGATCTACTCCGTCCAGATTGCAGGGCAGGACCTGGACCGGCTCGTCATGATGACCTCAAAGGATGCGCATCCACCGGGGTATTATTTGTTCCTGAAGTCCTGGATTATGCTGGTTGGGAAGATGGGGATTGAGCCGGGTGTTATTGCCGGCAGGCTGCCCGGGGTGTTGCTATTGTTCCTGACGGCATTTTTCACATTTGTGATCTTCCACCGCCTAAATCTCCCCTCCATCCAATTATTGATGATCTTATGCGTGATCCTGGGTTCCCAAGCGGCCTTGAATGCGAAAAACATGAGGAGTTATGCCCTTGCCGGGCCGGCATTGACCGCATGTTTCCTGGCGCTTTCGGGAGTCTATTTGCATCTTCGTATCCCGGATGCCCGTATTAATAGGGTTTTTATCATAACTCTGTGGATTGTATACTTATCCTGTTCACTTCTTGCGTTGTGGTGTCACCTGCTGAGTGGAATCGTGTTGTTTTGGGTTGGTCTTGCATGGATATATTTGGCCCTACGTCTTTACGGGAAACTCGGTTGCGGGTCGGCGGGGAACAGATTATTCATGATGTGGGGATTTGTCATCCATCTTTTGATAGTCGCAGGTATTACGCCATGGTTGATGGGGTTGTCTGGAAATATCGCTTATCTTGGAAGTGCTAGTCTTGAGTGGATGACCCCTCCAACGGTTGGAAATCTTTTGCGCGTATTTTACGACTGGCTTCCGCTCGGGCGGTATGGCTATGAAATTGGTCTCGCATCGGGACAGGGCTGGATCATCATAGCTGGGGTTCTGTCGGCTTTGACTCCTCTGACCTTCATTTCATTGGCGTTGACCGGGAGAAAGGCGCGTCATTTCGGGAGCATCAGTGTTGGGGGGTTGCATCATGTTGGGTGGTGTGGGGCCAGCATTGTCATTTTTTATATTCTGACATTGTGGGTTCTCCACCGGCAGGGAGTCATTCAGGTATTTCATGGCCCCAGATATCCTGGAATGGTGTCAGCTATCTGGGTGATATCGATAATCATCCTTGTGGTACATTATGCCGGGCGTCGCGGCTTACGTGAAGGAGTTGTCTGGTTGGTCATGCTGGCATGGATGGTCTCAGGTATATGCGGACAACTTCTCGAATTCAGGGATGAACGAAAGCTTAGAATGAACCGGAATCTAGACATACTAACCAACGCGTTACTGAATGGGGATGAACAGGTTTATGCTTATCCTTCACGGTTGATGCCGTGGTTCGGGGAATCACTGTCCGGCTTGAACATTAAGCCTGTCGAGTCGATCTCCAATGCCCCGCCGGGGCTGGAAGAAACATGGTTGCTGCAGTTGAATCCGTGGGAGGATCTTCAGGATATGTCTGATCGAGCGGTCTTGGGTGCCGTCTATGGAGGGCGGATATGTGATAATTATCAACGATACCGTCGCTTTCTCCTAGGTGACAAAAAAAACAGTTATATGCTAATCCGGTTGAGAGGGTTTCATCCAGATGAGGCGCGGGAACTTTCAGGAATCAAATGATGAATCCAGGCAATTCCGTGACGGGGACCCGACAAAACACCCCTCGATTTTAATGGATCGGGAAATCTGTTGCACAATGGCATGAGGCATCCCATTATGGCCCGTATTGTTAGTGGATATGATTCGAAATCGTGATGTCGGGGCAGTCAAAATATGGATTCGGCGGATTGTATCGCCCCTATCCGGGATCTGTAATACTCTCTCGTATGATCATATGACTAACTTCATGGCCTGATTATTTCGACGGGCTGTTGCGTGATTGAAAGTTCATGCTGCCTGACTGTGAACAGATTAGTTTTCCCGGGAGCTTTATGGAGGGGTTTTCCATTGGAACAGAGACCAGTTAAAGTGCTTGAGCTATCTTCCGACTCGTCGATGGAGGGTACGGGTCGGATGATCATGGAAATAATTCGAAACGGTGATCCTTCAAGACTGGAGCCGGAGGTCTTGACCCTGACTGGCAACGGGGATCTGGCTCTTTTGTCGATGCAGGCGGGGGTCCCTGCATGGAACTGGGCCTTGAAACGAAGATTCAGCCTATCCCCGCTCCGCCGAATCCAGATATTTCTGCGTTCGGGCCAGTATGATGTTGTCCACACTCATGGACTTCTTGCCGACCTTTACGCCCGAGGTGTGGCCAACAACATGAGGTTGCCTGTCATTTCCAATGTCGGCACAGCCAAGGTTGACTGTGAAACACGCCATTTTCTAGCCGATCACTGGACTGCCGATGGGGTGACCGCTTGGGTCAGCGCAACCAAAGAGGCGGTGAATCAATCTGCTGAGATGCGCAAACTGCCCGGGGAACGAATATTTGTAATTCCACCCGGAGTCTCTGACTTGCCCGTTCCATGCGAGCCTGACCTCCATCAGTTTCGCAAAAGACTTTCGATCGCCCCGGATATGCCCGTTCTGTCGATGAATCTTCCGGAGATGCCGGATAAACTAGAGATGGACCAATTACTTGATATTGTGGGCGAACTGATCCAGCGTATCCCTCACCTGGTTTGCCTGTATTCGTGTATTGGTGAGAGATTCGTGAAGAAACATCCAATTATCAGCGATATGGAATCTTCCGGGCACTTGCGCCCCTTCAACTCGGCCGATGATCGCCTGCATGCTCTTAATATTTCTGATGTCGTGTTGGTGCCATTTACAAGCAGGGGGTTTCCAGATCGAATCATTGAGGCCATGTGTTCTGGCAAGGCCATAGTTGCGGCCGACAGAAATGATGTTTCAGAGTTTGTTGAGCAAAATATTCATGCCTGTCTGGTTGACATGGATTCATCGAGTGAGGTCGTAGATGCTGTCTCGGGGCTCCTCAGTGACAGAAGATATGCGGCACTTCTCGGAAGTGCTGCACGTGAGCGCTACCTCGGGCAATTTTCTGCAGAGACCATGGTGGAGCGCTATACCCGGATATACGAATCATGTCGTGATAAAGGGCAGGTGCAATCTGATTCGAATTGATATGGCAGGGTTTGAAAATAGGGGGTAAACCCACATAAGGACATGAAAAAACGGAGCAAGGTGATTATTGGATGAATATGCAACGTGGTTGCTATCTCCAGAAAAATGTGTTCAAGAAATATCATGAATCACTTGCTTGAACTGTTCCATGTTTCCTGAAAGGTCGTGATGCCGGTTGGCGTGAATCGCTACGTTTCGACCATACGCATTCAGCCGGACCGGGTCAGCCAACAGGGACTTAATATTCCTGATGAATTCTTCCATATCATCCGCGGGAGGGATTCCGAGTTTGTTTAAGCGGATGATATTGTCCGGATCAAATGAAAGTGAAGCAATGGGTGTTGATGCCCGCATTGCCTGGACGAAAGTGTTGGGGAATCCCTCAAATTTAGAGGTATTGAGAAACAGTTTTGCACTCCGCATATAGTTTTCCACCTGTTTGAGGCTTACCCCCGGGTGGAATTCAATGTTGCTCGTCCCGCTAATATGTGACATGTGCTCCTCAAGGTGACTGGAGGCTGATTCATTGGTCAGCGGGGCCAGCATGATGAAGTGTTCGTCGGGGATTTTTGCGGCGATCCTGATGAGCAACTCGGGACGCTTGACCGGGATGAATCGTCCGGCCCATAGAATATGTTTGCGGGGTGCATCTGGTGGTGTCTTGCATGGCGGGAATCCATTGGCGATCACGGTACATGGCCTCGAGTACGTTTTGTTCAATTTGTCCGCCTGCCATTTGGTCTGGGCGATGATGCGGTTGGCCTTGAGCATTCCCCATTCAAACATCTTATTGCGTTTGAGGTTTCCTGCTGGTATTGACCAATCAACATCACGGTTGCTTGCGATCCAGTATATAAAGCGCGAACGGCGCCACTGGCAGTAAAAGGCCACTTCCTTTGTGGTTGAACTGATGCCCTGCTGGATATGAATATCGGCATTGATCGATTTCAGAAGGGACTGAAACCGGGCGCGTGCAATCCATCCGGTCTTGAATGGAAAAGGGTGGATCCTGACATTATCGATGATGTCAGGATTCGGCAGGGGTTTACCCTGGAGAATCAAATGAACATCGAGGTCGGGGTCTTTGGCTAGTTCCCTGGAATTGAGATAGCACTGGGTTTCCGCCCCGCCATGCATGGGTTCGAGGTCGGGGTAGAGAAGCGAACTCGCAAATCGGCTGATGAAGCAGAGCCTTTTCATGTTTTCATGCCGCGGGATCCAACCCGAATGAGAGTCCCCGCCCAAGATTTGACTGCGTGACGTGTCGGCAGGTTCAGGAAGGAATGCCTGAAGCATCTCCTTGCATCCCCGATTATACCGTGCTTCTTGTAGCGATGACCCAGATTGAACCAGCCTTCGGCTAGAATCAAATTTGCATTTCGTGCATAGAGGTCCGGACGGCGATCAAGGGCGTCATGAATGATTTTCAGATAATCATCCCTGACCTTGTCGATATTCTTGCCCCGGGAACGGCTGTCGGGGCGGTTGTGAACGATCACGAGTGGCTCAGGAATTTCGACGATATCCGATATCTCCCGGATTCGGATCCAGAGGTCCATGTCTGCGAATGCAGACAAGGGTCGATCAAAACATCCGACCTCTAGCAATAGGCTTCGCCGGCATGTTGTTGCCGGTGTGCAATGGCGTGAATCGGGCCAAAACCCTGAAGAAAACCGGTTAAGTTTTGCGGAGATATCACCCCGTATTTCTTTCGTTCCGTCCCACATTTTATCGATTGCCCGGCACCAGGTGATGCCAGTGTCCGGATTGTCGATCATGGGCTGGATGGACTTGGACAGCCGACCCGGGAGCCATTCATCATCGGCATCGAGAAATGCTATGAACTCGGCACTGGTCGAGTGGATTCCACGATTTCGGGCGGGGTCGGGACCGGTGTTATTCTGGTGGATACATATGACAGGTTTTGGGTATGTTGCGACAATGTTCCGGGTACTATCGGTCGAACCATCGTCAACGACAATGATCTCCTTGTTTGGATAATCCTGGTCCAATGCGGAATCAATGGCGCGTCGGATTGTTTCCGCGCTGTTATACGCTGGAATAATGACAGCAACAAGGGGGGGGGGTAGTAGGTTAACCAAGGTGCAAAAGAACGAAAACGGCCGGAAATGTAACCCCCCCCCCAATTTTAATGTGGGGGGATGTGGGCAAATTAGTACACAGGCTGGT
>CAYYNQ010000082.1:0-2504 GCA_964473105.1 uncultured Candidatus Sumerlaeota bacterium | reverse complement strand
ACCGCGGTGCCTTCGAACACGAACTCCAGTGCCGCGTCATTTTCAGTGGAATGCAAATGCTCCGCGACCGCGTACCGAAACCGATCCACTCGCCACTCGCCCTCCCGGGTCACGTGCTTTTCGTCTGTCGCGGAAACCCATCCCGGTTCAGCGGCGAATGCAAATGTGCACAGGCAAAATAGCGGCCACAATTTAAACATTGAACAACTCCTCCAGACGGGCGCGCATGACGTTGCCGTCGACGGTTTCGCCGGTCCAATACTGGATGCCGGTGATGCCTTGATTCACCAACATGCCGAGGCCGTCGATGACCGTGCAGCCCTTGGCCTCCGCATCGCGGACCAGTTTGGTGCGAGGCGGATTGGGGATCACATCAGCCACGACCATTTCAGCGGTGAGCGAATCGAGGTCCAACGCCAAGCTCGCCTCGGCGTCGGCCAGGCCGATGCTGGTGGCGTTGATCACCACGTTTGTGCCGGCGGGCACGGAGTAGTCGCTGTCCCATGATTCCAGCACGGCCTCGACGGGGGTCTTGTCGTCGAGAAGCGAAACCAGTTCATTGCCGCGCTCGACACTGCGGTTGACCACCGTGATGTGCGCCGCCCCAGCGAGGGCGCATTCCACGCCGATGGCGCGCGCGGCACCGCCGGCGCCAAACATCACCAGCTTTTTGCCGGCCGGATCCACCACCTCCTGCAGGCTCTTCAAAAACCCTTTGCCGTCCGTGTTCTCGCCAATGTATTGGCCGTCCCGGCGCACGGCGCAATTCACCGCGCCGATCACACTTGCCGATTCGCCGAGTCCATCGAGATGTTCGATGACGGCGACCTTGTGCGGGATGGAGCAATTGAAACCGGCCCAGTTCATCGCACGCGCGCCGGCCACGGCATCAGCGAGCTTTTCGGGCGGCACCTCGGTGTTCAGGTAACGGTAATGCAGCCCGTGATGGTGATAGGCGGCCTCGACCATCTCGACCGTGGGATTCTCCGCCGCTGGCTGGGCAAACGAACCGGTGACATGGGGCAGAAAATTATGTTCTTCAGACATGACGTGTGCCGCAAATGAAACCAGACCGCGCCCGTGGGCAAAAGGAAAAAGCCAGGCTGATCTTGCCGTTGCGCAAAATGGGGGGTAGAGTGTGGCCCTTGCACCCGTTTGAGAATGCCCGACGAACCCAAAGACAAAACGCCGCAGCCGCAGCAGCCCCCTCAAGCTGATGGGCCCAAGCCGGTTGAGGAAATGTCTGAGGAAGAGCAGCTGGAAGCCTACGAGGAATCCCTCAAGGACACCGATTGGGGCCATCAACCCTGCTGACCTCAAAGCCCTGACGCCCCGCGTGGGCACACCAGAATTCCGCATCAACCCAATCCTTCATCCCGCCCAAAAGTCGGACTGGATTAATCCAAATGTGTAGATCAATTTGCTCAATGCAAATCCTTGTGCCTCCGAAACTCGCACTCTACCCTCCGCGCACACCCAGTTGGACATGAACGGAGACTTTGAAAATCAGATTGCGCTCGTCACAGGCGGGTCGCGTGGGATCGGGCGGGCGATTGCGCTGCAGTTGGCGGCGGGCGGTGCGGATGTGGCGATCAGTTATTGCTCGCGTGTGGAACCGGCGGATGAGGTGGTGGCAGAGATCGAAGAGCTCGGACGTCGCGCCATTCACATGCCGTGCGACGTGGCCGAGATGGAAGACGTCGAGGCGATGGTTGCCAAGACGCGCGAGGTGCTTGGGCCGATTGATCTGCTGGCTCATTGCGGAGCCATCAGCAGCGTGGCCACTCATCGCGAGCTGACGCTTGAGCAATGGACCGAGATGATCGATGTGAACCTCAACGGCGCCTTTCGCGTGGTGTGGGCGGTGAAAGACGAGATGATTGAGCGCGGCAGCGGCAGCATGGTGATGATTTCCTCCATCGCGGCATTGCGCCCGCGCGAGAAACAAATCCACTACGCCAGCGCCAAGGCAGGCGTCATCGCCATGACCCGCTGCTGCGCCGAGGGATTCGCGCCCGACGGCGTGCGCATCAACTGCGTCGCGCCCGGGCTTATTGATACCGAGATGGCCTACGTGCTAACGCCCGAGCATATGAAAACCATCATGGCCGGCACGCCCATGGGCCGCATGGGGCAGCCCGAGGAAGTTTCTGAGCTGGCCTGTTTCCTTCTCAGCAAACGCGCCAGCTTCATGACGGGCCAAACGGTAGTCGCCTCCGGCGGTAGGTGCACGGTGCCCTAATAGCGAGGCTACGCCGCGACGAGGCTGGCGAGGATTTTTCTGGGGCCTGTAAAGGTGCGGCGACCGTGCATGGCGGTGTAGTTGTCGACGAGGGCAAGGTCGCCGGATTGCCAGGGTAGGTCGAAGGTGCAGTTGTCGGCAAGGTCGCTGGCGGTGGCGACGTCTTCAGGGTCCAGCAGGGTGTTGTCGCCGAAGGTGATGGCCTTGGATGGATCGTTACGGGTGTCTTTCCAGCCATTGAAGGCGGCGATGAGTTGGTTGA
>CAYYNQ010000081.1:0-35054 GCA_964473105.1 uncultured Candidatus Sumerlaeota bacterium | reverse complement strand
CTATATCTTCGGGTTTGAATATGATCCGATCAAGACGTCAGGGGCAAGGCATGCTGCACACCGGATCAGCGATGATATTGTCAAGAGGATCATGGATGTCAAGGGTGTCGCCCGAACCCGAATCTGCTTCATCCGCCAGTCTGACCCGTCCGCACGCGGCAAACAGGTTTGCCTGATGGACGCCGATGGTTACCCAAAAAGCATCCACAGGCTGACCGGGGCGAATGACCTCTCTGCCACCCCCTGCTGGGGACTTTACGCGGGGGAATTGTTCTATACGACCTATCGGGACTATAACCCCGACTTGGAGGGCCTTATCCTGAAAACGGGCCAGCGATGGTTCATCTCAAGGCAGCCGGGCTTCAACCTTTCGCCTTCCTGGTCGGCCAGCAGACAAAGAATATGCCTGACCCTGACCAAGGACGGGAATTCTGAAGTTTACACTTTGGGACGTGATGGGAGGAAGCTGAAACGTTTGACACGAAACCCGTCCATCGATTCATCGCCAGCATGGTCTCCCGACAGCAGTCGAATCGTGTTCCAGAGTGATCGTTCGGGCACTCCCCAACTTTACATCATGGACCTGAAGTCTGGAGATACAAAACGCCTTACCTACAACGGGAAATACAATGATGACGCCACATGGTCTCCCGCCGACGATGATCTGATCGCCTACAGTTCAAGGGACGAGAAGGGTATATTCCAAATCTGCACGATTCGTCCTGATGGTAGTGACTTCCGCCAGTTGACGAAAGATAATTTCAACAATGAGGACCCGAGTTGGGCGCCCAACGGACTGCTGATTGCATTTACGTCTGAAAAGACCGGCGTGAAGCAGATCTACAGCATGTTCAAGAATGGCAAAAACAGAAAACAACTGACCCGTGAAAGCCAGAACTGCCACTCACCGGCATGGTCCCCGTTCCGGCGCAACCGTTGATGGCCCGCGCCACTGACCGGAAATTATGATCCGCTGCCAATCCTCATCACCAGCCAAAACGATGAAAGATATTCTTCCCCGCTCCGCTCGGAAATCAGCCTTCCTCCGCGTATCCCCAGCAATGGGGGGGATACTGGTAGCCGTGCTTGTCCTGCTGGGAGGCCCAACTGCCTGTCGCAGGATCGAACATGACCTGAATACCCAGGCGGTCCGGAAAGATGACCGCTCCCCGCCGACGTTCGAACTCGTCGAGGACCCTCCGCTCCAGTCCAGTAATCCAACCGGCAGCGCTACCCCACCGAACCGACGAATCGTCACCGCAAGAATTCCGAACTCAGAGACCGGATCATCTCCCGGGTCCTTCTACACACCGAGACCTGTCAAAGCTCTTCAACCCATTCGTTTCCAGCCTGGCATGTCAACTCTCGATAAAATTGCACGCAGACAGCTTACCGCGCACGCAAAATGGATCATCCAGAATCCCGGCATATGGTTTATTCTGGAGGGACATACCGGAGTCCAGGTTGGGGCAGGCTATGCCTATAACCTCGGCCAGACCCGTGCAAAGAACGTCAAGCAGTTCCTTGAAATGCAAGGAATCCAGAAGGACCGCCTTCTTAACATCAGCTACGGCCGTGACCGTCCCGGATTGAATGAAGTATCGCCAAATGCCAGAAGAATCAACAATCGCGTGGAACTCAAGGGTTATATCCTTCCCGCAGGGCTGGACCCGCCCATCCGGCAATTCCAACACCCAGATCCACCGCCTGGAACCCCGGTGGTTGAACCAAAACTGTCGGGAGTGGAACTCGATGAATGACTCCATGCTAAACAGGTTCAGTCTGACACTGGAACTGATTCGGTTTTCCCACACCATCTTCGCACTCCCCTTTGCGCTACTGGGGGCAGTCTTGGCGGCCGGAGGCTGGCCAAACGCATGGCAACTGACATGGACCATTCTTGCATGCATTTTTGCCCGTAGCTCTGCGATGTCGTTCAATCGTCTGGCAGATCAACGTTTCGACACGTTGAATCCCAGGACAAGAAACTGGCCGCTTGCATCCAGGCGGCTGAACCGGCATTTTGTAATCGGCTTCTGGGTCTGTTGCTCCCTGGGATTTATCGTGTCTGCCGCCATGCTGAACCGAATGGCGTTTTACCTTTCACCCCTGTGTCTGGTGATCCTGCTCGGATATTCACTGACAAAGCGATTTACACGTTACACTCATTTTGTTCTGGGAGCAGCCCTTGGACTTGCACCAGTCGGCGCTTGGATCGGAATCAGGGGCAGCATTGATCCGCTTCCGTTCATGCTTGGGTTGGGCGTCATGGCATGGGTGGCAGGATTCGACATCATCTATTCCTGCCAGGATGCCATGTTCGACACAAAACACGGGCTGCACTCACTGCCTTCACGAATCGGGGTGCGCAAGGCACTTGCAGTATCAGCACTATGCCACATGACAGCCTTGACCACCTTCATGATCACGGGTATAACCGCAGACTTGGGAATATTCTATCTGACGGCTGTCGCGTTGACTTCCATGATGCTGGTCTATGAACAATCCATCATTACGCCGGTCGATCTTTCACGCATGAATCGTGCCTTTCTCACGGTTAACGGATGGATCAGTATTCTTATGTTTCTGGGCGGCTGGATGGATATCCGAGGTGGATTATAATGATCCCTGATCATGCCCATAATTCAAGGACACGACGAAAACACAAATCCACTGGTCCGCACGTATTCCATCTGATTATAGATGGCGCAGGGATGCTGGGTGCCCTGGTTCCCCCCGTGGTCAAGATCCCCTAATCCCCTGAAAATTGGCGGCCAGGCGGGCAGAACAACCCGCTTCCGGACATCTCCACAATATTCCGGTCTTCAAATTAGGCATGGGATCGGCCAAAATAGAATTATGGGGCAACTGGAAAAACAGATGAACTTAACACGCTTGGTCGCGTTCATCGCATTCCTTGCCGCGGCATGGACCGCATTCTCGTTCTCATTCACTCCCCTGCGATCATCGCATGATGAATGGTGGCACCTCAAGACCGGAAAATGGATCATGGAACACCGGTCGCTGCCTGAACATGATATCTTCACTTACACTGCGGATCATATCGAATGGCATAATCATGAATGGCTTGCCCAGGTTGGGATGTGGTTTGTTCATGAACAGGGGGACCGTATCGGATGGGGAGGTATCCGCACGGTCATTCTTGTCAAAAGCATCTGTATCCTCCTGGCTTTTGCCGGCTTCGGACTGCTTCTGGCCCGTTATGTTAACGATCCGGTATGGGCGGCACTTGCGGTCATGATTGCCGTTGCGCTTGCGCGCAGGACATTTTATCCAAGACCCATATTCATAACGTATTTTCTTCTTGCCCTAATGTTCTGGCTGCTTATCCAGTGGCGAGCCGGCCACCAGAAGAGGCCCTGGATCTGGGTGATGATCCCAGTGTTTGCACTCTGGTCTAACCTTCATGGCGGCTGGATGGCTGGCCTCGTCATGATTGGCGCATTCTGGCTTGACTCCTTGGCCACAGCGCTATTCCCGACGCACAGAACTGCCTCTGACGGCAGGGCACTTAAAAATTTAATTAATATCACCATCCTGGGAATCACATGTTGTCTGGCTGTAATGATCAACCCCTATGGTTATAAACTGCTGATGATTTTCAACCGGGTCTTGGGTGATACCTACCTGATGAACACAATCGGTGAACTACAACCTCCCGACTGGCATTTCGTACGTGTTTTGGAGGTGGTGATTCTGCTGATGGCGGGCATAGCCCTGCGTCCAACGAAATGGGCAGGGTGGATCCTGACGGCAATCATCCTGCCCGTGATTCATTTCACCCTGAATTTCCCTTTAAGCCAGGAGGGTTATTCGATGACCACCACCGCATGGATCCAAACGGCAGTGGCACTGCCAGTTGTGACGCTCGCTGCATATCGGTCTGGTGCGCCGGGCTGGATTGCACACGCCCTGTTAATGTGTTTTTTCACACAACAGGCCCTTCACCACGTCAGACACCTGCCCCTCATGGCCATCATGATCCTCCCAACACTAGCCTGGGGACTTGACCAGTGGGCTGAAAAACTGTCGGGCCGCTACCAGAAACTCAGGCCCCAAGTGAGCACAAAAGAAGAGGGATTCCACAATCGCGCCTGGAGGACATCCAGATTCTCCTGGATAGGACTACTTATCATTGCAGTCACAGCGGAGTTCTGGATCTTTAATGGTGTGGCCAGAGCAATCTCCGGAAAGCTGCCTGACCCATGGCGCCCCCCACTCGAGGGCCTGTCTTACCACAAACGCAACCATTTACTGATCAAGGGCCACGCAACCCAGCCGACTCTGATTAATACCTCGGAAATCGCCTGGGTCATTGACCCCCCCGTGCCGGACGGTCTGTACGAGGGCGAACCCTACCCCCAACGTGCGGTCGACTTCATCATCCGTGCCGGGCTACCCAAACGGCTCTTCAACGGTGGAAATTATGCGGGTTACTTGATTTGGCGACTTGCACCCGAAAAATACAGATTGTTTACGGACAACCGATACGATGTCTTTAGCGGAATTATCATTCGGGAGGAGCATGCCGTCACGCAAGCATGGACAAAAGAAGATATCCGAAAGGCCGGGGTTGAAGCGGCTGGACTTTATTATCCCTGGCAGGAGGTACTTGACCGCTGGGATATCCAGACCATGATGATCCCGGTAACATGGAGGGTCAACGCGCTTCTGAAAGATCATGACTGGATCAGGGTTTGGAGCGGGCTACAGTTCAACATCTGGGTGCGTAATACGGCCGGGAACCAGCCTGTGATCAATCATGCCGCCCGTTTGTCGCTTCCGCTTTACAACAAGATACGTTAAGCAGGGTATTTCTCGCCCATCACATCGACAATCCGAATCTGCAAACAGGGGGGGATTGATATGAATATGATCCAGGTTATCACCACCACGGATACACTCGAATCCGCAGAACAGATCATCGAAACACTGCTGGAAAGGAGACTCGCGGCATGTATTCAGGTCTCAGGACCTGTCCATAGCCACTACACCTGGCAGGGGAAGAGAGAAAAATCACGAGAATACCTACTGTTCATCAAGTCACGCGGGGACCTATACGAGGAACTGGAGAATAACATCCGTGCAATGCATCACTATGATGTCCCGGAAATCATCTCAGTCCCGATCACACAAGGGTCTCAGGGTTATCTCTCATGGCTCAATTCATACCTGGGGCCGGCCCCCACGGCTCAAGGCTGAACCGGATGACCAGAATAAGAAAAGCTGGCTTTTTCATGACCGGCTTTCAGCCCATCTCACATGTCCAGGCCAAGATGATGACATGAAGTATTATCCCTTGATCCCGGCGCATCTACTCGAGTTCCGATGGATTCGCCATCGCTGCATCTATATGTAACGCTCCTTTCCGGGTCAGTATCAGACGGGTCCCCTGCTCAAGAGGTTCATACCTGACGTCATCCATGAATCGCATCATAAGCGAAATCCCCCGACCGCGCCCCGACATACAACACTTCCGGGTCCGCACGTCTGTCCCAATCCGCCAGACAAGTCAAAAGGGATACCATGGTTTTCAACGACGATCTCCATCGACATATCGCCCACACTCAGCCGCACCTTGACGCCATAATCCAAATCGAAACTGTGTTCAATTGCATTGAGCCCCCCCTCCAGCACAGCCGTACTGATCCGGCCTGCCTCGACACAACCATATCCATGCACACGAGAAAAGTGGCGGATTCTGCTTGCCACACTATATTCCTGGCCGGGTCGGGTAGGTATTTCCATGGACAGGGTCGGGGACGGCTTCACGGCCTGGGGACCTGTCATGTTACACGCATAACGGACCCGCTGACCACCCGTGGCAGGATACCGGTTCCGCAGCCCGAGAATATCCACATCTTCCGTGAGGGCCGGGTGCAAACATCCCGGTTCGTCTAGCTGGCTGGGTGTTTCCATTTCCGTCGATGGTTGCGACCCGTATGCCTGATGTACTGCATCGGCAATGCTCCCCTGCACCAGTTTGCCCCGGAACAACAGGTGGCCAAGCATTATCAATTCGGTCGAAAAGTCGCTTTCCGCTGGACTGCCGACGCCAACAGGAAGGTCACCTCTCAAAGAGGACACGGCCATTTAAAAAACTCCACATTCACTGCAACGGTAACGACACCTTTTCACGGAGGGTCCATTCCTGCCTGCGCAGGACTTGGAAGATAAAGTTCACTTGCCACATGGACGAACATCCTTGATCCAGACAGGTTGGAAGAGGCCTGTGCAAGAACTCTCTGGGTTATATGCCACCGATGTAACGTTCAAGGTGTCAAGGTTTTAACTGGACAAATATAATTGGACTGAGGCATGGTGATGGCTTGACCGGTTTCTCAGCAGCGTCAAGTCAAGTCGAGACCGGAAGCCTTTGCAAAACGCCGAAAAAACCCAATAAGGCAGATGACCCGAGCCCATAAACCCATCCCCGAGGAGGCCCTCGAACTTCATCTTAAACCTCAGTATTCAGGTAAATTCTTCGATTGGAAACTGGTCTTCGGTCGGTCTGGACCGAACGCGGTTGAGATTGGCACGGGGAACGGATATTTCCTTGAGCATGTAGCATCGCGTAACAGTTCGACCAATTATCTTGGTATCGAAAAGGAGTTGAAATTCTACTGGAAGATGGTCCGTCGCTGTCACCGCGCCGGACTAAAAAATGTACGCACAACACCCGCCAATGCCTTTGATGTACTCGAAAGTTGGATACCTGATGGGTCTGTTGATCGCCTTTACTGTTATTTCAGCGACCCTTGGCCCAAGAGAAAACATGCCAAATATCGAATCCTTTCAGGTCGCCTTCCCCCCCTTCTGGAAAAAATCATGACTCCAGGGGGTGAATTCCGAGTCAAAACAGATGTGGCCTGGTATTTTAATCGTGCCATCACCCTCTTTCGTGACCTCCAATGCTGGAACCTGCTCGACGTTGGGGTCATACCCCCACCGGATATCGAAAAGTGCAAGACGCTGAGTAATTATGAACGAAAGGCACGTGAAGCCGGTTCTGAAGTATGGGGTTTCAGGTGTCAGTTCTACCCTGCGAAATCGGATTGACATCGACATCAAAATTTTTACATGACTCAGGCATGGACATAATATGATGATCCTTTCACATATAAAGGCCCTGTGCAGTGCCGACCGATAACCCACATAATCTTGCCCTGCTGTTTGGGGGAGTATCGCCTGAGCACGAAGTTTCTATTCAATCGGCAGCTAATATCGGACAGGCCATGAAGGATTTGCATCCCCTCAGAAAATTCAGGGTTTCCCCCGTCTATATCAACACCGATGGCGAGTGGGTGTTCCACCCCCCCATATCCAATCCCGATTCACTCAAGTCCCGGATCGAAAAAGCATCCTTATGGGAGATGAACACGGATGAATCTGCTGTTGGGATCCTTCCATTCTCTGATGCCATCGGGAAATTGGTTGAAGATGCCGTCGATCTGGTCCTGATCATGTTGCATGGTCAAAATGGTGAGGATGGAAAACTGCAGGGCACGCTCGACCTGGCCCGGATCCCATACACAGGTTCGGGTGCGGCGGCCTCGGCACTGGCAATGGACAAACCCCGTTGTCAGGCGGTACTCAATGCCGCAGGACTGCCAATCGCCCCGTCTGTGGTCATGAACCATGAAATGCTCGGCCAGACGGAATGCTTACTCGAATCCCCCGGCCTTCCACTGGTCGTCAAACCAGCAAGGGGCGGGTCCAGCATTGGAATCACCGTTGTGGATGAGGCGGACAAACTATCATCTGCAATCGAGGGGGCGCTTCTGATCGATCGCGAAGTCATGATCGAAAAGTACATCCCCGGCAGGGAGTTCAGTTGCGGGATCATTGAACAGAATGGACAGCCAACCCCGTTGCCTGTCACGGAAATCATCCCGCCCACAGGGCGATTTTTCGACTACGAGGCGAAATATGAGCCCGGGATCAGCCGTGAAATAACGCCGGCGAATATTGAACCAGAACTCGGCATGCACCTCCAGAAACTTGCACACCGCGCCCATGGGGCACTCAACTGCCGTGGGTTTTCAAGGGTGGATTTTATCGCCGATTCGGAACACCCGATCATTCTGGAGGTCAACACAATCCCAGGATTCACCACGAACAGCCTGATCCCACAGGGCGCCACCGCCGCAGGGATCCAATTACCCGCTCTTCTGTCACTGATGATCGATTCCTCCGCCCATGATTAGCTTGGCATTGGCAATCCAATCTCTCCCGTGACCAACTTCGTGATCGTATTTCCAAGGGACACGAGAATCAATTATCGCGACCCATTGGCGTAGCTACGTTTTTTTCAGCAGGTCCGGGACATTATTTATCGGCATGGATTTTACAAGTCCGGTATGGTTTCGGGATAATAAACATTCCCAGCAGCTTGCAGATTGAAGATACATGTCAGGCTATGGCGCAGGCACCTGTAGACCGTCTTTCCATAAATCGCCTCGAACCCCAAATCCGAGCAACTTATCGGGAGAGCCTGCCAGATCCCAAATGTCTTTCTAAAAAATATCATTCTCCCCCGTATCAAGTCTTTCCATGAAAATCGGCCGTCAAATCCCTAATCGGAAGGCATCGTCTCTCCGTAAACCCGGCTCTACAGCCCGTCCATGGTCAGTTTTTTCCAAAATGGCCTATCAGTGTATCAAAATAAAACCACGTCTCCCCCAACTCATACTCCTTCGTCTATCACCGAGCAACTTATGGATGGCCCTTGATGCGTGATAACTGGTCCATATTAGAGGACATTGCCCATAGCAGGAATCACGGCCATTAGAAGAAAACCGGCGATCCCGAACAGCCACCGACCCATGTTCTGCCTGAAACCCCGCCCACATGCATCCAAGGATTTGGGGAAGTTCTCATACTTGAATTCGTTCAGAACAGGCTCATGAACTTCCCAAAAGTTTGACTCGATCCCTTGATTTGGTAATAAGTCTTTTAATATCAATGATCTTTTGGAATTATGGCACGGCAATTTTTATGCGAAATGGGGAATCGCGCCGACAACTCCTCCAATCACTTTTTAATATTTTGGATTTCGGCTTTATGTTAAAAGTATAGGGCCGTATTCATCGTCGGGTGGTCCCGGATTCCCGAACACAATGACCTGACCTGCCCTACCCGTCAACACACAGGAGAATTGATGGCACGCTGGCTGAAACGAATCAAAGACCCGGAGGATATCCGCGGCCTCAAAATCGATGAACTGAAGGAAATTGCCGAGGAGATCCGTGAGCGTCTGCTTGAAGTCACCGCAACTAATGGTGGACATCTTGCCTCGTCGATGGGCACCACCGAGTTGACTCTGGCACTGCACTACGTCTTCAAGACCCCAACCGACAAACTGGTCTGGGACGTGGGGCACCAGTGCTACGGACACAAATTGATCACCGGCCGGGCCGAACGGTTCAGTTCGATCCGCCGGATGGGGGGTCTTTCGGGATTCCTTAAGCGTAGTGAAAGTCCGTATGACACTTTCGGGGCGGGCCATGCTTCTACCGCCATGTCGGCGGCACTGGGCATGGCAATGGCACGGGATCACAGGGATGAGAATTTTCAAGTGGTCTCCATCACCGGGGACGGGGCCATGTCTGGAGGAATATGTTTTGAGGCCCTGAACAACGCAGGCCACCTCAAGCCCGATATTCTGATGATCCTGAACGACAACGAGATGTCTATCTCCCGGAACGTGGGAGCGCTTTCAAGTACATTCAACCGAATTCTGACAAACCATTTTTACAACGAGAAGCATCGGGAACTGGTGGACTTGATCCGTAGGCTGCCTGCCGGATCTCTGCTCGCCAGCTTGAGTCGTAAGTTTGAAGAGTCGGTCAAGGGTTTCATCGTGCCCGGAACGCTATTCGAAGAGTTGGGGATCCGCTATCTGGGACCTCTCGACGGCCACAATCTTGACGAACTGATTCCCATTCTACAAAAGGTCCGGACTCTAAAGGGGCCGATTCTGCTTCATCTTATCACGAAGAAAGGCAAGGGGCGGCCATATGCCGAAAAGGATCCAATCCGGTTTCATAGCCCGCCGAGTAATTTTGACGCCGACAGCGGAAGAGCCCCTGCAAAGGAGTCCGGATCACCATCTTATTCTAGTGTGTTCGTAAAAAGCCTACGCAAAGAAGCACGGCGGGATGAACGCATTGTCTCAATTAGTGCCGCCATGCTTGAGGGCACGGCGCTATCAGGTGACAAGGCGGGTTTCGAGGAAGAGTTCCCGGACCGAACCTATGATGTCGGAATCGCTGAGGAACACGCCGTGATCTTCGCTGCGGGGCTGGCATGCGAGGGCGTCAGGCCGTTTGTCTGCATTTACTCTACATTTCTCCAGCGGGCCTTCGACCCGATCATCCATGACATTTGCATTCAGAATCTTCCGGTTGTCTTCTCGATAGACCGAGCCGGGCTGGTGGGCACTGATGGGGCAACGCATCATGGTGTCTTCGACCTGTCCTACCTGCGCATGATCCCGAATATGGTAGTGATGGCACCCCGCAATGGACGTGAATTACGGGATATGACTCACACTGCGGCAATGTATGAGGACGGTCCCATCGCGCTGCGTTTTCCCAGAGGAAACACGCAAGATAACATCGGATTCGATTCGGATCCAAGACTGATCCCCATCGGATGTGGTGAATACCTGAGAAAAGGCGGGGACGTGACTTTGATCGGTATCGGCCTGATGGCTGAGTATGCTGTCCAGGCGGCAGAACTACTTGTCCAGCAGGGTATTGACACAAACGTGATCAACGCACGGTTCGTCAAGCCGCTTGATCGTGAACTCATCCTCAAGGCAGCGCGCGACAGCACGTTGGTCGTCACGATCGAGGACAATGTAACCAGCGGGGGATTCGGATCGGCAGTGTTGGAGTTGCTGGCCGCTGAGGATGTCACGGTGCAGATGATGACACTGGGTGTCCCCGACCGGTTCATCCATCACGGCAAGCCGGATGAGCTTTATTCGCTGGTCGGGCTGGATCCCAAATCCATCGCCGAGAAGATCCTCGAAAGGACGACATCAAACCCGGATATATGGCCCAAACCCCAGACCTTGGGCAGTTCGTCAAGGAGCGTTTGATCGGGAATCCCATGATTTCCTGATGAATACCCCCCAAGATTAACTAGGATATCAGGGCTTGTTAAAAAGGTAGAACATAGGACTGATGCCAAATCCCCCTAAAAATCCGGGCCTGTTCAAAGCTCAGGATCGTACCTGTAAATTCTTGGGTACAGAGGTCATCGACACCGCTGCACTTGAGTTTTTCACCTATGATTATCCGGGCAGGGACATTGAGATCGAAATACTATCCGAGGAATTCACCTCCGTGTGCCCGTTCTCAGGCCTACCCGACTTCGGAAGATTCGACCTGATTTATGTCCCGGATAAACTTTGCATCGAACTGCGGTCCCTGAAATATTACCTGATGTCCTATCGCAATGTCGGGATCTTTTATGAACATCTGGCAAATCAGATACGTGACGACCTGTGCGATGGGCTCAAACCTCGGTCGTTCAGGATCGAGTTGACCATGACAATCCGGGGTGGCCTGCAAACGACGGTGCGGGCCCAATATCCAGGACGCAAATCATAGCCAACGGTTTCGCGGCCGCCCGTCTCCTTCTGAATCTCAATCAGAAACATCTTCGTAATCCGTTTATTGATACAAGGGGGTTTTTACTGATCCCGCCGAAGGCCACACGGTATATGTTCTCGGAGAAGGTTACGATTGAGATTACGCTTGAATCATGTTTGTGCCATGATTAAAAACCCTTGCTAAGGCGGAGGGATGCATGCAGGGACCCGAACACAGCGTGGGAATCTTTGGTGGAAGTTTCAATCCACCCCATATGGGTCATATTCTAGCCACAGGGTGGGCCCTGTCCATCCAGATCATCCAGGAGGTCTGGGTGATCCCATCCGGAGGTCATCCATTCGGGAAGGAACTTGTCCCGCTTGGGGACCGGATGGAAATGTGCAGGAGGGCATTCAACTGCTTCGGACCCCGTGTATCCGTCCTCGATTCTGAGCGCGGTGAAGGGATCCACTATAGTATTGATACACTCAGGAAACTGATTGAGGAACATCCTGGAACACTATTCCGCTGGATCGTGGGCAGCGACACCATCGGGGACGCCCCTCGATGGAAACAGTATGCCGAGTTGACCCGCCTGGCACCACCCATCATAATTCCGCGCTTGGGTCATTCATCCAAAACGCGGAATCAAATATACACCGGGGAACATCGTGATGATTTCGTACTCCCCAACCTCTCTTCAACATGGATCCGCCATAAAATCAACTCCGGTGAATCCGATGACCTGGAAGGTCTTGTCCCAGCGACGGTAATTCACTGGATTAATGAAAAAAAGCTCTACGTAAATCCCCCTTCAGGGACAGGAAACGTGTGAAAACTCCAGTTCAGCCTCCATTAACATCAACCATAAAGCCTATATTTTCAGCCTAACTTACGGGCAATAATAACCGATAAGGAACAGGGGGGTGCAGGCTCATAGGGCTGGGCGGCCTGCGTGTATCATTGTAGGCATATACTTTATGAATCATTCACTCAACGTCCCAGGTTCACGTACACAGAGCTCCAACGGATCATGTCTCTGGACAGTCAACAATGACCCGATTTTTTAGGGAGGCACGAATCGCGTCCTCACTCAACCATCCCAATATCACCGATATTTACGACTACAACATCAGCAACTCGAGCGGACAAAGCTATATTGTCATGGAATATATCGACGGCCCCTCGCTGAGAGACATCATTGACAGGGCTTCTCAGAATACATCCTCAATCTCAACCGATTTCATTGCCGAGATAATCCACTACATGGTTCAATTATGCGAAGCTCTAAAGTCTTCACACAACAAGGGAATCATCCACCGGGATATCAAGCCAGACAATGTAATGATTAACTCCAAGGGTGAGGTCAAGGTCACAGATTTTGGGATTGTCCATATCGAGGAGGGAACCTTCACCCCAACGGAAGCCATGTTGGGCACACCGCGATACATGGCTCCCGAACAGGTCACCGGTTCCAAGATAGACGCCCGAAGTGACATATACTCGGTTGGCGTCGTCCTTTACGAATCCATGGCCGGATCACCTCCGTTCACCCCGTGTGATGTTTCCTACCAACAGGTCCATAACAAACCAGATCCACCACGAACAGTGAACCCAATCATCCCCGAGGCCTGCAACAGCACCATCATGAGATGCCTTGAGAAGAATCCCGACAAGCGTCATCCCGCCACAAAAATACTCAAGCTGGAACTGCTTGAACAACTAAACGTCCTAGGCGGGTGCAAACAATTCAAGGACAACAGGCATCCCGAAAAGCGTGACAATGCCGACAAGCCCAGCCTCGCCCGATGGAATGAGGGGACTGCCCTGCTGGGCTCAGACGATGAGTTGGACCTGGATGTTGTATGAAAATCCCGATTGATCCCTCAGGATTACGAACTTTCTTCAGAAATGGTCCTTACTAGGCCCCCTGGACCCAACAATTTGGCGGAAAGCCCGCCTTCTCGGTTCTATTAACCCGTGATGATATGTTTATGCTACATGCCATATTCCTTGTTCTTGAAAATCGGATAACCGTGACGAATGCCCAAATATCTTTGAGATCCCCGACCCAAATCATATCTCAAGAAGCCGCCCCGGAACGGTCTTCGGCTCCTTTGTTTTTCGAAAGGCTGAGTCGCGGGTCCAATCTTGATTCATCATCTATCGGATGGAAATGATTCAATCCCATCGCATCCACCGGCCCCAGATCCAAGCATGGACATCGACTTCGGAAATGCTGTGTCAACTCATAACCCTTATAAGGCTTGGCACAAAGGCTTAACGGATCCGGGGATTCGAACCCGTCTAATGGACAACCAGACAATCTCCATTGTAGACTCACCCGGGAAGTTGATGAACAATTGTGATCACGCTTGGATTCTGTCCACGGCCCTGACATCTAACCGTAAGGAATGTGAGGCATTGGGAGAAAATACGAGGTCATGGCAGGCTCGAATCTTTAGCATCTAACTTCTCGGATTTCAGAAGAATACACCCTATAATGGCCCGGGTGCAGCCTCGACAACACCGACAATTGCCAGAACTGTTGTGTCCTTCATGGCTGGATCGATCTCTTGGGGGGAAGTAAAGACCACATGTCGCGCAAGATCAAAATGATCGTCCAATATGACGGGTCTGCCTATCAGGGCTGGCAGATCCAGCCTGCCCGGCCCACTGTCCAGGGAACAATCGAAGCCGCCATGAAAAAAGTACTCGGACAGGCTGTAAGAATTCATGCCGCCGGACGAACCGACACAGGAGTTCATGCTCTAGCCATGCCCCTGCATTTTCAGACTGAACATGCGATCCCGATTGAGAGGATCCCAAAGGCAATTTCCATAAATCTTCCCGCGACAATCGGCATTCTCCTGGCAAAAGAAGTTGATATGTCTTTTGATGCGCGGAAAGATGCAATTCTGCGCTGGTACCGATACCAGATCTGCCGGACTAGCCTCCAAGAACCACTCGGCCCCCGAGCCTGGCATATTCGGCAGCCACTGGACATGAATAGGGTCCATATCGGCCTTGAACTGCTGCGGGGAGAACACGATTTCCGTGGTTTCCGCTCTACACAGTGTCAGTCTGAACGGACCGTTCTTAATCTGCAGGAGGTCTCCATGCATCCTACAGATAATCTGGTTGCATTTGATTTTAAATGCAGGTCATTTCTTCAGCATATGATTCGGTTCCTGGTTGGAGGCCTTGTTGCTCTCGGACATGGGCGAATCGATCCCGACCAATTACGCCGGGGGCTTGAAGATGGAGTTCGGCCGGGGATCATCCAGTGTGCACCACCGGAAGGACTATGCCTGATGGATGTCGCTTACGGAAGCGATGAAAAGACCAATATTCTGGACATGTCGCCGAAACCACCCAGTTTTTGATACGAATGATGAACTTCCACGATCCTTGACTTCATCGTTTATTCATGGATATTAAATTGTATTGTTTCATCCTGGATCGATGATAATTCCGATGCTTGGATCAGCTTGAACGAGGTGTAAACCATGGATCTACAGGGTTCGTTCGTCGCCATTGCCACTCCATTCCGGAGTGGCAGAATTGATAGGAACGCATACCAGAAACTGATCGAGTTCCAGTTGGAAAATAATACGGCCGGCATAGTTCCGTGCGGAACGACCGGTGAATCTGCAACGCTCAGTCATGATGAACACGAGGAATTGATCCGATGGACGGTTGAGGCCGTGAATGGACGTGCTCAGGTGATTGCCGGAACCGGTTCCAACAACACGACCGAGGCTCTGAACCTGACAAAAATGGCAGAGAAGGCTGGTGCTGATGCCGCCCTTTTGATTACGCCTTATTATAACAAGCCGTCACAGCAGGGTCTTTATGATCATTATATCAATGTGGCCGATATTGGCCTGCCCGTCATACTTTACAACTGTCCGGGAAGGACAGGGGTTTCGCTGACACCGGAAACCGTCGGGAGGCTCGCCAATCATGAAAATATTGTTGCTGTCAAAGACGCTACCTGCAGTATGGATTGGACGAGCGAGGTCTGCATGATCGACGATTTTCAAGTTATCAGCGGTGACGACTCGGCCACGCTGCCCCAAATCTCGGTCGGAGCGGTGGGTGTTATCAGCGTGCTGGCAAATATCGCGCCACGTGCGACTGCCGACCTGGTCAAGATGGCGCTAGCCGGAGACTATGCTGGTGCACTGACAATCCACCGCAGGTATCTGAATCTAATGAATACCTTGTTTATTGAATCCAACCCTATGCCAGTCAAGGCAGCCCTGAGGATGATGGATCTCATCGGACCTGAAATCAGGCCACCGTTGTGTGGCATTCAGCCTGAAAACCAAGAGAAACTGAATAAGGCCTTGAAGCATGTCGCCTTGATTTAGACTCTAGCCCTGTATTTTCTGATATGATATAAATCGTCGACTTCGCACAATCGTAGATTGATGATTTAATCCTGACAGTGGCCTATGAAGGCGTTTGAGGTCGCGATATGGAGGACCATGGTACATGCAAACACTCCACCGTGAAAACAAATCGGGTTCCCTATTGATCGACGGGGTGCGGGCCTCAACCCTGGCCCGCAGGTACGGGACACCCCTCTTTGTCTACAGTCACAACCGTCTGATTGAAAACTACCGATCGATCATTGACGGTTTCAAAAATATTGACCCGCTGATTGCCTACTCAATGAAGGCCAACTCCAATGGGGCAGTTCTACGTAGCCTTATCCAGGCAGGATCGGGGCTGGATATTGTATCGGTGGGCGAACTAGTTCGTGGAATCCGTGCGGGCGTAGATCCACAGAAGGTCATTTTCGCGGGGGTGGGGAAATCGAGCTATGAGATTATGGCGGCTCTGAAGGCGGGAATCCGTTCCTTCAATGTCGAGAGTGAACCCGAGGCGGAACGCATTGCGAAAATCTCCGGCAGGATAAAAAAAACAGCGCGTGTGGCACTGCGTATCAACCCGGATGTTGATCCCGACACTCACCGTTATATCGCGACGGGCCAGAAGGACTCCAAATTCGGGATCCCCCACCAGAAAATACGTGATCTCATGCGTAAATTGGCAAAAAAACGCGAACTCCAACTGGTTGGGATCCACTGCCACATTGGTTCACAAATAAGCAATACCGGTGGCTTTCTCGCTGCCTTGGAACGGATTTGCGGCTTGATCGAAATGATCCGTAAGGATGGCATCGAACTCATATCACTGAACATGGGTGGAGGATTTGGGATCAGTTACAAAGATAGTGAGTCAGCCATGGACATGAGGAAGTTGGGGAGTTCCCTGGAACCCGCCCTTCAGGCCCTAGGCCTTGAGGTGATTTTTGAGCCGGGGCGCTTTATTGCCGGCCCAGCCGGGTTTTTACTCAGCCGCGTGGAATACGTCAAGAAAAGTGGCACGAAGGAATTCGTAATCGTCGATGCCGCAATGAATGACCTGGCACGACCTTCGCTCTATGACGCCTATCATAGGATTGTAATCGACGGCAAACCCCGTACTGGCCGACGGAAGACTTATGACATCGTCGGCCCGGTCTGTGAAACCGGTGATTTTCTTGGCAAGGAGCGGAAACTTTCTCCGATACGCGAAGGTGACCTTGTAGTTGTCTGTGATACGGGTGCATACGGGATGGTCATGGCCTCGAACTATAACTCCCGCCCACGCGCGGCGGAGGTAATGGTCAAAGGCCGACGACATTCGGAGGTGCGTGAACGAGAGACCTTGGATGACCTGACCGGCAGGGAATCTATCCCCGATTTCTTGAATTAGCTTGTGGACTCCGTCCTTCCAAAACGAGCCCCGGTATCTTGTGCCCCTCCCTAACCCCGTCCACTGGCATAATCGGCTACAAACGGTTTTCCTTGGGCCGATATTTCTCCAAAATCCTTCCTGACATATCCAGACTCGTTGATATACAGGAGGCATTGACTTTCACGGGGTACGGCTCTTGAGCCCAAGACAAAAGCCCACCCTTTAACCACTATTTTTGCCAACTTCGCGTCCCTGCCACATCTCTGAATGATGGGCTAATCCGAGACACAGGATGAGCTGAAGTTACACATTGATTATCCGATTGATCACTATACTATGGTAGCAGTTATAGCTGGTCGCAGTCCGGGCAAATATTACCCTGAAAACCGGCCTGTCCTTTCGAGAAAGAATAACCAGCGCTTGGAGGCGTCATTAAAGTGAGAGGTATCCGGATTTTCTGGGCAGCCATGCTTTATTTTTCTGGGATGCAACCGGTCACCCATGGCCATCCGGGCCATGGCATGGAACAAGGATACATTGGTTGGCTTTTCCATATCCTTCCCGGCTCTATCCTGCTGGTAGGCTTTATTTTGATCATCATCCTGCACCCGTTCTTCAGGAACTTTTCATCCGAACTGCCTAGCCACCGTGATTGAACGGGGTCCTTGCATGGCGCAAATGCCACGGGTATACTACACTATCCTCTGATCCTCCATCCTGAAGTGGCCCCATTTCATGGATATACTATCCCCGTTCACCGGAAATATTATACCGACAGGTGGCGTTCAATCCGACTGCGATCGATGTTTGCCATGTCCCCATCATCGACAATCCTACCACCATCAAGTATGTAGTATGAACTGCCTATACGGCAGGCAAAATCCAGATATTGCTCGACGAGCAGGACAGATATCTTCTTCTCTTCGACGATTTTAATCAGGATGGACTCAATCAACTGTATGATATTGGGCTGAATCCCTTCCGTGGGTTCATCAAGGATCAACACCCTTGGGTCAGTCAACAAGGCGCGCGCAATTGACAACTGCTGCTGCTGACCGCCTGAGAGGTCCCCTCCCTTACGCCCGGACATTTCATGGAGTAACGGGAAATAATCATATATATATCCGGGCACCCGGGTACATTTTCGTGCATGCAGACCAACAAGCAGATTTTCCTCGACAGTCAGCCGCGGAAAGATCAATCGTCCCTGCGGAACATACCCAAGACCCTCCCAACTCCGCTGGTGGGATTTTAAGGAGGCCAACTCCGTTCCATCAAGTTCGATAGAACCTTTTGACGGTCTTAGCAACCCAACAATATTTTTCATTAATGTGGTTTTACCGACCCCGTTTCGCCCCATTACGCATACAATGCTTTCATCCGGAACCTCCATTGATATTTGGGTCAACGTGTCCACTTCACCATAGGAAAAATTGAGATTCTTGATCTTCAACATTTATTCATCGTCCCAGATAAGCCTCTATGACATCTTTATTTTTCTGAACATCCTCCAGCATCCCCTCATCCATGATCTGGCCTTCATTAAGCACGGTCACCCTTGAACTGAGCTGCCTGACGAAACTCATATCATGCTCAATGACAATCAATGTGTGTTCCCCCTTGAGCCCGGAAAGGAGATCTGCAGTAAGTTCTGTTTCCATATCTGTCAGGCCAGCAGCCGGTTCATCCACGAGCAGAAGCTTGGGCCCTGCAAGGATCAATGTACTGATGGCCAGCCACTGTCTTTGTCCATGGCTAAGAAACCTGGCTTCGGTATGGATCTTCTCAAGAAGGTGTACACGCTCAAGAAGCTTTATGATTCGCTCACTCTCTTCAGACGATTCCTTGCGCTTCAGGTTTCCCCACATTGCCTCATGGCCCGGGAGCGCCAATTCCATGTTCTCATAGGTGGTCAAACTCCCGAAAACTGTGGGGGTTTGAAACTTTCGGCGGATGCCCATTTGTGCGATGTTCGTCTCAGAGAGTTGCGTAATATCATCCCCATCATAATATACTCCACCCGTGGTTGGCTTGGTTTTCCCACTGATAACATCGCACATAGTGGTCTTGCCGGCACCGTTGGGGCCAATCACCACCCGTAACTCGTTGTGCTCAATTCCCAGGGCCGGTATATCAAGCGCCTTAAATCCATCAAATACGGCCGTTATATCCTCGAGGAAAAGCAGGTACTTGCCGGGCCATAACCGGGTTTCCTTGGGACTATCCTCCTTGTAATATTTTATGATGCGTTCTGTGGATTTAGACATTGACTGCGATATTCCCCTTGATTCACCGACCAGGCATAATACTTTTAATCAGATCCTTATATTTTTTCCCAAGATCTACCATCCCGCCCGGAATAAAGAGCACAACGGAAACAAACAGGAGGCCAAGAACAAACTGCCAATACTCAGGTTGCCATCTGAACAGTATAAAGTCCTTTTCCGATGTGAAAAAGTTGTAAAGTAAATTGACTCCAAGTGCGCCCAATATCGCACCTGTGATAGTCCCCCGCCCCCCGACAGCAACCCATATGACAACCAGAATAGACTTGTCAGCCTCCATGTTTGCAGGCGTGAAAATACCCATCTGGGGGGCATAGAGCATCCCTCCCAAACCGGCGATCATCCCTGCGATCACATAGATAAACAGCTTGTACTTGTAAGTCACATACCCCAGAAATCGTAGCGTGTTTTCATCATCACGTATGGCCAACAGTATACGTCCGAGACGCGAATTGATGATGGATCTGGCAAGAACATAAACTCCAGCCAGTGCGAACAGCGTAACCAGATACATCACGAACTTGAAGTTCTCGTTCGCAATTTCAAAACCAAGCATTGAATTAAACCGTGTCAGGCCATTGGTTCCGCATAATTTCATGTTATTCATGCAGAATACCAGCCAGAAGGCAACCGTGATCGCCTGGGTGAGAATTGCAAAATAAACACCACGAACTCGGCTTCGAAATCCAAACCAGCCGATGAGATATGCAACCAGCCCCGGGATGATCAACCCAAGCATCAGGGTGACCGGCATCCAGTAAAATGGTTTCCAGAACCATGGCACCAACGCATCTCCCGGCAATTCACCAACCTTGTACGGATATACCACATAAAAACAGGCGGGTAATTTCCAGTTGTTGGCATCAATGATCCCTTCTGGGCCACCATGATGGGCCAGATACATGCCCATGGCATATCCCCCTAGCGAGAAGAACAATGCCTGGCAAAGGCTTAATATCCCTGTATACCCCCAGAGTAGATCCAGGCCAACCGCCATGATCGCATAGCACATGTAACGACCCAGCATATTGATCTTCTCAATACCCACCATACCCGTGAAATACAGTAACGGTATCCCAAAAAGGCCGAACCCGAATATTATGGTGATCAGCATTCTGCGACGGGAGTCGGCCTTCTTTTGAGCCAGATTGATCGTCAGTTTCGGGGTATCAAACATCGGCTGTCCTGCCTTTTGGGGCAAACAAGCCGGCAGGCTTGAACTGTATAAAAGTGACGATCAAAATCAGGACGATAACTTTGGCCCAAATGGCTCCAACTGTATTCCCACCAATCTCTGTGGGTTCAATGATCTTTGTCGTAATACCGATGCCCAGGCCTGAACAAATAACCCCGGCCAAGTTACCAACCCCTCCCGTGACAACAATCAGGAATGAATCTACAATAAAGTTTTTCTGCCCCATATCCGGCGTGACACCGCCGATCAGCGTCCAAGCATACCCAGCAAGTCCTGCTATACCCGAACCCAACGCAAAGGTAAAACGGTCTATTCTCCCGGTATTGACACCAAGGCTGTTCGACATATCACGATTCTGCATTGTGCTTCGCATCAATAGCCCCATGCGGGTCCGGTTCATCAGGGCCCATATCATCACAAGGGAAAACGCACAGAGCGCTATGACGTAGGTGCGCCCGTAGGGCAATACAATATCCTGAGCTACTTCCATGCCTCCACGAGCCCATGAGGGGGCATTCACCCCGATGTTGTCACCATATTGTATCCTGACCAACTGAATCAGGATCAAACCGATACCCCAGGTCGCCAGCAAAGACTCGATAGGTCGACGATAGAGATGACGAATAACCAGAATCTCGATGATATACCCAACCAATGCTGCCGCGAGGAATGATACCGGCAAGGCAAAAACATAATAATAATCATAAGCTTTTTGTGTGATCACGCCCTGATCTATGAGATGCATGAACAAACGCTGTATTTCATAGGTGGCATAAGCGCCAATCATCATCAATTCCCCATGGGCCATATTAATCACACCCATCAGGCCAAATGTGATTGCCAGACCTAATGCCATGAAAATCAGGACGGACCCCAGTGACAGGCCCTGGTAAATATTACTGACAACCTTTACAGATCGCTGATGGTCACGAATGACACCAATGGTTGCCTGAATTGACGAAACAACTCGGGTTCTATCCTCCCTCTCTGGCCATTCTTCCAAAACCTCTGTCAGTCGTGGTAGGGCCCGGATGGTTTTCAATTCTCCAAGTTTGTTGATGGCAGATATTGCGTTGTCCGCACTTCCTGACTGACGCGATTCGTGCAATTGCATAAGTGCCAAGCTTTCATGTGCCACATGCCTGATTTTATGGACATCATCCTCCAGCGCAATTCTCTCCAGTCGTTCCCTGGCTCCGCTAATATCCGGGGAGTCTCCGATTTTCTTTACCCCTGCCAACCGGACGTCCGGTTCCTTTGATTCCAAACGTAGCAACGGACGGACCCTGCTGATCAGACGTCGCTCCTTGCGACTGGCCGCGACTTTCTCCACCTCATTGATTGGTGTCATCGTTTGTTTACCATCAAGACCGGCAATCGGATCACGTGTCAGCAAATCACTGAGGGGAATATATTCTACATAATCCTCATCATAAACCACCTCGCCTCCAATGATCACCATCTTGCTGTCATGCAGAATCAGCCGGCCCGTGCGAAAATCCTCAAGAACCAGCTCCATGCGCGGGTCACCGGTTCCCGCCATCCTGTGAATTGTCTCTCTGCGGACATCCCGGGAGTCACTCGCAAGGCCCATTATCAACTCACGCAGGCCAGCATCCCGGGCTGCATCGCTTTCCTGGCCCTCTACGGGGGATAATATGAAAAGTACAATAAGGAGAGGAATACAAATTCTAGCCATTAATTGAGTCCTGCCGTTCAGGTAACCATGCGCTGGGTGTCTTACCAGACCCGAGACAAAAGGATACCGGGGTGAGATTCACCCACCCCGGCATCCCATCATCACTTCCAAATGAAGGGGGAATTCGGCAACTACTTCTTGGGACCTCCGGTCGGAGCCGGGTAGTTCCCGTCAGGGTGAAGATACGAGCTATACGAATCAGGACTCACTAGGCCATCAGACTCATACACGATGTTGAATTGCCCATTTCTCAGAATCTCACCGATGTAGACCGGCTTCAGGGTGTGCTGGTTGTCCTTGTGCATCGACTTCTTGCCGCCAGGGGCATCAAATTCAAGGCCATAAACCGCCTCTCGAACCTTATCCACATCAAAGGACCCGGCCTTCTCAACAGCAGCCTTCCAGACATAAACGCCAAAATAAGCCGCCTCGATCGGATCATCCGTCACACGGGCTGCACCGCCGGGAAGATTGTTCCTTGCACAATAGGATTTGAATGCTGAGACAAATTTCCTGTTGGCAGGCGTATTGATACTCTGGAAATAGTTCCAAGCAGCAAGGTGTCCCACCAGCGGGGGGACATCCATGGCGCGCAGTTCATCCTCCGCGACGGAGAACGCCATGATCGGGCAGTCCTCGGATGACAAGCCCTGATTTGCAAACTCCTTGTAAAACGGGACGTTGCTGTCCCCATTGATTGTCGATAGGACACATGCATTGCCACCGGCTGCGAACTCTTTGATTTTTGACACGATCGTCTGGTAGTCCTGATGATGAAATGGCGTGTATTCTTCGATCACGTTCTCATCTGGAATATTTTTCGTTTTCAGATAAGCCTTGAGCACCTTGTTTGCCGTGCGCGGAAAGACATAATCCGTTCCCAGCAAATAAAATTTTTCACAGTCATATTCATCAATCATATATTCTGCGGCAGGCACCAGTTGTTGGTTTGGCGAAGCGGCCGTATAAAAAACATTGAGCGACTGTTCTTCGCCCTCATATTGGACTGGATAGAACAAGAGTTCATTATATTCCTCAAATACCGGAAGGCACGATTTTCGGCTAACTGAAGTCCAGCAACCAAATGTGACGGCCACGTCATGATCGACAATAAGCTCCTTTGCTTTCTCGGCAAAAAGCGGCCAGTCTGAGGCAGGATCAACAACCACCGTCTCAATTTTTTTTCCCAAAACACCGCCCGACTGGTTGATTTCCTCCGCTGCCATCAAGACAACATCCCTGAGAGATGTTTCCGAAATGGCCATCGTGCCACTCAACGAGTGGAGTACCCCCACTTTTACGGTCCCCGCATGATGAGCTGCCCATGATGAACTGGCAAGGATCGCCAGGCTCCCCACAACCAGTCCGAGAACAATCTTCCTGACCCTTTTTAAGACTTTAACACACATGGTTTTCTCCTTTAATCTGCTCTAATTCTTCGCTCTATCCATTCTCACAAACAACCAACACGCCGGGGGCGCCGGGAAGATCACCCCGGCGGGCCACCTCCCCCCCACCTTCGGAAAAGCTGTGACCCGCCGAGTGGTGACTCTCCAACGCCTATTCGGAGGCAATACACGACAATTCCGCCGAGGCCACGTTTTTCAGGGAAGCGGATGATGTATCCGATCCAATGATTACCGTGGGCGTCATGACGATCATGACGCGATTCTCGCGATCGGTTTCCGTTTCGCCCCCAAACAGGTAACCCAGCAGGGGGATATCACGCAAAACGGGGATCCCCGCGCTTTGTTCCGTACTCGATGCCACCTTCAGGCCCCCGAGCACATAAGGTTGGCCGTCCTTCAACACGACCGAAGAGGACACCAATCGATGGTTGATGATCGGCAGACCTTGCGGCGTGACCCCGTTCATGGAGGACAGGTCGATGGTGACATCGGCCTCCAGTGACTCCGTTCCAATATAGGGGGTCACGTCGATGCTGAGGCCAACCTCCTGATCGGCAAGTGAGTAATCCAGTATGCGATCCTGCGGAATGGTCGGGGAAAATGAGACAATTTCATCGACACGTTCAAAGACACCCGTGGTTCCACTTTTGGCCAGAAGCTGACCGGTCGTGAGAACGCGAGCGTTTCCGGTGACAGCAAGGAAATCCATAAAGGCCGCGGTGATTAAGTAGTTGGCCGATATGTATCTGTCGTTGGCTGAAAAACTAAGGTCATTATTTCCATTATTGCCAATGCGTGCCGGGACAAACGGATTGAGAACGCTACTGACATGCTTGAAGCGCTCTTCCCCACTAAAGCCGGTCAGGACGAATTCGAACAGGTTGCTCCCAGGGCCATTTTTCCAGGCTATGTAGTCGAGGCCCAGTTTCGAATCATCCTGCTCGGTGATTTCATACACGGTAATATCAACCATCACTTCATGGGGCGGCACGTCCACCTTCTCCACGATCGACATGTAACCGCCAATGCTTCCCTCATCATCATGGTAGTAAATGGCATTATTCTTGGTGTCAATCGAGCGGAATGACTGGTCCGGGGTGCCCGCGTCAAACGCCACGGCATCGATATAGTTGATGTCCCGATGCTTGGCCCGGTAGTAAATGGCACCGCTTCCGTCCTCAAAATCCTGCACCCAGTCCTTGTCCAGGGCACTGATCACACTCTCGATATAGGACAACTGAAACTGCGGGCAGATGACCTGAATGTGGCTGGTTTCCTTTTTCCCGTTCAGCAGGACTTCCGCACGACCGCCTTCCTTGCCCGTGATGATACGAATCCCGTTAACGATCTCTCGGGGATTTGCATGGTTCACGGGAATGATTTTCGTCACGAAATTATTCAGCAGATTCTTTTGGTCCGTTCTTAGGACCGTGACATTGCCATCTTTCGGGTCAACATTCAACTGATCGTCCTGATGCGTGTAGTCATTGATGTTACTCGCGGCTGTGCCGGGGCTCGGATCGGCATTCATGGCATTAACGCCTGTTGCGTAGTCGGGAAAGTTCTGCGCATTCAATGCTGACGGTGCCAAGACAAGATCAACCTCGGCCATGGCAACAGGGCTCAGGAAAATCATGAGCAGCATTGGCACGAATCTTTTTGGCATGGTTTTATTCATTTTCTCAGGCTCCTTTTTCGAAATACGGTTCAAGGTTATTGGATTCTTCATTGGTCTACAGAGCAGCACTTCTTGCTACATTTGACTGGGCAGACGTTGGAGGTCATCTGTTTGTCCTCGGCATCAAAGTTGCAACCTGGCCCCCTGACGACCGTTGGCCTCAAGACGATGGCAACCATCGTATCCTGACTCACGTCCGTGTTACCGCCAAAGAGCTTGCCCAGCAACGGGATCGAACCCAAAACCGGGATCTTGCTTGAATTCTCGATGTCCACCGTACGCTTGAGGCCGGCCAGGACAATCTCTTCACCATCGAGAACCCGTGATTCCCCGAAATAGGATGTTGAAGCAGTCAAAGGACGACCGGAACCGTCAAAGCCGCTCAATGATACGGAATCGAACTGGATCTCAAGGTTGATTGTCTCCGTTCCAATGATGGGTGTTATTTCAAGCTGAAGGCCTGTGTTGACAAGCTTCGCTTCGAGGCTTCTGTGGTCACCATCGCTGTCGCTTTCGTAGAAGACAAGTCGGTCTCCAGTGTCGAATGAACCAGTCTCGCCATTCAGGACCGAGATACGGCTCTTGCCAACCAGGTCGGCCCGGCCATCAACAGACAGGTAATCAAAATACTGGGAAGGAACATCCAGGAAGTAGGTTCCGTGATAGCCCCCGGCATTGAACTGCTGGCCTGGTAAACCCGTGATCCCCGCACCCGAATCGAACAGCGGGGTATTGGTGGCATCGTTATCATTCAAATCAAAATCCAGGTTGTTGGCACTTTCAGCCTCGCCAAATGCGCCAAAGCTGAACATATCCTGCCCCGGCCCGTTTTTCCAGGCCATGTAGTCAACACCTATCCGCTGGTCATTTGAGAGATCGACTTCATAGATGGAGACACTGACATCGATCTGGTCTCTCGGGACGCCACCTTCAGCCGACAAAAAGGCCTTGACCGCATTATAACCACTTGGAGCATCTGAAATATAAATACCATTCAGTTCCGTATCCGTGTAAAGCCACGAATCGGTCGTCATCTGTGTTGTAAGGGCACTGATGAAATCGGAATCAGCAACGCTGCGATTCTGAAACTTGATAAAATCACGTATGCTTCCGTCCGCTGTTCCTTGGCCCGGTTGATCCAGGTAAGGCATGATGCGATCGAAATAAGCAAGCTGATGCGGCGGGCAAATCAACAGCACCATACCGCTTTTATAGTCTGGGTTCACATAGGTAAATATCGCGCCCTCCTCCGCGGCAAGGGGTCGCTGCAGGAACCTCCTCACGTTGTAAGGGTTGTTACTCTTGAAATCATAGACTTTCCCAACATATTTGTTGGCCTGAGCCTTGTTGTTTGTCCTCAGGATTTTAACCTGATTATCCCCATTATCCTCACCACCATTCGACCTAGCGATACGGGGGTATATCGACAAAGCGCTCATCAGGCCTATCAGCACCAATGATCGAAGATAGATGTTCTGAATCCTGATCATACTCTCTCTCCCTTCTGACATTTAAGTTTACGAAACAGCCGGGTAAACCAACCCACCCCCAAAACACTCCACTCAAAGAATGTTACGAGAATGTACACCGTCCGTTTGCCAAGACAAACAGACGACCCGCCCATAACAGCCACTGGGGGGGGGCTGAAAAAACCACTTGGCCCCATACTATGGTTAGAGCCATTCTTCCCTGATTGGCAGTTAATATTCAAGGAATGATCACAATCAAAGCAATAATCATGCCTCAACATTCTGGAAATTCATGGATGAACCCTTGTTACAATTACAAAACATTATATTTGTTAGGCATATTTGGATCCCAAGAAAATAATTTGGCTTTTTTCAAGCCATCCATGGCCACACATTTGTTGTCTTTTAACGACGTTTTTCATTCAGGGGCAAAATATGATTCCTACATTATCGTCTGTTTTAATTATCCAGTCCTACTATTTAGTATGCAAAATGTATCGGCCCTGCAATCACTTGAGGATACCCCCAAACGCCATCGCGCAGATGATCCGGTTTGCGAATGGGGTCTCATGACAGATATTCAAGTCAGGCTTACAAAAAACCCCCGAACATGAAGTAGAACGAAATCCAAGAAGACGCGAGGTCACCATGTCAAAACCTGACTTCCTTATGTTGTGTTGGAAATACGGATGCAGGGTTCACCAGATATCGGTTATCCCCGCCAGGTCCGTCTAACCCTGAATGTCTCGCTTCCATCAACCAGCACATGGAAGGCTCACATTAATTGTTCGTGGCAAAGCCGACTGACTAGGTCCACGGATCATCCATTGGAACTACCTGGAAAACTGAGCAAGAACCCTGTTTTTTCTGGTTTTTGAAAACCAATCTGGTAAGATGCCAAGGAAATTGGCATCAATGGATTTATCCCTGTCAGGTGAAGATGGTGGCTGCCTGCCCCTGTCGACTGTTGTCGCCGGGACCATGAACCACCCCAATGAGGATGACCCATGAGATTAACCCCACGAGAATTGGACAAATTGTTACTGCACCAGTCAGGTTCAGTGGCTCAGAAACGTTACGCCCGCGGATTACGGCTCAATTACACCGAGTCGATGGCACTGATCGCCACACAGCTACAGGAGTTTATTCGCGATGGCGAGTCCGTAGCCAGCCTAATGGACAAGGGCAAGAAGATCCTCGGCTGCATGGATGTCATGAGCGGGGTGCCGGAAATGATCCATGAAGTCCAAGTGGAGGGGACTTTCCCTGATGGAACGAAGTTGGTTACTGTCCATAACCCAATTTGTTCAGAAAAAGGGAATGATAACCTGGCGCTTTACGGATCCGGCCTGACCCGCGTGTCAACGGCTGAAAAGGGCGAGACTGGTGATCGTGTGCCGGGAGAATATTTCGTCGATACCGGCGAGTTCACGCTGAATGAGGATCGGGACCTGGTTGAGGTAAAGGTCACGAATATGGGTGATCGTCCAGTACAGGTCGGATCACACTACCCATTTTTCGAAACCAACCGCAAACTGTCTTTTGACCGGTCAAAGGCCTTTGGGCGACGCCTGAACATACCCTCGGGTACAGCAGTACGATTCGAGCCGGGTGAAACGAAAAAAATTGAACTGGTAAGAATTGCGGGGGAGCAAATCGTTTACGGCGGAAACGGGATGACCATGGGAAAAACCACGGATAAGCTGGCCCATGAGATGAGTCGGAAGCTGGAAACCGCAGGATTCATGAACAAACCGGATTAGATGATTGAAGATATTAGACATATCATCAACCGCTGAAGTGTGAAGGTATCAGGTCAGGAGAATTGAGCTTGAGCCGTACGATCGACAAAAAAACATATGCTGACATGTATGGCCCCACATCAGGAGATCGTGTTCGCCTGGGGGATACGGACTTGATCATCGAGGTCGAAAAGGATGAGACGATTGTCGGCGAGGAATGTAAGTTTGGGGGCGGAAAGGTTTTGCGGGACGGCATGGGGCAGGCATCGGGCGTCAGCCAGAAAGAGGCCTTGGATGTCATTATTACAAATGCCCTAGTTGTCGATTACACAGGAATCTACAAGGCCGATGTTGGGATCAAAAATGGGCGTATCGCGGGAATTGGAAAGGCCGGCAATCCTCACATCATGCCGGGCGTGGACCCCAATCTGGTTTGTGGCGTGACGACCGAGGCTATCGCGGGTGAAGGCATGATCCTCACTGCAGGCGGAATCGATGCGCATATCCACTTCATCTGTCCACAGCAGATCAACGAAGCAATTGCCTCCGGATTGACGACAATGATCGGGGGCGGCACGGGGCCCGCACACGGTACGGCGGCCACGACCTGCACGCCAGGCGCGCATCACATTGAATTGATGCTGCGTGCAACGGACGCCTACCCGCTCAATTTCGGGTTCCTGGGGAAGGGGAACTCATCTCTGCCGGAAGGACTTACCGAGCAGATCGAAGGTGGGGCCTGCGGATTGAAATTACATGAGGACTGGGGCACGACACCGGCGACAATCGACACCGCACTCTCAGTCGCCGAGCAATACGACATTCAGGTGGCTATTCATACGGATACACTCAACGAATCGGGTTTTGTTGAGGATTCACGGAATGCATTCAGGGGCCGGGCAATTCACACTTATCACACTGAGGGTGCCGGTGGCGGCCACGCACCGGACATTATCCGCTTATGTGGCGAAGCCAATGTGCTACCATCCTCGACTAATCCGACACGGCCCTACACGGTCAACACGATTGATGAACACCTGGACATGCTGATGGTCTGTCACCACTTGGACAAGAACATCCCTGAGGACGTGTCGTTTGCAGAATCACGCATACGTGGAGAGACGATTGCCGCCGAGGACATTCTGCATGATATCGGCGCTTTCTCCATGATCGCCTCGGACTCGCAAGCAATGGGTCGCATTGGCGAGGGCATCTGCCGAACCTGGCAGACAGCACACAAAATGAAGTTGCAACGTGGACCACTGACCGAGGATAACAGTCAAAACGACAATTTCCGTGTCAGGCGGTATATCGCGAAATACACAATCAATCCGGCCATCACACACGGCGTGAGTGATGAAATCGGCTCGATCGAGACGGGCAAACTTGCGGATCTGGTGTTGTGGAAACCGGCTTTTTTTGGCATCAAGCCGGAAATGGTGATCAAGGGCGGATTTATTGCACAATGTCAAATGGGTGATCCAAATGCGTCGATCCCCACGCCACAACCGTTCTACAGCCGGCCGATGTTCGGATCGTTCGGCTCAACAATGAAGCATCACTCACTGGCCTTTGTCTCCAATGCCAGCGTTGACCTTGTAAATTCAGATTACGAGTTGACAAAAAAGGCCCATGCGGTTCATGGATGCCGGTCAATTGGGAAAAAAGACCTGAAGCTTAATGCCATGCTTCCGGCCATTACAGTAGACCCGGAAACGTACAAGGTCACAGTCGATGGGAAACACATCACCTGTGAGCCCGCCACGCGCTTGCCTTTGGCACAGTTATACCACCTTTTTTAGAAGATCATACATGTATGACGTGTGACAAGGGACGGAATCCATGGATCAAATGCAGCTATTTCAATTGGCCGATGCGTTGCTACCCACGGGTGGCTACGCATTTTCCAGCGGGCTTGAGGCAACAGCCCGGCTGGGACTGATCCGGGATGACATTCAGATTGAGAAATATATGCAGGACTATGCACGGGAGGTCTGTACCGCTGAAATACCTTTTATCCATGACTGTTATTGCCTGCCAAAACTATTGTTGACCGAGGCAGAAGTCAAGCTGGTAAACCAGCTGGATGCCTTCCTGACCATCCCGTCCATTCACCATGCCAGCACTGTGCAGGGACGAAATTGGCTGCTCGCGGCACAGGAAGTATTCCAGGACGGAGATATTGGACATATCGATCTATTCCACCGGAAACATGAACTGCCCTGTCACTATACCACAAGTTTCGGATTCAGCATGCGTACAACCTCTGTGCCACTGCAAACGACATGCAGCCTGTATCTGTACCTTGCATTGCGTGATCAGGTCAGTGTGGCCGTAAGATTGGGGCTTTTCGGCCCGCAATATGGCACGGGTCTGCTTTCACGTACGCTGCATGCTGGCCGGAAGATGCTGAAGGAGTATGCATGTCTGGGCGCCAACGAAGCACATCGTTGCGGACCACTGATGGAAATTTCCCAAGCATGGCATCCAAATATATATTCCAAACTATTCCAGAGTTGAAAAGGAGTGATATCATGGAATATCCGCGTGTTCTTTACCACAATTCAGGACACAATCACGACCATCCCTCCGTTCCGGGTGAGTTCCGGTTACGGGAATTGGTTCGCCCCAACCGTGACTTTGCGAAACGTGCATTCACAATCGGTATTGGGGGACCCGTGGGGACGGGGAAAACGGCATTACTGCTGGCGTTATGCCTTGCGATGCGGGAACAGCACAGTCTGGGCGTCGTGACCAATGACATCTTTACGCGGGAGGACTGTGATTTTTTGCTGCGGCATGAGGCACTGGAAACCGCCCGCATCCGCGGTGTTGAAACCGGAGGGTGCCCCCACGCTGCGATCCGTGAGGATATCTCGCTTAACCTGCGCGCACTGGAAGACCTGATGGCCAAAGTCCCGGGCATCGATTACCTCTTTGTCGAAAGCGGCGGAGACAATCTGGCCGCCAATTTCAGCCGTGAGTTGGTTGACTATTCAATCTATGTGATTGACGTCAGTGGCGGCGATAAGATTCCGCGCAAGGGCGGTCCGGGACTCACACAATCCGACCTGCTGATCATCAACAAAATCGATCTGGCGGAAATGGTTGGAGCCAGCCTTGAGATTATGGAACGTGATTCGAAGAAAATGAGAGGAAATGGACCATTTATCCTTGCACGTGCGAATGCCGGGCACGGTATCCCCGAAATCATCGAACATATCATTGCCGCGAAGAAAACATCGCTTGCGGCAGGATCATGATTTTCCAGTATTGTTCATTGCTTGTGGCGGAGCGGGTTGAAGCCGAGCCAGGTTGAATCACTTAACTCTTCAAATAATTTCCACAACAGACCCTCCAGAGGTTCACGTTCAAGACTTATCGACCGGACCTGAAATCCGCTGTCCTGAATCGGGTGTTTCGAACAGATCTGGCTAAATGGAGAACCGGTACCCATCCCTGCCTCAGACTCATCGATGAATAGGCCAGCCAGATCCTTGGCCTGACCACCAATCAGGTAAATATTCATCCATTGCCGATAATGGTCGAAGTATACCGGCGATTCACAGGTTGTTTTTTGAGGATCAATGAACATGCGCTCGATCATCAGTAATTCGCCGTCCTTACTCAACTCAAGATCAGTCTTGACACTTTCAAACGCAAAGACCTCTCCTGTCTTGACACGGCCGGCACTGAACCACTCAATCAGCACAAGATTGGATGCACCCATGAGCCTCCAAGACTGCCGCTGGTGGTAACGGCTTTTGGCATGGGGGATAAGCGGGTCAAGGTAGACAACAGCCAGCGCATCTTCAAGTGTCGCGTTCAACAACCAGCTACTGGTGCGGCCATCCGGCGATCCGTAGATATGGCCATGTGCCTGAGACCCCAGGAACAACCGGCTGCCCAATCGGCCATACACATCTAGCTCAACCGTATCACCCTGCAACAAGCCACCCCCATATGAAGAAAGCATGACATGGCATGCCGTGCTGTGTGTTTTAGGATTAAGGATCTTAAGCGGGGAAAGGCTGCGGGCCGATGTGAGCCTGGAAATCCCCCCTGTTTGCTCGATGACAATTCTACTGCGTGACGTCATTTTAGTTGGAAATCCTGAAGGTCCCTATCAATCGACATAAGCAGGCTTCGGCAAATATATCACCATCATTCAGCATCAAGTCCCTAGGATCTTGTCTCTCAGCAGTTCATTCACGGTCTTCGGGCTGGCCTGACCCTTCGTGGCCTTCATCACCTGCCCGACCAGCGCTCCCAGCGCGCGCTCCTTGCCGTTTCTGAAATCAACCACGGTCTTGGGATTGTTCGCAATCACCTCGTCGATAACCGGGGCGATCGACGATTCATCCGTAATCTGGATCCAGCCCTTCTCCTTGACGATCACTTGCGGGTCGTTCCCGGTTTCCAGCATCTCGGCATAGATCTGCTTTGCAATCCTTCCACTGACGGTGCCATCATCAATCAGCCTTACCAAGTCGGCCAATTGCTCAGCACGTATCGGATAGGCCGACAATCGCCTCTCCGGGCCCTCGTTAAGCCAGCGCAAAACCTCCGAGGTAATCCAGTTACAGATCGATTTCGTGCTGTGATTTTTTTCAAGTGCCCGTTCGTAGTAATCGGCTAGTGACTTGTCCGCTGTCAACACCCTAGCATCGTATTCCGACAACCCAAGTTCATCGATGAATCGCTGACGCCGCGCATTCGGTAACTCGGGAATCTCCGCACGCACTCTCCGGATCCACTCCTCATCCATCACCACTTCGACCAGATCCGGATCCGGGAAATAACGATAATCGTTGGCTTCCTCCTTGCCACGCATCGCACGGGTAACCACGGCCGCTTCATCCCATAACCGTGTTTCCTGGACAACTTTGGCACCATCCTCTATCAGCCCTATCTGGCGCTCGGCCTCAATCTCAATACATTTCAGGACAACCTTCATCGAGTTCAGGTTCTTGATTTCAACCTTGGTCCCTAACTTGTCGCTCCCCTTGGGACGAACGGAAATATTGGCCTCAAACCGCAGGCGTCCCTCATGCATGTTGCAATCACTGACCTCAATATATTCAAGTAGCGTTTTCATCGTAATCATGAAGGCCTCGGCCTCCTCAATCGAGCGCAAATCAGGCCTGCTTACGATCTCCAGCAGAGGTGTCCCGGCACGGTTCAGGTCAACCAGGGAATAGTCCGCGCCGGGTATCTCGGGATGGATGTTCTTGCCGGCATCCTCCTCCAGGTGCACATTATCAAAATGAACCATGCAGGTGCGGCTGCCAACGGGGAACTCGATGGCCCCATTGATGCCAAGGTTTTTTCGAAGCTGGCTGATCTGGTAGTTTTTCGGCAGGTCCGGGTAATAATAATTCTTACGCTCGAACTGGCATGGTGAGATAATGCTGCAGTTGAGGGCCAAGGCCGTGCGTATTGCGAGATCCATGGCCTTCCTATTCAGAACCGGCAGCGATCCGGGCATCCCAAGACAAACCGGACAGGTCTGGGTGTTGGGGGGGCGGCCGAACGCCGTTGAGCAACTGCACCAGACCTTTGACTGCGTCAGCAGTTCGGCATGGATCTCAAAACCAACAACTGTTTCCCATTCCATTTTGATCAGGATCCGTTCATCTTGAGGTCAATCTTTTTTCATCCCAAATATAATCACTGTCGCAATCACAAACGAGAACAGACGGCCAGTCAAAAGTTTTGGCTGTTCATTTTCACTCCCGTACGATTTAGATCGGGTGACTGCTTCCACCATTCCCGGCTTTGCTCATAGACATGCGCAACCTGGAACATTCTGGCCTCGTTGAAATTCGCTGCCAACAACTGCAACCCGACCGGAAGGCCCTCATCGGTCATTCCGCATGGCAGTGAAATCCCCGGAATCCCAGCCAGATTGCTTGAAATCGTCATGATATCGCAGAGATACATCTGCAGCGGGTCGTTTAACTTCACCCCTGCCCTGAAAGCCACTGTCGGCGATGTCGGAGTGGCAATCACATCAACCTTCTCAAATGCCTGCTTGAAATCCTGGCTGATCAGGGTTCTAGCTTTCAAGGCCTTCAGGTAATATGCATCATAAAAACCTGCCGACAAGACGTAAGTGCCGAGCATGATTCGACGTCTGACCTCCTCACCCAAACCTTCACTCCGCGTCCTTGAATACATCTCTATGATGTTCTCCGCATTT
>CAYYNQ010000080.1:0-2968 GCA_964473105.1 uncultured Candidatus Sumerlaeota bacterium | reverse complement strand
ATGGAGGGAAACTTTGCTCCGGGATACTATTTCTTCGTCTTTGAGGACCCCGACGGTATTCGCCTCGAAGTCAATTTTGTTCCGGGCAAAGGACTGTTGGTGGGTGACACGCCGCTGAGTCCCAGCAAGGATCCGGATTGGGATCAGAATGTCTAATCGGCAGGTAACCCACGAAAAATACGAGAGGTCATGATTATGGCAACAAGCGAGGTCTCGGCCAACGACACATATGATCCGCATCCGCGTAATGGGTTGGCGCATGTGGTCGGCGATATTGGGCCAGAATTATGGAGCCAAACTATTCCGGCAATACTCAAAGCGACAGTTGCGGCCCAAGGTGGGCGGGAAGCGGTGGTCTTCGTTGAACAGGGGGTTCGCTGGACGTGGTCCGAATTCGCGGAAGAGGTCGATGCCTTAGCAGCTGGCATTGTCGGCCTTGGACTTAAGAAGGGTGATCGTGTCGGTATCTGGTCTCCGAACCGATATGAATGGTTGCTAACCCAGTTCGCGACAGCCCGCATTGGCGTGATTTTGGTCACTATAAACCCGGCTTACCGCGTGACCGAGGTGGAATATGTCCTGAACAAGGTCAGTTGCGTGGCACTCGTGACCGCGACTAACTTCAAGGCCAGCGATTATGTGGGCATGCTGAGATCCTTGGCACCGGAACTCACGGCCTCGGAGCCCGGGGCGCTCCAGGCGAAAAGACTGCCGCACCTAAGGTCCATCATAAAGATGGGACAAGAGACCGAGCCAGGGTTTTTTCGCTTCGTCGATGTCCTAGAGAATGGACGCGGAGACGAGCCCGTCGGCCTCGATGCAATCTCGGCGAATCTGGTGCCTGACGACCCAATCAACATTCAGTTTACCTCGGGTACGACGGGTGCGCCCAAGGGGGCTACACTCACCCATGCCAATATCGTTAATAATGGGCGTTTCGTCGCAGCCGCGCAAAATTTTACGAACCGCGACCGCCTGTGCATTCCCGTGCCGCTCTACCATTGTTTCGCTATGGTGCTGGGGACGCTGGGTTGCGTTTCCACGGGGACCATGATGGTGTTTCCCTCCGAGGGATTCGATCCCGATTTGGTTCTCAGGTCGGCTTCGGATGAGCAATGCACTGCGATTTATGGCGTTCCCACGATGTTCGTCGCCATGCTGGAACATCCTGAACTCGCGCAGTTCGACCTCTCGGCCATGCGCACCGGTGTCATGGCCGGTGCACCTTGTCCTATCGAGGTGATGAAACGGTGCGTGGCGGAAATGAACCTGTCTGAGATGACTATCGCCTACGGTATGACGGAAACAAGTCCGGTCTCTTTTCAGACTAGCGCCGAAGACCCATTGGAACGCCGGGTCACGACCGTTGGGCGGATTCACCCCCACGTGGAATGCAAGGTAATCGACGCGGTCGGTGCGACCCTACAACCCGGGGTTCAAGGCGAGCTTTGTACGCGCGGTTATTCCGTAATGAAAGGCTATTGGGAGGATGACGAGCGCACTGCTGAGGTTATCGATGCCGAGGGGTGGATGCATACCGGTGATCTGGCCACCATCGACGATGAAGGATACTGCAATATTACCGGCCGAGTGAATGACATGGTAATTCGTGGCGGAGAGAACGTTTATCCACGCGAGATCGAAGAGTCTCTATATGGCCACCCCTCGGTGCAGGAGGTGCAGGTCTTCGGCATTCCTGACCAACGTCTTGGTGAGGAGGTTTGCGCCTGGGTAGTGTTGAAGAATGGTGAGAGCGTGACTGAAAGTGATATCAAAGAATTCTGCCGGGATCAGATAGCTCACTACAAGGTCCCGCGTTATGTGCGCTTCAAGGATGCGTTGCCCTTAACGGTCACCGGTAAGGCGCAAAAATTCAAGATGCGCGACGCAATGATGGAAGAACTGGGGCTGCAAGCCGAGAGAACTGCGTGACGTTTTCGTCCGCTTTCGTCGCCGATGGTCGTTTGGTTAAAAGGGGCGGCAAATCATTTTTTGATCACGTCAACACCTTCAAGGTAAGAAAACCTAGCTTCGGCAAGAGCTCCAACAGTTGTTTGACTTAGAGGGGGCGTAGGTCCTTGAGGAGCGCGTAAGTGTTTGCGACATAGCAAAGTTTGTCAGTGCGGTCCGACCTAAGAAGTGTGTTCTTTCACGAACGCGCCGGCCTTCGTAATCGCCTCACGGCCCTCGGATAATATCGGCGCGAAGAGTTGCCAGACGTGGATCATATTGTCCCAGACATCTAACTCCACCGATACGCCTGCGGCTCGCAGCGCGTCCGCCAGACGTACCGAATCGTCCAGTAAGGTTTCAGCGTCGCCCACTTGGATTAGGATCGGCGGTAAACCAGATAGGTCTCCGTGCAACGGGCTAGCCAGTGGGTTTCGTGGATCGACGCCGTCCAAATAGAGATCGGCGTACCAGAGCAATCCATCCTTCTGAACCATCGGGTCAACATCAGCGCGGGTTAGCATCGTCTCGCCGGTACCTTCCATATCGACCCAGGGTGAAAGGCAGATGGCGGCTGCGGGCAATGGCACACCGCGGTCGCGCAGTGCCATCAGAGTTGCGACAGCTAGGCCGCCGCCGGCGGAATCGCCTCCAATTACGATTTTATCGGGCGCCGTTCCCTGTTCTAAGAGCCAGCGGTATCCGACTGTGGCATCCTCCAGACCCGAGGGAAATGGGTACTCCGGAGCCAGGGCATAGTCCATGGAAAGCACCCGGGCTGCTGCCGCCTGGGACAGGTTATGGCAGAGTGTGCGGTGTGTTGCGACACTACCGATCGCATAGCCTCCGCCGTGTAGGTAATAGAGGCAGCGGGAGACGTCAGCTCCCGGTGTCATGATGAACTCCCCCGCGACGCCATCCGCCACAACGGGTTCGACGGTTTGGTCTTGTGGCTTCGGAAGAATGTCAGCAAGCTTGGCAAGCCGTGCGCGTAGAAGCTCCGGCGTCGGATTGACGG
>CAYYNQ010000079.1:0-18624 GCA_964473105.1 uncultured Candidatus Sumerlaeota bacterium | reverse complement strand
AACGGTTCCGGAAAATCCACACTGCTTAAGATTTGTGCGGGCGAAATAAGTCCTGATAGCGGGGAAGTTTCGAAACCACGAGACCTTTCCATCGGATACCTGCCACAACATGCCGATTTTCAGTCGGACAGGAGTGTCATTGAAGAATTGAGGCACGTTTTTGAGGAGGTCACCAGTCAGGAATCCGAGATGGATCAGCTTGCCCGAGACATGTCACGCCTTGACCCCGAAAGCGATGAATACATGAAGGTGGCCGATCGTTTTGGTTTCATCCAGCATGAGTTGGACCGGCTCAGTGCATACGAGATGGATTCGATTATTGGACGGAGTGCTGCAGGAGTGGGTTTTTGCCACGCCGATCTGGATCGAACATGCCTGGAGATGTCGGGTGGCTGGCGCATGCGAATCATGCTGGCAAGACTTTTGCTTCATAACCATGACCTGCTCCTGCTGGACGAACCCACAAATCACCTGGATCTAGAGACCATGTTGTGGCTTGAGGACTGGATTCAAGCCCGGAAGTGCAGCGTTCTGATGGTGAGTCATGAACAGGCATTCATGGACCGCCTTTCATCAAGGATATTTGAGATACATGAGGGGAAACTTTCGATCTATACAGCCAACTACAGTGAATATCTGGATCAGCGCCATGAACGCTGGGCACAATGGGAGAGGGAATATCAGAATCAGCAGGATGAAATATCCCGGACTGAAAGATTCATCGGACGATTCAGGTACAAGGCCTCCAAGGCAGTCCAGGTGCAGTCACGTGTCAAGCAGCTGGACAAAATGATCAGGATATTGCCCCCACCGAGGGAGCCCGCCCGTATTCATTTCAAGTTTCCTGCCGCCGACCGGGGGTCGAAGGAGGTCTACCACCTAAGGGATCTTGAAATGGCATTCGGAAAACTGCATGTGCTGGAGGGTCTGGATCTTGATATCTGGAGGGGAGACCGTATTGCCCTTGTTGGGCTGAACGGCGCGGGAAAGTCCACGCTGATCAAACTGCTGGCAGGTATTCATCAACCGGCCTCAGGGGTCCTGCGTAGGGGGGCGACAATCAGGGATGAATATTTTGCCCAGTATGAAAACGAGGACATCAGCCCGGAAAATACCGTTCTGGGTGAAGTAAACTCGGCGGCACCACAGGGCATGGAGCAACATGTGAGAAATCTCCTGGGTAGTTTCTTTTTCACGGGCGGGGACGTCGACAAACAGGTCAAGGTTTTGTCTGGTGGAGAGAGGACCCGCGTCAGGTTGGCAAAAATGCTGTTTTCAGGCGCGAATACCCTGCTCCTTGATGAACCGACGAATCATCTTGACCTTGCCAGTCGACGTACGCTGGAACAAGCCCTGATGGAGTTTGCAGGCACATTAATTTTTGTCAGTCACGACCGGGTCTTTCTGGAACGGATTCCCAACAGAATCATCGAGATCAGGGAAGGACAAATCAGGTCATTCAAGGGAAACTATCGTGATTACTGCCAAGCCCTTTCAAGCCTTGGTGAGGAGAGTCCACTGGTAGACAACCATCAGGACAGGGTAAAGAAACGAGTCAGAACCAATCCGGGAAAGAAAGGGCAGCCTGTTGGCGCCATGATCCAGGAACAAGAGGGCCGTAAGGCATTACGCCGGGATCAAGCCAAGATCCGTTCACAAATCCGAAAACTGGAATCCCAAATAGACGAGTTGGAAAAAAATATCAAATCATTGGAAACAGAGATGTTACGTCCGGATGTGTACAGTAGTCCAGCACGATCATCAGATTTGGGAAATCAGCGATCCAAGATCCAAGCACGAATTGCCGAATTATATGAAAAATGGGAAATTCATCAACAAAAGCTCGATTTGGATGACGCTGAAACCCCCTAAACACGACCCCATGACCCGTATGGCAACTAAATTCTTCAAATAACTTGACTTACCTTGTGTCAACCGATATATAGGAATTTAAAGGGAATGATATCAGCCAAAGAGTTGATTTATCGTCCCGTCTTGAGATCGACTAATCTAGGGAGGGTCTGGCCGATGACCAAGGCAGAGATCATCAATCGGGTTGCAAGCCTGACAGGGATGAACAGAAAAGATGCGATAGTCGCGCTAGAGATATTTCTCGATTCTGTTAAGGAATCCTTGAAACGAGGGGACAAGGTTTCGCTTGTAGGATTTGGGACTTTCTACGTGAAACACAAGAATGCCCGTAATGGCCGGAATCCAAGAACCGGTGAACGTATCCAGATCCCCCCCAAGATGATTGCCACTTTCAAACCCGGCAAGGCCTTCCGGATGCTTGTAAACGATGGTCAGGATTACGGCTCCGGTGATGATGATGGCGAGGTGGAGATAGGTTTGGACATGTAGTCGCTACCAATGTGTGTTTCTTGACAGGTTTCATATCTTTTGATCCGTTTAATCATCGAAGATGGTGATCTGATCCGGCTGGACCGTCGCATCAGCGCGAGCCTTCCGGATGTATCACGATCCCGGATACAGCGTGACCTCAGCGACGGGTTGATCCGTGTCAATGGTTCTTTGCGTAACGCGGGATACCGGGTTCGACCTGGAGAAACCATTGAATATGATTACACTGCACGACCTGATCAGCATATCAGTGCCGAGGAGATTGACCTGGAGGTCCCCTATGAAGATGAGCACCTTGCCGTCATAAACAAGAAGGCCGGACAAGTCGTCCACCCCGGGGCGGGGCATTCACAGGGCACACTCGTCAACGCATTGCTTAATCGCTACGGTGAAAAACAGCGTCATGTCGGCGGGGAAAACAGATGTGGGCTTGTCCATCGCCTGGATGCGCAGACCAGCGGCCTGATGCTTGTTGCTCGTGTGGAATCAGCTTGGATGGCCTTGCGAAGCTCCATGGAGGAGCGTTTGATTTCAAGGAAGTACCTCGGCTTGGCAGTCGGTTATTTCGGCGATCAAGAAGGAATGATAGATCGTCCGATTGGGAGGAGAAAGAGTGACCGAAAAAAAATGGGTGTTGTCCCCGGGGGGAAGAATGCCCTGACATTATGGCGTGTCCTCTATGCACATGGAGGCATCAGCCTTCTGGGATTGCGACTGCATACCGGACGGACGCATCAGATACGGGTTCATCTTCAATCCATCAGCCGCCCGTTATTGGGGGATCCGACTTATGGCCTGAGTAAAAATCGCACGTTGCAAAACCTGAATCCGGACTGCCGAAAAATCCTGGTGCCTGTATATCCAAAAAGGCAGATGCTGCATGCGGTGAGACTGGAGTTTCCACATCCGGGGAGGGGGGGGGACTCTCATCACATTAAGGCAATGCCCCCTGAGGACATGTTGACGGTCATCCAAAAAACAATGCCTGAAACGTGGAGTGGTAATTTTGATTCTTGGTTGTCAGAGTCGGGAACAAACCCCTGAATCGCCATGGTGTGACGGGTCGGGGCTTGATTTCAGCTCATCAATCGTCCTGTCGCCCACCACCCCATGGGCTGACTGCTTTAGTTACCCGATAGGCTGGAAAACGCCATTGGATTGATTAATGAATACGGTCTTAAGCCCAGCCCAGATTCCCTGAGAATTCAACAATCGATTCATCCCCGGCGCTGACCACGACCAAATTTATATCCCACACAGGTCAGATTCTGTTATCCTACCTCCCAAGAGGTTTTCGGTTCCTGGCATCATTGAATTCGTGATGGCACCTCCGCGAGGATGGTACCCAAAAACCTGGGCCTAGATGCCCCCTTCCCTGTCCGGCCAGATCACCTTGTGGGTTTGGATCTGGAACCGGAGATTCAAGCGATCCTGCAGTATCCAATCCGCAAGTTCGGCAGGGTTTAGAATTCCTCCGGCCGGGGAAAGATAAACTGTATGCCGGTCTTCAAGGCCATGACGATCCAGGACATCCCGCGCCCAGATATAGTCCTCACGGCAGGCGATGACAAATTTGACTTCATCCTGTGGTTTAAGATGTTGGATATTGTCCCACAGGTTGGAGTTGGATTCCCCGCTGTCAGGGCACTTGATATCCATGATTATGGTAACACGCGGGTCAACCGGTTTGATATCGAGTGCGCCACTGGTTTCCAGGAGAACTGTCAGTCCCGAATCACACAGTTTTTTTATCAAGTCAAGGCATCCGGTTTGTGCGAGCGGCTCCCCCCCCGTGACCTCGACAAGAGGGGTGTCCATCGAGGAGACGTGCTGGACTAGTTCATCTATAACCATCCTCTTGCCACCCTGAAATGAAAATTCGCTATCACACCACCTGCATCGCAGTGGGCATCCGGTCAAGCGGATAAAAACACAACGCTGTCCGCAATGACTGGATTCGCCCTGAATAGATTCATACAGTTCACTGACAAGCAGCATCCCGGATGATTCAAGTGCTTTCGTCCCGGATCGGGTGTTTTTTGATGACATGATAAATCCTGGTCGAATTGATCCCGCCACACTCTTCCGGAATCACCGTATTTGTATCATATCTACATAGCATGTGTTAGATGTAAAAATATCATGTCTGGGCTTGCCCGCACATGAAATTCAAAAGATCGCCCGCATTCCGCGGAAATGGGGCTCGATATCTGTATGCCAGTGATCAAGGGCGGCCCCTCCCCGGGATGATATCAGTTGTAATACGATGACAAATCTCAAGAAAAATGATGTCGTCACGATCGAGATTGATGACCTTGCATATGGCGGGAGTGGTGTGGGCAGGTATAAGGATTTCGTGCTATTTGTTGCAGGTGCCATGCCGGGTGAACCCATCCGGGCGCGTGTACTCAAGAAAAAGTCCAATCATGCCCAAGCCGTCATCGAATCAATTGAAATTCCATCACCCAACCGAATTGTAAACCCTCGTTGCGCTCTATTCGGAAGCTGCGGGGGGTGTTGCTGGCAACATATCCCCTATTCCAGCCAGGTTGAATGGAAACAGAAGCAGGTGGTTAATACACTGAAGCATCTTGGCGGACAGGATGGACTTAATTTTGCGCCGATCATTCCTTCGCCACAAAACTGGCATTACCGAAATAAGATGGAATATTCATTTGGCGAGGACGAAACAGGAGATGTTATTCTCGGATTTCATTCACCGGGTAGGTTCGATCGACTGCTTGAGGTGGATAAATGTCATATTCACCCACCTCCGTTCGACCGAATGCTCGAGGTCCTGACAATATATGCTCGAAAAAATGGACTTCGGGCTTATTCCAAGAACAAACACGAAGGTTTCCTGAGACATGCGATCATGCGTTATTCGAATACTGACTCTAAATCGATTCTGGTACTGTTGACAAACCGCGGAGAGCTGAAAAATGCAGATGAATTGAACGATCAACTGAAAATGTGTGTTGAAGGTTTCGAGGGCTGGATCTGGGGGGTCAATACCGGGATTGCTGATGTTGCAAAGATGGATGATCAGGCTGGTTCCTGGGGAATATCACACTTATTCGAGGATATTAACGGATTAAGGTTCAGGATATCACCGATGGCGTTCTTCCAGACAAATACCGATGCTGCACGTTTGCTTTATCGCAGAGTTGTCGAAATGGCCCGAATCGACGAAGCCTCATGTGTTCTGGACGCTTATTGCGGTATGGGGGCAATCGGACTTCATTGTGCTCAACAGGCGGAACATGTTGTTGGAGTTGAAATGATTACCAGTGCTGTCTGGGATGCACGCGAGAATGCCCGCCACAATAATATTCATAACGCGACCTTCATCGCCCGGCCTTTTCCCGCAGGACTTGAACTCGCATCCAGGGCGGTGCGGAGACCTTTCACTCACATTGTCATTGACCCGCCACGTGGCGGAATGGATAAGCGCTCCCTCAGGGGCCTCCTTGCTCTGCAGTCGCCTGTTTTTGTTTATGTGTCCTGCAACCCCGCAACGCTTGCAAGGGACCTGGTGACAATCACAAATTCTGGCTATCGGATTGATGAAGTCCAGCCCATAGACATGTTCCCCCATACGTTCCATATCGAAACGATTGTCCGCCTAGTACTTGAAAGGAGGTGATCCGATAATGCTGGCGGCTCCCATCTTGTCGCGGGATGGGCCACTCCGAAATTCCAAACGGGTAATGATCCAGAATGTTAAGACTGGCTGTTTTGTTTGATCTCCTGAATATCATTCCTGATTTCACAAAGTTCTTTTCTCAGTGAAATAATCTCCACTTCCATCCGTCGTATCATTGATTCAAACCGCTCATCATGTTTCTCCTCCATACGGATCCCCGATGCAAAGGTATTCGGGCCGGGGTCTTGATCGTTTTTCACATCCACGCCCGATCCTGTCTCAACGTCTTCATCACTGAATGTGTGTGAATAGCGGACTTCACGGCTGCCCGATTGCATTGCCAGCTGAAATACCATAGGTTCCTCGGTATTCATCAATGTATTCAATGCTGATAAAACATCACTGACACTCTGGAATATATGAAGTCTCCTGCATCGGGACTTGAGTTCGCCCGGTGTCTGAGGGCCCCTGAGCATAAGCTCGACCAGTATGGAAACCAGGTTTCGTTTCAGGTTGTATCCCTGATGGAAAAGGTGGCTGTATTTCGGAACCCGTCCGGCACCGTCATATACTTTCCTGGCCAACTGTTTTGCCTTCAGCGCCTGCAGGCCGGTCTCGATGATGATTTCGTTGTATTCGACCACCGGGTTCCTGTTTAATTTCTGATTACACGCATTGATCAGCGCATTCATGGAGAGAGGGTAATACTCGGGCGTACATATCTGTTTTTCAATCAGGCTTGCCAGCACTCGGAGTTCAATTGAGGTTAGATTCATCATAATAACAAATGTCTGTTCAATAGGAAGACCACAGCGAAAACCAATATATTATTAAGTTCTATGCGATGGATCCTGTTTTGGGCCATGAATGGATCTAGGATCGGGATTTAACCCACCGGAGTCAAACCAATATATAGCTGTTTTAGAGTTTGAAATATATCCAAAATATCCTCGAACTGTCATCGTGTTGGCATATGCGAGTGTACGAAGAAATGGCTAATACCTGTCCGGGGTGGGGCGATTGTCTTGCAAATTCCTCCTGAAGCCCCCGCCCCCCCCCATATTTTCATGTGAACATCAGAAGTCAAAGGGTGAAAATCAGGATCTACGCCATGAAGGCGTGAATCTCACGTTCAGGGAAGCCAAGAGGCATTTTGAGGCAAAATATCTGGAAGATCTGCTGCGCAGGATACATGGAAACATGGCGCTTGCTTCGAGATCGAGCATGGTCGGAAGACCTTATCTCTACAAAAAGATCAAGGAGCATGGAATCCAACCCGAGATGTTCAGGGATCGTTGAATGCCGTCTTCGCTTTTGTCCCGTTATTTTCGATCAACAATATTTCCGCCGTGTTTATTCCATGCCTTGAGTCGTGTCTTCAGGTTTGGATGAGCTTTCTTCACGGACGGATCCGTGCCGGTCTCCCCGCTTGAATCCTGTTTCCTGGAAACCCTGCCGGATGATTTGTCAAGCCTTTGAATCAGGAGTTTCATCAATTGATTAGTTCGCATGCTAAGGCGACCGTGAGTATCTCCTTCCGCATTTCCAATTATCGAGAAGACATAGCGAAATTTCCCGCTATGGCGGTCCTTTATCAGTCCGGACAATGAAGTAACCCCGGTCAGTGTCCCCGTCTTTGCATGGACTCTACCGCCTTTGCGTGTGAAATAGCGTTTTTTGAGCGTACCTGATCGTCCGGAAACCGGAAGGGCTGAAACAAGCTGATCGTGGTAAACGGAGTTATAGAGCATCTTGAGCAGGATGACAAACTCGGCGGGACTGTTCCGGTTAAGAGACGACAGTCCACATCCGTCGTAACCGGGTTCTATCCACGATAATCCATTCCTGCGGAGCCAATCTTGTTCCACATCCCGCACCTGAGGAGCGTCGGCGCGACCGACCGCCCTCACGGCGCATGCACGCCACACCTGCTCTGATATAAAATTATTGCTCCTGACCATCATGGTGCGAAGGAGTTTATGGAGAGGCGGGGATATATTGGTTCCCACGACATACTGTTGCATTGTAGCTGGATCCCTGTTTTCAGGGTCTAACATGATCCTTATATTCCCATTTAACCTGACGCCCTCTTTTGACAGTCGTTCCTTCAATACATGAGCAATATACTCGAGTGGGTTTTTAAGCGGCAGGACGGCGACCTCCTGCTTGCCTCCCAGGGGTACCCTCCCATTCAGGTTGATTGTCCGTCCGTCGTTACCGAACATCGCTGTAACGCCATAGGGTTTGCGTTTCCCTGTCACAGTTCGATTATTCAGGTGAATTCCTATTTTAGATGGGAAAACACTCACCCGTCCGCGATCACCCGAATCCTTCCCGGGTTTGACGATCAGGCTCAAAAGGTTCCTGGAAAGGGTGATAGCTGATGGGATGGGGGCATATGCAAGGCTCTGGTGGCGAATATCCCAGACGGAGGGGTATACATTCTGGTTTTCACCGAATGCCGAGGCATCGATGATCAGATCACCATCTATATCCCGAATATCGGCGGATGCTATTTCACTGCACCATTGACCGATAAGATTGATTGGATTACGAACCCCCCGGATGTAAGAGGCATCCATGGTGGGATCCCCATTGGAATAAAGGACTAAATTGCCCCGGTAGGTTTCCAAGCCTTCCTGTTTACCCTGATCCAGGTAAAGAATGGTCTTAAAAAGAAAATCCGGCCCCAAGGTCTCGAGTGCCAGGGCAAGGATAATTATTTTTCGGTTCGATGCAGGAACCAGTTTTCGGGAGGGTTTGTATGAAAATACCGTCTCATCCGATTCCAGATCCTTGACGAGGACTGACCATTTTTCACCGTATCGTTTCTCGGCCTTCCTGACACTTGATATCCACTGGTCCGTATTGGCCGGTTTTTTTGAGTGGGTGACAACCTGGAGTTGAAATATTGATAAAAGGAGAATCACGTAGATTCTCAATTTCCCGGCAAGGCGACAGAGGCAGGGATTGATCCTGACCCGAATTATGGTTTTTTCGATTTCCACCATGCGCCTATGAACACCTTGCCTGAAAATCTTTGCGGAGACTCGGGGAGGGGAGAGAATCATGATCGTCGATCATTCGGTCCATAAATGAGCATATAGACTAAATTCAGCAGAATCAAATCAATGAATACAGTCATCCCATCCTGACGGTGGGGATCCGCGCCCTCTGAAACACCCGGTCATCAGGATAATCAGGATTATTCCGCTTTCTGGCATATCCCGAACAAATCTTCCGGCAATATGGTTTTTTTATTTCCGAAAGATATACGTGGGCTGTAGATTCAGTTTTGTCGATAGAGGGCCCGTGATGCAACTGACATGATTCTTGGACGTGCCCTGTATCAGAAAGGCTGCTCATCCCTGACCCCCCATGCTGGTTTATCCTCAATATCGTCTGAACCGCATGTTGATCATGTTAATCACGATCAATATATGCGCCTGTACATACAATGGGGAGCAGCCCTATATACCAGACGAGATGGTGATGATATCGCAATCGGCTGATTCTATACCTAAGCTTCACCAACCTTCCAGCTACCCCGATCGTCTCGAAGAGGGTGTCGCTCGGATCGAACTTCTCGATGAGAAAGGGGTGGATGAATTTGTACAGGATGTGATGATCCACAATCGTCGAGTTCCACTTGTGGCCAACCGCGCAGGCTCTTATGCATATCCTCCCCAGATTGGACTTGCCTCGTTCTACGATGAACCGCAGCTACTCGCGACCGGAGAGATATTTGATCCCGAATCCATGACTGCTGCACACAAATCACTCCCCTTTGGCAGTATTGTAAGGTGCATACGTCTCGATACCCGGGAATCGGTAATTGTAATCATCAATGATAGGGGTCCCTACATTCAGGGTCGTATTATAGATTTGAGCCGTGCTGCAGCAAGGAAACTTGAAATGCTGGATGATGGGGTCGTGAATTGCATGATCGAAATCGTCGCCTATCCGCTGATCGAGGTTATGGGCCCCAAGGGAAACGGATGATTGCGAACCGGTAAGTGGAATGATTTTTTGAACACAACCCCGAGATTCCCTAAACAGGATCCCTTTCGACCTACCCACCAGACGTCGGTTTTCTTGAAGGGGGAGGGGTTATTTTATTTCCTTGTGGACTGTATGTTTCCGCTCGAATTTGCAGTATTTCTTGAGTTCTATGCGGTCTGTTGTCGTACTCCTGTTTTTCGTGCTAACATACCTGGAAACACCGGGCAGCCCGCTTTTTCGGCAACTCGTACACTCGAGGATGACCTGAATTCGATTTTGTTTCCTGGCCATTTTATCCCGCTCCAATCATGAGTGATAAAGGCAGTTGAATTAGATTTTGAAACATATAAACCATTTAAAATCATTCAAGAGGTTCTAAATTCCGAACCTGAGCTGATGCTGTCATCGTACCATCGTCTGGGGGAGCTTGTCAATTGGTTCATCCTCTTGATAATGCTGGGATTCGGAAAAGCGGTGGGTCCGAAAATCAAACTGAAAGACACCTTGATCGCAGAATTTCAGGCGATCGAGCTCAGACCGTCTCGTAATGCATGGAAACAGCTGGTTTTACATGGCTTGACATAAAGTTTCGGGAGATGATAGATTTTTTGGGATATCATGACCCCGCGAATCGGCATGGAAGGTATCAACCCCCTTGTTTGAACCCATTGCAGGTTTAGCGACCCAGCCCGATGGATGAAATCCTCTGGAGAACATGATGGAGTCCGATAAGGGAAAAATAACCATTGACGGAATTGAGCTGACTCTGGCTCACCCGGATGATCTAAGCCTTCAATGGATCGGCAATGAAAGGGTCTGTGATCAGTTACGGGCCGCATGGCTTGTGATAGATGATAACGACATTCCACTCAATCCCCGCTTGATTGGAAAACCGGGTGTCGGGAAAACCACTTTGGCTTATTCGCTGGCAAAGGAAGGTGGTAATCAGGTCTATATATACCAGTGCACGATGGATACACGACCGGAAGACCTACTAATCACCCCTGTTGTAGCCGAGAATGGAAAGATAGCCTATCATGCCAGCTCACTCGTCACCGCCATGATTAACGGTGGCGTTTGTATCCTTGACGAGGCAAATCGCATGAGTGAAAAATCCTGGGCATCGCTTGCTCCATTGCTGGATCGACGCCGTTATGTCGAATCAGTCGTGACAGGCCTGAAAGTCAGAGCCAGGCCCGGGTTTCGGATCTGTTGCACGATGAATGATGATGCATCGACCTATGAGATACCCGAGTATATCCACTCACGACTTCAGCCACAGATTGAAATACAGTTTCCTGATCGGGATGAGGAAACGAGGATCCTCCACTATAACGTACCTTATTCGGGAGAGGAACTCCTCGACATGACTGTTGATTTTCTCCAAAAGGCCCATCGCGCAAACTTACCCTTCACTTCAAGGGACGGGATAAATATCCTTCGTTACTGCCTGAAGATGGCAGCTCTGAAAAATACCGCTGGGGAAACTTATTTTGATGATGCGATCGAGGTGGTTCTGAGGGGTGACGGGGCTGATTTCCTTAACGGGATCATGCCACATCGGGATCATTCGAATTACACGGATGATTCCTCGGGTCATGATGCAACATGAATTGGAAACGGCAGGATCCCACTTTGATGATCTGTCATTCTGGAGGGGGGCGGTTCAAGGTGATACAATGATGAATCCCGCTGTCACCCGAAAAGAAGGCGGATAAAAGTGGATTTCGCTCCGGGTCATAGAGATCCGTGGAACTTCCCCCGTCAAGATTTAGTGCATCCCAGGCCCCCTGTTCCCTCATTAACTCGGCGGTCTCGCGAAGTGTCAGCCCTTCCAGTCCGTCACGACTCCGCACAAGAATCATCACCCAGACTCGTGTTCCATCCGCACTACAACCAACAGCAGTTCTGCGGCTTCGTCGTGCCTCAGCCATGGAAGAAGGTATTTCTCCATGGATCATTCCATCCTCAAGCAACATCGGTGATCCAGATGTAGCCAGTATGACCCTGCCTTTCAACGGATCCAAACGCAGGTCCAGTGTATATTTTGATCCCGTATCCAGTTTACCCCATGCAGATTCGGAATCATCCCTGTCTGGTATGATCAACAAGATCCTTCCGCGATATGATTTCAGATCAATATTTTCGTAAGGAACCATCCGGTGCTCCCTCTGGACAACTAGTACGGTCCTGGAGTTGAAGACCAGCCGATCAGCCTTTTGATCAGCCATCGAAAACTCAACCAGACGTGCAGTCTTGAAGAGGCTCAGCGAATGGGGATATGCATTGGGTTCGATGATACAGGGCGAAACCTGAGGCAGGGGATATTTGTTGAGGTAAAGTTTTCCTTCAACCAGCGCCGGTGATGTGTCTTTAACAGGGTGAAGAGAAACACGGGATCTCATGCCACCTACCCAGGCCCTGTCCCGGGTAATAGCAAAACAGGAGGGATGACTGATCGCGTCATGGATTCCATTTTCCCCGGCACAAATTCCAACGGCATGCAAATCGGGATTCCAATATCCCCCGTTGAATGCAAAGATAAGATTTGGGATCTCCGATGGCGGGACCAGCCGATTGAGGGAATCCAGGGCGTTTTGGCCCACCCCGTTTCCCCATAGTTTCCATTCTACGGAACGGGACTTCATGTCCATGACAAAAACAATGCCTTGGCGTTGACCATGGCGAGATTCAATCCAATCCCATTGTTGTGCATTGGGGCGGATGAGGAGAATACCAAAAAAGAATATGAAAATCAGGAGATGCCAGGTTAAATAGAATGCAGCCATGGGAGACGGGCCTGGCCAGTCATTCGTTGATTTATTCAGAATTGATTCTACTTGGTTTATTTTGGTTGACATCAAGCGGTATTCTTCGTTTATCCTATCCCCGTCGAGGCTGTATGCCTCTCAGAAATTGTTTCGGGGTTATCCTCGATATAACGGGTGGTGATTATGGGTGTTATTGAAACCGAAAAACTATCGAAAATCTATGTTCGTGATGTCATTGACACGGAATTCGGCCGTCTACGGATACGTTTCAGAGACCGCAGGACCACTGCTCTGAAGGATCTTGATCTGAATATTAAGGAGGGGGAGGTCTTCGGGCTGCTTGGCCCCAACGGTGCTGGTAAAACAACGACCATCAAAATCCTCATGGGTATTCATTATCCTTCCTCAGGTTCAGCCCGGATCATGGGCAAGCCCCTCGGGGATAAGGTGGTGAAGTCCCGCATCGGGTTTCTGCCTGAAAACCCCTATTTTTATGACTATCTCAAGGGTTGGGAATTTCTCGACTTTTACGGACAGCTTTATGGTATGAGTCGCCCGAAACGACGTGCCAAGACGGAGGAACTGCTGGATCAGGTGGGGCTTGCACATGCGGCAAATATCCCACTCCGTGGTTTCAGCAAGGGTATGAACCAACGAATAGGCCTTGCCCAGGCGTTGATGTCCGACCCGGATCTGGTGGTCTTGGACGAACCGCAGTCAGGGCTAGACCCCATCGGGCGCAAGGAGGTCCGCGATATCATCCATTCACTGAAGGAGCAGGGCAAGACGGTGTTGTTTTCCTCACATATTCTGAGCGATGCTGAGATGATTTGTGACCGCGTAGGAATCCTCTATAAAGGTGAACTCAAATCGATCGGCCCAATCAGTGACCTCCTGTCCAAAGGCATAACCGAGTGGGAAATTGTGTTGGGAAATGTGGGCGATGATTTCAGGTCTTGTTGGGAGCCAAAAGTTGCGCAATGCACATCTGTCGAAAATGATCTCTGGATAACCTCAAACGAGGAGGGTCAGGCCAATCAAATCATCAGTCAAGCAGTCCGGGATGGTGGAACTCTGATATCCCTGACCCCTCGACGCGAATCCCTCGAAGATTATTTCATCCGAGAAGTGGGCCAAGGAGGTGGATCATGAACGAGATCTTGGCAATTGCAAAGAACACGTTCAAGGAAGCAGTCCGAAACAGGATCCTTTATGTGATCCTCATTTTCTCCCTGTTATTGATCATATCATCAGGGGTGCTCAGTGAGTTGACGATCGCATCTAGAGAAAAGATAATGCGCAGCCTTGGCTTCACTGCGATCAACCTGTTCGGCGTTGCGATTGCCGTGTTTGTGGGTGTCTCGTTGGTCTATAACGAACTGGAAAAGAAAACCATTTATACCATAGTGAGCAAGCCCATCGGACGCTGGCAATTTCTGATGGGAAAATATTTCGGCCTCCTGATGACAGTTTGGGTGAATGTCATCATCATGTCCATATTCTTCCTTTCCGCACTCCATTATTATGATGCTGCAGCCCAGCCGGACAGCTCGGGTTTCCTGGCCACAATTGCCTTGAGTCTGGTGAAATCTGTGGCAAACCTGTTTCTTTGGGATACATTTTCCGCGACACAGGCCATCATGCCTGTCATTGCGATTACCTGCCTCGAGCTCGCTGTTGTCACGGCATTCGCGATTCTCTATTCGTCCTTTTCAACGCCCACTCTGAGCATGTTCTTTACGATATTGACATTCATTGCCGGTCGGATGAATGAGGATATCATCCGCTTCAGCCAGCAGATCATGACCAATGCAAAAAAAATGGCACAAGGTGCCGGCACTGATGTGGAAATCCCGCTGTCATTTTATCTGGCCAATATTGCCGCACATATATCACCCAACCTAGGTGCATTCAGTGAGGCTGTCAAAACGGCAATCTATGATAAAAAGACTGAAATCCTTCAGGGTTCGATTATTTATGGCATCCTATACAGCATGGGCGTCCTGTGTCTTTCCATCATGATATTTCAAAGGCGTAACTTCAAATGAGGATATTTAATAGGTCCATCATAGTTCCGTTCATCCTGTTTGTGATAACCTTCGGGATAAGTATGGGACTGCAAAATAGGCTGATTGAGAGATGGAAGATATTCATCTACAATTACCGTGATGCCCTTTACCTGCCTTCAAGTGAGTATATTCGCACCATCACATTCGGCTTCGACCAGTTTGCATCCGATTTTTTATGGCTCAGAATGATCCAGTCATTTGCAGCGGGTTATACCCAGCCCGAAAATGCGGAGCAGATGATGGGATACTTCAGGGTGATCTCGGACCTAGACCCACATTTCAAACACGCATATTCATTCTCCATGCTTTCCGTGGGGGAGGAGGGGAAACGGGACGACTTGGCCCGGGAAATTGTCGATAAATTCATCGAGACAAATCCCCACCGTTATGAAATCCCGAAAGAGGGTGCTTATCATGCCCAGCAATTCATGAAGGACCCGCGTGCGGCAGTCTACTATATTGATATGGCTGCGTTGGACCCGAACTGTCCTTCATTTGTGACACGCTGGCGTCCTGTCATTTTGGCCGGGGCAGGTCATTTCCGAATTGCTTATGAAAGCAAACTGATCAATACAATCCGCCAGGCATCAGAACAGAATTCGCATATTTATGAAATCGAGAATCGCCATCTTGTAAAAGTTGGCGTCGATTGGATCCGCGAACAGATCCGGGAACGGGCAATCATATGGGAGCAGGAAACGGGAATATCCCCGACTCTTCGGCAGCTTGATGAATCCGGAAGACTGAAAGGACTTGAGTCACCCGACTGGAAGATCATATACGGATTGATCAATACTTACCTTTCTGCACCCAATCCTGTTGAGGCATGGGATGATGATGAACTCGCCCTGTTCGCGGATCAGGCAATCAAGACTTGGGATCGTTTGCCAGTCAGTCCACATGATATCTTCATGGAAAAGTACCCAGAATTCAGGGGATACGTGATATGGCCTTACTGGGAACCCGATCACTCCAACTACATCATCACAAAATACGAAGCCCTCGATTTCACGATCAAGGGGCTTGATAATCTGAATCTTCAGGGACAGGCCCGGCGGAAGGAAGCCGGAGGATTATGTCCACTCACGCTCGAGGAAGTCCTCGGCAAAAAAGATATGGCCGATAGTGATTATCCGGACTCAGATCCGTTCGGGAGCCATTGGATATGGGATTCCGAGCTTTGTGAAAGTCTTTCAGGCAGTGTCCCCAACATTCGAGAAATGGAATTGCCCTATTTTTAACCCGATTTAACTCGGTTTTTATGTGGAGTTCCGTTTCCATCCAATTCGTGATCAAGGAGACATGGGTCGGCATGGTGACTGATCTTCATGAAAACACCATTCCGGGGTTTGTGATCGTAGGACTCGGCAAGATGGGCATTATGCACTCAGCCATGCTCAATGCAAATCCTGCTGCCCAGATTATCGCCCTCGTTGATCAAGACCTGTCACTCTGTCGACATGTCAGTTCAATAGGTATTAAAGCGTTGCATTATGATGATTTGGCTTCCTGTCTGGATGAAACCAATCCCATGGGAGTCATTATCGCAACTCCCCAATTCACGCACCGCAAACTGATCGAAACCTGTCTGGATCATCAGGTGGCCGTCTTCTGTGAAAAACCCCTGGCCCACGATTTGGTTGATGCACAAGCCGTAGTCAAAAGATCGCAACAATCCCCCGATTTCCAAGTTGCGGTTGGTTTCCAGCTTGCGCATCACTCCCTTTTTCTGAAAGCCTCAGAATTCATTCAGTCAGGAATACTTGGAACCATTAAATCCTTCCAGGCAAGCTGCCGGTTGAGTCAGGTTTTCAAACAACAGGATGGATGGACGTTCAGTGGGTGTAAATCCGGGGGCGGGGTCCTGATCAACTCGGGCTGTCATCTACTTTATGCAATGCACATGCTTTTCGGTTCATGTAAGGGTGTCTATGCTAGGGGATCGGGTGTCCATAATGTTGTAGAGGACACGATGTCTGCCCTAGTTGATTACAAGAATGATTTGTGGGGCACCATCAAGGTTGACTGGTCTGTGCCAGGACATGAACTGCAGACTCATGACATTGAAATCATTGGTACGGCTGGAACACTTACCGTGGGTAATCAATGGATGCGGTTATGGCTTTCACGCAGATCAGGGCAACTGGATCCAGGCTGGCACCAGTGGGAACGGGCACAGGAGGAACCCCGGGCTGCTTTCTCACTCAGTCCCCACTATTGTGGTGACGAGTTCTACCTGGAAATTGATGATTTTGTTCAGTCAGTAATTGATAATCGTAATCCGAGGGTCGGCCTGGACAAAGCACTCGAAATCCAGATCTTACTCGACGCACTCTACAGATCCATGAAAACGGGCCGGTACGTCGACTTGATTTCGGGATGAAGAATTGAGGATTCAGGGTGAATATCCGAGATACAATATCAGGCAAGAGGGGAGATATCCTCAGCCTCTTGAGCCTCCTTGATGGATCATTGATTGCACAGGATTCCGACAGTTACCACCTTGAACAGATGATTCGCTGCCAGTCAAAAGATTATCTCCATCAGTTTTTGCATTTCGGCAAGGAAAACGGTTTTTCTTCAGTGGTCGTGACCGGTTCACCCGTTTTATTCCGAACAGTTCACAACCCCTCCCAGCAGGGATTCCCCGAAATATTGCCTGTTGTTCCGAATATCCGAGGACTTATGCGGGAAGCAGTCGAGCACGGCATGATTAAAGCCGGGATGAGGAGAGCTTGGCGGGTCGGCCCGATTCGACTTGGAGGGCTGGGTATGAGGAGTATCGGGAAAGTCGGTTTGATACTGAAAAAAGATTTTCCGACACTTTTGTCCTGTCTTGTCGAGCTCGAAGTGGCTGAATTCGTAAGATACCATTCGCCTCTTTACCTGCTTCAGGCACAAATAACCGATCTGGCCGTCGTGATGAATAATCCCTTGATTCTTCAGGCATATATCCGGTGTATCAGCCGAACATCTGACTCCGGTATTGGTTATGAGACATTTAATTTTACACGGACTGCAAGCTTTCTGAAACGCTGGGGGCTTCGTTGCGATGCAATAATTGCCCCGTGGGAACGGAACGGGAATCATATGCGAGAATCAAAAGAAGAGTGTGTCAGGATACTCAAACAGTGCAGTTACCCGGTCTGGGGGATGCTGCCGGGTCGATTTGCGCCACCCGTTAAAAATCAATATGACTGGGCGAAAGATTCTGGCCTCGCAGGCATGGTGCGTGATGATTACGATTCATGGGGGACCGGGTGAATATCCTTATTACTGGTGCCACCGGATTCCTTGGACTTGCGATGGTGCGAACAGCCCTTGTCAGGAAACATAATGTGCGCTGCATGATTCGATCCTCCAACTACCGTCACAGGATTCCTGTTGACGATGAAAATGTAATATATGCATCCATGACTGATCATGCCCTGTTTGAAAAAGCGTGTCTTGATATAGACACCGTTATTAATTGTGCCGCGGTAACCTCATCTGCAGGCAGGCCCAACTGGAAGAAGAGTCGGGCTGTGAATATTGAGGGTTCTGAAAAATTGTTTAAAGCTGCCGGGAAATGCGGTGTCAAGCGTTGGGTGCAGATCAGTTCCATGTCGGCACATCCCGAAAGCACAAGTGCCTATGGCAGGACAAAACTTGAAATTGACGAATTCCTTCGGGCGAGTAATTCAAATGTCGCATGGACCATTCTGAGGCCAAGCCTGATTTACGGGCCTGATGAGCGTGGGTTGGTATCGAAAACCCTAAAATATCTCAAAAACAT
>CAYYNQ010000078.1:0-14696 GCA_964473105.1 uncultured Candidatus Sumerlaeota bacterium | reverse complement strand
GGTGCTTTGTGACCTGTCCGGATAATTCCCCGGACTGCTCGATGGCGCGAGCGCTACGTTCGGCGGCCATCTGCGCGGTCTGTCGGATGTTGGACAGGCTGTCATAGGCCTTATCAATACGCCTATTGAATAGATCTTTTGGGTCGTCGATGGTTTGTTGAAGTCTTCGGCATTGTTCCTCAAGGGACTTCAACCTTGTGTCCACGATCGTTGCATCGTGGCCGAGGGCCAGCCGACTCAGTCGCCCCATCAGAGATCGCATGCCGCGTACTACGATGTTGGGTTTCTGGTTGTGTTCTTTTGAATGCATGAAGGCTACTTGATTTACCGGGTTATCCCGGTTATTCCGACTCGATTTCCTGCCAGTGATGGTCAAACTTGAACGTATGGCAGATACCGTATCCGAATGTATTGCAGGGTGGGCCGATAATCCGAAAATGACCCGTGGATCTGACACAATGGTAATGATCATCGATCTCCGGGCCGTAGAGTGTCACATCCACATGATACCCGCCAACCAACAAGGGAATTTCAGGCATGCACAGGCGGATGGTTTTGACCTGTGATTTGATCCCGAACCAGAAGTCAGAATAGGGTGTTGATATCGATCCCAGATCCCCTTGTGCCGGCGACATGAAATTGACGCTCAGCCTGAGCCGGTCCATGGGCTTGGAGGAGAAGGCCTGAATGTCCAGATACATTGTGTCCCCAGTCATGAAATCCTCCTTCGGGTTTCCATCGGCATCAACCGACTGGACTTTGAGGATTCCTGGATCCTTGCCACCCATCTCCGCAATCTGTTTCTGATATTTGGGGGGGATGAACGATTTTTTTTCGACTTCACCATCGGGGTTTCTCTTCCGCGGCTTGATTTTCAGGTCCTCATCCGTCAGGTTGAGCAGGTTTTGATAAACCCCGATACCCTTGGACAGTTCACCATCGAACGTAACCCTGCCCTTATTGAGGACGACTGCCCGATCGGAGATGCGCATCAGCTCAAAGACAGCGTGTGAGACAACGATGATGGAAATCCCCTCGTCAAGCAGTTTCAGCAGGTGCTTGAAGCACTTCATTCGGAAACCATAATCCCCGACAGCCAGAACTTCGTCAATAAGCAGAACATTGGGCCTTACCTGTGCCGCGACCGCAAAACCAAGGCGTACATACATCCCGGAACTGTAGTAACGCACCGGGGAGTCTATAAAATCCCCAATCCCGGAAAATTCGAGGATGTCCTTGAAGCGTTCATCGATTTCAGCACGTGACATCCCAAGTATTGAGCCGTTGATATAGACATTTTCCCGGCCAGTCAGCATGGGATGGAATCCCGATCCCAACTCGATCAGTGCCCCAGTGCGGCCGTAAATTTCGATTCGTCCCGTTGTGGGGAGAAAGATGCCACTGAGCATCTTGAGCATGGTACTCTTGCCCGCGCCGTTGGGCCCGAGAAGCGCCACACATTCACCCGGTTCTACCGTGAATGATACATCTCTCAATGACCAGAATTCTTCAGGTCGCAGGAAGTTTTCGCTGCGTTTTAATCCCAGAATATCACGGCTCACATCCCGGACACCATGACGCATGGACGACTTGAATGTGCGTGAAAACTTCTTTGAAACCTGATGGATACGAACCGACACTTCCGCCATTTATCGTCCTCCAGTACGTTCGGTCAGGCGAACTTGGGAAATGTGGAACATGCGCCATGAAACGAGCAGCAATACCACAGAAAGGATGGACGCCCAAATGAATTGGTATGGATTGCTGATGTGTCCATACAGGACCAAGTCGCGGGGTGGCAGGACCAGGCCTGCAAACGGGTTGAAGGCGATGATTTTCTGCATCCACTCATGTTCCGGCGGGGCATACATGATGGGTGTGAGGAAGAAAAAGAAGGGCAGGGATATAGTGACATAGTGGCCAATATCCCGGATGAGTTCGTTTATAAATGCCAGGAGCAAACCGATGCCTAGTGTGAACATCATGAGTGGAAGTATGGCAAAGGGGAAAAAGATGGTAGTCCACGCTGGCACAGTCTTGCAACAAATGAACACTGCTGATGCGATAATCAGACGGATCAAGACATCGACAATGACCTGGGCAAGTTGAGCAATTACTAGGGTTTCACGTGGGAAGTTGATTTTCCCGACGAGTGAACCACCTGCGGGGATGGCCACGCTGCAGGCGTTGATGCCACTGGTCACGATCCCCCAGAGGGCCTGACCCATAAAGGCATAGACGGCGAAGGCCACCCCGGTGTCGCCGGCATCCCAGACCCCGATTACATCCAGGATGATAAATGAGGACACCACAAAGACAGGTTCCATGAAGGCCCCACCCATGCCCAAAAGTGTTTGCTTGTAGCGCGCCATGAAATTGCGCCGGAACATCATCCAAGTCATGCTTCGATGTGCGTGGAGGGTATGGAACATCTCGATCCAGCTGCGGAGGCCCCAGCCCAGGTTGGTATCGGGTCCGTAAACTTTTGGACGCATTTTAGCCAGTCTCCCCGAACGGAAAGATGGTCGGACACGTGATGATATGGGTGGAATAGATGGGCATCAATTAGGACATTGACAGCTCCAGTGAGGATACTTACATTATTGTCCCTTCTGCAGTAGGGTGTTGTCAATCACGCATTGAGGCTCTGGTGTCTGATCGAGAGGTTGCGATGAGCACAAAAAGACGCAGGCGGTTGTTGATAATCCTGCCCTCGGAAATGCGGGGTGGTGCCGAGCAATACGCCTTGCAGATCGCCCAGGCCGCGGCCGGGGCGGGCTGGGAAATACACGCCTCATTCCCACGCAGGGTGGCGACTGCCTCGCTTGTTGCCGATTTGGAGGCAATTGGTTCAGTTGGGCGTTATCACCCGCTGGAGATTCCTGAATCCGACAAACCTGGCGCACAGAGCCGTCGTCAGATCATGGTCCGGTTGCTGCGTACCTTGTGGCTGTTGGTGCGATTGAGGCCGACAGCTTGTTTTCTGGTCTTGCCGACATTACAGTTCATGACCGGTTCGGTCTTGGCATGTGGTTTTCTGCGTGTTCCGACGGTTGTATGCTTCCAATACATCCACGAATTCCCATTCCCAGGTGGCTTGTTCCCGTTCTCTTCCAGATTCTTGGGGATGCTTGCGAAGGCGCGCCGGACACAGCGTTATATTGCCATTTCCGAATATGGCAGACAGAGGCTTGCCCGGAATTTCCAGATGGATCCCGGCCCGATCCAGGTTGTCTATAATGGTGTGGATCATAACCTTGCCGATGTCGGTGAGGACGTAAGATCGACTTGTCGCAACAGGATCAGGGCAGAGTTGGAACTGGAGGATCACCATGTCATGTTGTTGACTGTTGCCGCACTTAGGCGACAGAAAGGCCATGATATCCTGCTTCCGGTGATCGGCAAACTGGTCAAAACCTTTCCCGATACCCGCTGGATCTGGGCTGGAGAGGGACCGGAACGCGAACGGCTGGAATCATCCTGTGAACAGCACGGTATTCGGGGGTTTGTGCGATTTCTGGGTGAAAGAGAGGATGTGCGTGACCTGTTGTTTGCAGCCGATTTATTTGTGTTCCCGACTCGTTCCGAGGGAGGGCAGTCCTACGCGCTTATCGAGGCGATGCTATGTGATGTTCCAGTGGTAATATCGGATGCGACGGGGATCCCAGAGGTTATCAAAAACAGCGAAAACGGGCTGCTATTTTCCCGGGAGAACGGGGAGGAACTCCATGCAGCCCTAGCCCAGGCACTGGAACAACCTGGCCGGATGAAGGCCATGTCCTGCAAAGCCCGAGCCGATGCGGGTTATTATTCTCTGGAAAATATGTGTAGCCAGACACTTGGGGTGCTGGATGACGTATGTCGCTGAAATTTGGTACAATGACTTTTGAATCAGCCTGAAACCGGGGAAAACCAGGATCTCTGGTGAAACCAAGATGTCGGGGTGTTTCCTGGATCTTTAATTCAGTTGTTATGTCGTCTCATGACAACGGCATGTTTTGTTTGGCCGGACCGGGTCCGCTTGGAAAGCGGGTCTCGTTTTCTTGATTTGAGCATGTTTGAATTGCAAAAATATCTCATCTTCCTGCTGATGATATGCCCCTTTATGGTTGTCCATTCGGATAGCTTCAAGGAGTCGGCGGGACTCAAGGCCGATCTTCCGGATTTCACACAACAAGCAGCGAAGAATTCGAAGCAGATTCGGTGGGTGGAGGATTTCGAATCCAATATGGCAAAACCTTCCCCATTCAACCGGTCAAGACTGTTCCGACGTGATCACCGGAAGGCAGCCTCAGGATATTTTTCTCTGGTTCTCCAGACTCCAAGCAGAGGGATTGAAACAGGACGCTTCGCAGGTGGTGATATTGTCAAGGTAGCTCTGCCCAGAAGTATCCATGACTATTACAGCATCTCGATCAAAACCCATCTTGAGGAGTTGGATCGGGGGCGCGTGATCCTGAGGGCATCATTTTTCAAGCTAGTGAGCAGGCCGGGTTCTACCGGCAATGAGGGGATCCGATTGAGAACTATTGAGCTAGGTAATATTGAAAATATTGAGGATATATGGACAAAACATCACTACAAGCGGTCCCTGCAATCGGATAGTTTGGATGCGGATTACATGATGATCTATGCCGCGTTGGACAGCGGTGACGATGCCAAGGGAGCCGCCGGCCTGATTTATTTTGATGATGTTATTGTCTGCTTCTTCAGCCCAAAGAATGAGGCGGGGCAGCAGATGGAGGATTTTGAATCGGAGACTACGGCCCTGTCGCCGGTATTAATTTCAGACGTATTCACGCGGACGCGCCATACAGCCCGTTCCGGGGACTACAGTCTGCTCTTGAAAATTCCACAGGAGAAATATCCTGATCACCTGATGCTGGGAGGCGACATCACCCGTATCTCCATTCCGGATGACCGTGCGTTATGCACGGTTTCGATGGAGACGTGGTTGAAGGAACTGGATTCGGGGCGACTGATGCTGCGTGCATCATTCTATGATGAGCAGGGCGGAAAGATGTCTGAAGCCGTACTGGATGATCTCGTTTCTCCGGAAGATGACTGGACCTCCCATGCATTTGAGATCCCGCTTCATGGCAGCGATGTCGAGATAGATTCCCTGAGCATCTGGGTTGGGTTGACTTCCGTCGATGAATCAACCGTGTCGGGCCAGGTCTATCTGGATGATATTAAGTTTGAGTTCTCAGGTGAGCGATCGGACCCCAACCAGTATCGGCTGGATTTTGAGCGGCCGTCAGGGGTTCCCCCGCATATCCACCATTCCAGAACCCTGTCTCTGACCGGGGATGAAGCTGCATCGGGTTATGTCAGCCTTCTGCTGGAGTCACCTCTGGCAGACGGATCGTCATCTGCGATGATTGGGGAGGATTTGGTCCGGTTGGAGGTTCCCAAGGACAAGGCGCATTTCCGGATCTCAATGAAAACCTGGTTAAAGGAGCTTGTAGCAGGTCGTTTGATGTTGCGTGCATCACTTTATGACAGGAATGGGGACAAGATGGGTGTCATTCGACTTGATGATCTGACCAGCACCGAAACGACCTGGACACAACACGAGTACAACGGCCTGCTGAACATAAACGACATCGCACCGGCGGCCATTCATGTCTATGCGGCGCTTGACAGTATGACATCAGGAACGGTGTCCGGTATTTTCTATATCGATGATTTTGAACTCGACTTTTACGGCGATAAAACAGGACCTGATCTGTTCAAGATGAGTTTTGATCCCCCCTTTCGGCCCCCTCGTTATCTTGAGAATTCAATATTTTTCTCGCTCATGGAGGATGGAACCGGCCCGACAGACACCAGTCTACTTCTGGAGGCGCCTGTTGATGAAGGATCCGAGAAGATTCTTGCCGGGGGTGATATTGCGCGGGTGGAGGTTCCCCCTGATATGGGGCTAGTTAAGATCTCCTTGAAGACCTGGCTGAAGGAATTGAAAGAAGGCCGTCTGATGCTGCGGACGGTTTTCATGGATCGTGATGGTGACAAGATTAAGACACGAAGATCCGTGGATATTGTCAAGCCCGGTAATGACTGGACAGAGCACAGGTTTGCATATTCACTACGGGATTTGGATGTGGTTCCTGCTCAGGTCAGGCTCTTTGCTGCACTGGACAGCCAGTCATCCCGCCCTGCCCATGGGATAGCTCACTTTGATGACCTTAACATATCCTTCCATGCCTGGGGGAATGATTCCAGCAGGTTGAAACTGGATTATGAAACCCGGTCCTTGCTGCCGCCGCATTTCGAGGCTTCGAGTAATATCCATCAGACCGATGAGGAATCTGTGTCCGGGGATTACAGTATGCTCATCCAGTCGCCGCGTACTGATGGTTTAGCATATCCGATTGTGGGGGAAGATCTTGTGAAAATGACTGTCCCTGCTGGAAGGGAGGGCTTTCGGGTTTCAATCAAGACGTGGCTGAAAGAACTGGATGCAGGGAGGCTGATGCTGCGTGCGACTTTTCTGGACACGGGGGGCGATAAAATCATCAGCCTGGTTCTGGAGGACATCATGGAGCCGGAGGATGGCTGGGTTGATCATACGTATGAAGGTCAGATTCCCGATGATACCGACCATGTCAGGACCTTATCCGTTTATGCGGCTCTTGACAGCCAGTCCGGCAACCCTGTCAACGGCAGGGTTTATATAGATGATGTTAATGTCCATTACACCGGAGGAGACAAAAGTTACCTTGATAAATATCGACTGGATTTTGAATACCCAACAATTCTCCCGCGGTTTCTTGAACTTTCAAGCGTCTTTTCGCGGACACCTGATGCAACATCTCCAGGGGGATTCTGTCTGCGAATAAGTTCGTCCACGGCCGGTGACAAATCCGGAAGATCGATTGGCGGTCTGATAGCCAAGGTTGATCTTCCCGAAGGAACCCTGTCATGTCAAACGTCTCTTAAGGCCCGTATTGGGAGACTGGAATCGGGGGTCCTTCTTCTGCGGTTACGCTATCTCGACAAGGATGGAAGAAATGTTGCAGATTATGTATTGGAAAAAATCACGAGAATCCAAAAGTACTGGACGGACCATCGGTCCACACACTGGTTGCCCTTCCATTATGCGGAACAAGGCGGAGCATTGGATGAAGTGGCTCGAACCCTGGTTCTCAGCATCCATTTGGATAGCGAGACCGTTGAAAATGTCAACGGTGATGCCTATATTGACGATATCGAGATTGAATTTAATTAGAGTAAACAACAAAATCTGATCATGATTGATCCGGGAGTATTTGTTGAAATTCGTTTCCCTCGAAAACATTCCGACGGGTCAGCATCATATACGGTCTCAGGGTTGTGTTTTGGGATCGCCCGGCATATTGACGGCTTGTTTGGGACAGCACGAGCAGTGAGCACCGGAAGGAACCGAGATATCCGCTCCGTAACGGAGGTCTCTCGACCATTTCCCATGACTCCTCAAGACAGCCGTTTTTCATGGCTGCTTCAGGGGGACTTTCTGTGCCGCACAGTTCGGTAGCGTGTTGGCCGTCTGGCTTGTCTTGAGGTTTTGCGTATTGATCTCGTCATGTAATTTGTGAAAAAATGGACATTTGATTTGACATGGGATGGAATATTCATATCTTCCCGAGGCTCGCCCGAAAAAAACTGGAAGGCAGGCGAAGCATCTTGCGGGCCATTCCGCTAACATGGCTGATAACGTGTTGTGTGACGATTTTCGACACCGTTCTTTCTGATGTCGATTCTTCCGGGCTGATCCGGGCGCAGTCCCCGGCTGTCACGACGGGACAAGAGACCCATGATCATGCCCCCGCCGGGCATGTGACGGGTCAGGCGACACGTTACTGGGTTGAGGATTTCGAGTCGAATATTTCCAAGCCCGCCCCTCTGAACCGGCCGAAATTATTCCATCGTACCCATCGACAATCTGCGGGCGGCCATTTTAGCCTTGTCCTCGATCTTCCCGTTCGGGGAACTGGAAATGGGCCGATTGCAGGTGGGGATATCATGAAGTTGGTTCTACCAACCAGGAATTCGGATCTTTATAAAATATCCGTCAAGACATATCTCAAGCGAATTGACCAGGGACGCCTTATCTTCAGGGCCAAATTTGTTAAAGTTATTCATCATTCCTGGGGGGAAATAGATGAAACGAAGGAGACGATATTTCTGGGAGATATCGAAGATGTTGAGGAAGGATGGACAACCCACGAATTTATACGTTCGTTTAGCAAGGATGGGGTTGATCCGGATACGAGTTATATGACGGTCTATGCTGCTATTGACAGCCTGGATGATACAAAGCCTGCCGGAGGTCTGGTTTACATTGACGATATTACATACCAGACCTTGAGTGGGATCGTAAATCCCAACGAGTTCCAGCTTGATTTCGAGAACAAGGTTTTGCTCCCCTCCTATCTTGAGGAGTCCATTAATTTTTCCTGTCAGAGGGATCCGGCCGCCTTGGGCAACACAAGCCTGCTTTTGGAGGCGCCCCGGGTCAATCAGCCCAAAAATACGCTGATTGGGGGTGATATTGCCAGGGTCAAGATCCCCGATGGTGCAGATCTGCTTCAAATTTCCATGAAGTCATGGCCCGAGGAACTTGAAGAGAGCCGCTTGATTCTGCGCACGGTCTTTCTGGACCTGCACGGACAAAAAACAAGTGCCATCACGACGGCCGACATCTTGGAGCCGGGAGGGGGCTGGACGGATCACCACTTTGATTACCCGCTTCGGTTTGTGGCTGCTGGTGCAGATGTGGCCCATTTTTATGCTGCACTACAAAGCGTATCGGGTTTTCCGGCCCGGGGAAGGGCTTGGTTCGATGATATCCGAATGAATTTCAGGATTCAGGGAGAGGCATCTGACGACCTGATGATGGACTTTGAAAACCGGTATGCCATGCCGCCACATCTTGAAAACTCAAGGAATTTCATCCGCACAAACGAAAAGTCCGCATCGGGGGAATACAGTATTTACATTCAGCCATCTGGGGCGGGTGGGGCTGCCGGCCGGTTTGTCGGAGGTGATGTCGTCAAGACCGATATTCCGCAAGACATGGCTGGTTACAGGATAACGTTGAAAACCTGGCTGGGGGAGCTCAACACAAGCCTGTTAATGTTGCGTGCGGTCTTCTTTGATGGATCGGGGGAAAAGTTGGTCAGCATTGTCCTCGATGACGTCTCGGGGACGGAGGAAGGGTGGACAGATCGCCAGTATGAAAGACATCTTTCCGAGGGGGGCGAGGAGGCGAAGTCATTGGCTTTTTATGTCGCGTTGAAAATCGCGATGAACGGGACTCCTTCCACGAGGGTTTATCTCGATGATCTCAAGATCGAGTTTTTTGGCGGAGAAACAGATCCTTGTTTGCTGCAGTTGGGTTTTAATGACGGGTCGACCCTGCCCGATTATCTTGTTCGACCGGGAAAGTTTTTGCACATCTTGGATGAGAATTCATCTGGGGAGGGCTATTTGGAACTGAACAAGCTTCCGCCGGGTGAAGTCGCCGACACGATCATTGGAGGCGAGATTGCCCGGATGCATGTCCCCCCCGATTATGATGTTCTAACCTTGTCGATGAATACTTGGCTCAAGAAAACAGGGTCGGGCCAACTGAATTTGTGGGCAGATTTCATGGATCATCCGGGAGCCCAAGTTTTCAAAATACCTTTGGCTGATGTCACCGGAGAGGGAACCGATTGGACAGGTCATCGATTCGAGCGCAGGCTTCCCGTACGGGATCCTGATACCACGGCAACCCTGGTGGTTTATGCGGGAATCGATGAATCCATGCCCCTTCCAGCCCACAGTGCTGTTTGTCTGGATGATATTGAACTGAGGCTGCACGGGCCAAACCCGGAACCCCTGGCCCTTGACGCGGACTCCGATGATCCGTTCTACCTGCAGTGCAATTTTGACACGCAATACTATTTGCCACCATGGGTTGAACAATCCGGGGTGTTTGCGCTGAGTCAGGAAGAGGCATCCTCCGGGGATACAAGCCTGCTTCTGAGAGCATCCCTGCTTGATGGATCTTCCAGCAAGTATGTGGGGGGGGATGTTGTCCGGATCGATATCCCCGAGGGCAGCGGGATGATATATGATATATCATTGAAAACCCGGCTCCAGGATTTGAATCTGGGGGCGTTGGTCTTGCGGGAACAGTTTTTTGACAGCGGGGGGAATATCATCATGGAAATTCCCGTCAAGCATATCAGGAAGCCGGAGCGTGCATGGACATTACACCGGCATAAGGGTTTGCTATCGCGATACAACCTGCATAAGAATGCCAAAGCGATTGGTATTCATGTGGGCCTTGACAGCCAGTCAATCGAGCCTGTCGAAGGCACTGCTTATATTGATGATGTGGAGATTTTATTCCATTGAACCCGGTTGGGTTTCCGGAAGACTGTTGGCTTGAATTCATGACCTGAAGTGAGCCCACCTGACCTTCCGGCTAACCATGAAATTCTGACAATGTCCAGTTTCAGCGTTTGTTTTACGGATTCCCATGATGAAATGTAATGGCCACAGTTTTCGTTTAATGCTGATCGTGCCTTGGTTTGATATTGGAGGGGTGGAACATTTTCACCTGCAGCTCATTCGCCAGCTGCGCAAGCGTGGGTGGGAAACGGCCGTTGTGGCGACCCGATACGGCGAGCATGCCTGGATGCCCCGTTTTCAGGATGTTGCTGATCGTGTTCATGTCGTCAACTCGAAATGGTCTGTATCTGGTTGCTTTAATGATCTCAGGAAATGGATCACGGAATTTTCGCCGCAGGCCATCCTGATTGGGCATAGTGAGCTGGGTTATCTGACCCTGCCTCTCCTCAGGCGGTCCTTTCCGGCAACCGCCATCCTTGACTTCACGCATCTGGAGGAACCGTGGTTGAGCGGTGGGTTTGCACGCTACAGCGCCGGGTTGAACCGTTATCTTGACCGGTGCATGACCTCTTCGCTTCATCTGAAGGACTGGATGACAGGTCGAGGGGCGGAACCTGGGAACATCGATGTCTGCACAACCAATATTGACACTCGATTTTGGTGTCCCCGTCCCGGGATACGGGTGGATATCAGGCATCAGCATCGCATCGCTCCCGATGAGGTCGTCATCTTCTTTGCCGGAAGGTTGTGCCAGCAGAAGCAGCCCCGCGTTCTGATTCGTGTACTGCATGAACTTAACCGGCGCGGTGTCGATTTTCATGCCGTTATCGCGGGGGAGGGCCCGGATTTTATCCATCTCAGGGACTATATAGATGAACACCAGCTTGGCTGTGTCGTCGAACTTGCAGGCCCGCTTGAGATTGAGGGGGTTCGGGATTGGATGGCTGCATCGGATATTTTTTTTCTGCCATCCGAGAACGAGGGTATTGCCTTGACGCTGTATGAGGCCATGTCCATGGGACTTGCGGTCTTGGGCACGGATGTTGGGGGGCAGCGTGAACTAGTGACGGAATCATGCGGTATCCTGATGGAGCCGGTCAAATCTGAAAATGCGCGAATTCGGGCCTTTTCCGAAGCTCTCGAGGGGTTGGTTCTCGGCCGAGATCAACGTCGTTCCATGGGTGCTGCAGCACGTGACCGCATGGTCAAAAACTTCGACATTGAGCGGATGGGTGACCAAGTCGATGACATTCTCAAAGATGTGATCCGATCATCGGCGTTGTTCAGTCGTGTTCCTCCGAGGGAATCTTTTGCCCATCGTTGGTCGGCTGCAGCTGCCGATTTTCTGAAGAGTCGGGACATACGAGTATTCACTGCGCCGCTACGTGAAGACCTGAGGAATCCAGTGAATATCCCCGCCGAAATGATCTTTCATCAATTCATCACAGGCCTGGTGGCAGAACAAGTTGCCATGATGCCATCTTGGAAGTGTTATGAACGGGTGATTCGCCTATTTCCATCCTTTTCCGAAGATGGCATGTTGACTGAATCCCCGCCTGAAAATGCCAACCAGGCCTTTGAAAAAATGCTTTGTGGGTGGACCTATCATCTTTTTAGATCCGTCATGTGGCTGGGTTCAATATGCAGCCGCCTGCGCAGGGTTTTCGGCCAATGAAAGGTAACTGCAGCCCACCCTCCGTGGTTCCCCTGCTTGTATTTGTGATCCACAACCTGGCTGCTTTATACCTGAGGTTAAATAACTTGAAGTCGTCCGGTCTTTTCTTTTAGGATCATGACGTCGCCGGACATGGCAGGATATATGTTGAATTGCCGGTTTTAAGATCCTGCTTTCGGCCGCATTTCCGTGATCCTTGTATGTGGTTGGTTACGATGGGGTGTGATGTCACCCTGGGTGAAGATCTAAAAATACATGATCACAAAGTTTCTTTCAGTGCTGCTGGTTTTCCCGTTACTGGTTTCATGTGGTCCCGGTAAGGACAGGGTGCCCGAATCTTCCGATCGTGCAATCGTGACAGATTCGAAGGATGAATATGTACCGCGGTGGACTGAAGATTTCGAGTCCAACGCGAGTAAACTGTCGCCGATGACATGGTCCAGTGCATTCCGCCGTAGCCGAGAGGAGTCGGTGTCTGGATACTTCAGCCTTGTTGTCGAGGCCCCGTTGAAAGGTGAGGTGACCGGTCAGATCGTCGGTGGTGACATGGTCAGGGTCGATTTGCCACGCGAGAATCATGACATTTATTCCATCACGCTCAAGACCTGGCTGAAAAAACTCGATGTCGGGCGCCTGACACTCCGCGCATCATTTTTTGACACTACAGGCCGAAGATTGAATACGGTCGAACTTGGTAATATCCTGATCGTCGAGGAGGGCTGGACAGAGCACAGGTTCAGCAGACCCCTGACGACAGACGGCATCAAGGCCGACCACTTGACGTTTTATGCTGCACTGGATAGCGAAGATGCCTTGCGTCCCGCCTCGGGACTTGCCTATTTTGAGGATATCACGTTTGATTTTGAGAGAAAACTGAACATCGACCGCAGTCCGCTTTGGGAGGGTTTTGAATCTGAAATTCCTGCCCCACTAGACTTTAAACGTTCACCCGTATTTTTCCGGACCAATGACGAGGCGCTGTCGGGAGGGTTTAGCCTTTGCGTGGAAGCACCGCTCGAGGTCCATCCCGACCGCAGGTTTGTTGGCGGAGAGATCGCCCGGGTCGAAATTCCCGATGACATGTTGTTTTACAGGATATCCGTGAATACCTGGGTCAGGGAACTCAATATTGGCCGGTTGATGCTTCGTACATCTTTCCTTGACGCGGCTGGTACCAGAAAGAAAACGGTGTTTATGAATGATCTCAGGATGGAGACGGGCTGGACAAAACATCAGTTTGACAAACCGCTGCATGAAGGAGGTGAGGGTGCCCAGACCATGGGGCTTTACGTGGCACTCGACAGCGAGTCGGGTCTTCCGAGCAGCGGCCGCGCCTATATCGATGATATTGAGTTTGAGTTCTACGGGAAGAAGGCCGACCCCTATCATTTGCTGCTGGATTTTGAGACAGTCGGGAGCCTTCCGCAGCACCTGCAGCGATCAAGGATATTTTCCTGCGAGAAGGTCCCCGCCGCTGCATCGGGAGAACATAGCCTTGTCCTGAGTGCTCCCCTGCCGGGGAAGCCGGACAGCCGGTTTGTTGGGGGGAATATCGCGGAACTGGAGATCCAGCCGGACAAGAGTCTATTGCGAATCTCAATCAAGACCCGGCTGGAGAAACTTGAATCGGGTCGTCTTATGCTGCGTGCCGCCTTTCACGATGCCGAGGGCAATAAGATGCACGGCTTGGTTCTGGGGGACATCACGGAACTTGGCAAAGGTTGGGAACATCATGATTTTAATTATCCATTGCGTCAGGCGGGTTTGGCTGCCTCAACCGTCAGCATCTACGTTGCGCTGGACAGCGAGTCCGAGTCCGGTGTAAACGGCATGGCTTATTTTGATGATGTTGAGTTGCTTCTGTATGGGCCTGAGCCCGACCCTAACACCCTGAATCTTAATTTCGAGAGCCGTTTTTCAGTGCCCGCCCATCTTGAATATTCGAACGCCCTCACCCGTACGCAAAATGAGTCCGCATCGGGGGAATACAGCATGCTTCTTGCATCAACCCCGGCGAATGGGGGTAGCTTTCCCGCGGTCGTCGGGGAAGAACTAGCCAGGATGCGGATACCTGAAGGCCAGGAAATTTTTCGCATCAGGATCAAGACCTGGTTGAAAGAACTCGAATCCGGGAGCTTAATGATCAGGGGATCCTACTTCGATGAAGGGGGAAACAAACTGAAGGGGATTGCGCTCGATGACATTATAGAAGTGGAGGATGGCTGGACCACCCATCAATATGAAAACCTCATCGATCACATGGAGGGAAAGACCAGGAGCATGGCTGTTTATCTCGGGTTGAACAGCGGGTCCTCCAGCCCGGTCCAGGGACGGGTTTATCTGGATGATCTCGGGATGGAGTTTGCAAGGTTGCAGCATGACCCCTATGATTACCTTCAGGATTTTGATGTTCTATACACCATACCCACCCGGCTGAGGGATTCAGGGATCATGATACGCACAAGTGCGGAATCCATCTCGGGGGATCACAGCATGGTCATTCGTTCCCCATTGGCTAATGGTACCGAGCGGTCCATTGTGGGGGATGTGATTGCCAAGATGGAAGTCCCGGCTAACAGAGACATTTACGTCATATCCATGAACACTTGGTTGAAGCAGCTTGAATCGGGTCGGTTGA
>CAYYNQ010000077.1:0-25936 GCA_964473105.1 uncultured Candidatus Sumerlaeota bacterium | reverse complement strand
CCATTTGCTGGCCTGGTTTTCACCGAACAGTTTATCGATCATCGGATGCCGTTCACGACAGACCCGGCTGCGGACTTGGTCGGAATTGGGAATCAGCCACTGGACGAACTGTTCGAGTTCCTCGACCTGCCGTTTCTGACGCTCGGCCGGGTCGAAGTGGCCGCGCCTGTCATGGGCAGGCCCTGGCAGTGAAGCCAGGGATGTTTCAACTCCCAGTAAATCCGAGAATTTCTCCAGGGCATTACCGGATCCCGGGGAGATGGTTCGATTCTCGTCTGCAGCGACAAGATGCCGGGGCTGAAAACCAGGTTTAAGCAGCGTGCCGATCCGGTCGAACTCAGCCGAGACGTCCGCAAAGTCCGGTGTCTCCATCAGACCCGGTGCCCGGGTGCGACCCAGACCCGGGGTATCCGGTGGATCAGGCAGCGTCGGTTCGTCGCAATATTCGACCACAAGCCCACGCGGTGCGATCAGGGTTGCAATCTCCGCATCCCCGAAATCATAAAGCAATGCCCAGACAAGCCGATAGATGGGTTACTCCCACAATACCTGCCGTGACTTGAAATAACCGCTGACCAAGGCTGCATCGATACGGGTGTCGACCGCTGCCGAATACATGGCAATCATCCCACCCTCTCCATAACCGGCAATACCGATGCGTACGTCCTCCCCGGCCTGCTGTTTCAGCCAGTCCACCAGTGACATCATCTTCTGAACCTCAAAACCCATGATGTTCCGTCCCATCATATAGGCCATCCGGTGAATCCATTCGCGATGCGGCTGATTATGGAAGGAGGGAGAAGGTCCGCCCCCCTTGGAGGAGATGTATTCCCCCGACCAGCGGGCTGAGCGATCGAGCAGAGTCGGCACGATGACCTGGTAGCCATTCTCGGCAAGCCGCCGTGCGAACTGTGCTTCCGGTGCAACACCATCAGCCAGTCCCATGATCTGCTCAGGGGTCTGGTCCGCATCAGGAATTGCAATGACATGACCCATCGCCTCGGAACGCGGCCTGACCAGCAGCCCCTCACCGGTAACGGTATCGAGTACCGACCAGCGGATCTGGTAAACTTGATAGTTGTCCGTCTCTGCAATGACGGCAGGGTCAGCGATATCACCGGCATATTCCATCTTGACCTGAACCCGTTTGTCGACAATCCCGATATTTCGTGTAAAGCGGTCGCGATTGGGCTTGACAGAGGCCTCATAGTCCTCGACCGATGAAAAATCACGATTCCAGAACCGCTGCCGGGTCTCGATCGACTGGTCGATTCTCCGATCGATATATCGATGGGCTCCATCCATCAATCGGACATGAAGTTCATCCGTCCATGTCAACGGTTCGGTGTCTTTCAGTGGATTGATCTCATCAGCCTGTATTTTAAAGCCATAAATTGACATACAGGCACAAAGGATAAGGAACGGCCAGCACTTCAACTGATTTCACTTCCTTTCATCCGAGATCAGGATGGTCAATTCAAGGTGACGGAGCAGTCCGGAGGATAGCCCACCGCACTTCTGAATGCACCTGATAATTTGAAACGAACAAGGCCTGGACAGCTTCCCGGAAATCCATGGATATAGCACGGGCCCGATGTTAGAGCCAGCTGAATTATGAGAATCATCAATCCGGTGTAAACCAGGCACCTGATCGAACGAACACCGGACAAGGACGACACCTGATATTTCCGGCTGGTGCGGTGTCATACACCCGGCCATTCGCGTGAATGCCCGGACGTCCCAATCGTCGGCCACACATCCCACGGAGGGATTAGCGCGCAAGGAGATCCGCCCGTGAGCACGGAAGGGAAGATTCTCCGCAGAATGTCATTGGGAGGAACGAAAGAAACCTGCAACTACCAGATAAGTTTTTCCTTCGACACAAACCGCGTGACCTTCCTGGTCGGCACCTTTTTTCCACGATACTTCCTATGTCTTTCAACAATCGGCAGGCCCATTTCAGGGGTGATCCCGATAATGGTGTTCCCCCTAAGTTTCACCTGAAATTCCCGGCCAATCTGGGGATGAGCTTCCCTGGTCCGGGCCCATAAAAGATCAGGGTTGATTCGAAGTTCCTCTCCCCTCAAGGTCACGATATTGTCCCAGAGATAATACAGGGCCCGGGAACAATTTTCATTACAACAACCAATCGAGCTTTCTCGTATATACAGGGAGTGAAAAAATGTTCCTAGAACTCGCTCGGCACCATCTTCAACCTAGGAAGACCCCGGCTTGAGATCCTGCTTGTATTCCACAGGCATGGCCTGGATCCGTTCCATGTCAGCCTGGAGCAACTGAAGGTTCACAAGGGTGTTTCGCGACCAACGGTCCACCTGCTCCCAGATATCTTCCTCCCCGGCCAATGAAAACATGATGCCAATATCCGCCATGTCGGCGACAAAACATGAACACGTCCCGTCACTGAGGAGGATACCTGTCCGTTCCCCGTCTCGTTCACGAGCAAGGTAATCGAACCCCCGCTTCACCCATTTTGTCATTTCCCGGTCCTTGACGGTCAAGGCATAGGCAAGGTTTGAGAGCAGCGAATGGGTGACATGGGTCGGGTGATCGGCCGCGGTTTGAGCGTTATCTGGATCCTGTATTTCGCCATGTTTGAAAAGATATTTTGCCAGCCCTCCGCCAAGTTCGAGAGCCGGCTTATAACCTGTCAGTCGGTATCAGTTGGCTGTTGTCTGGGGTATGAACCCGGAAATGTAGGTCGCCGGCAAACCGATCATGCCTTTCTCGACCGGGTATAGCCCCACATCGGCACTGTGAATAACGAGATCGGCCCTCCGGTCTTCATCCCACGGGGCAATCAATCTTATCTGGCCTGGACATTCAGCATGACCCAAAGAGGTTCATGACCTACCAGATGAACTGTTCACTCGATACAAAACGAGTTATCTTTCTCATCGACACATTGTCTTTGCGGTACTTCTCATTGTTTCTCACGATCAGCATCCCGAGGTCGGGCGTCATGTTGACAATCGTGTTGCCCCTGAGCTCCACCTTGCATTGGGCTGCATGTTTGTGGCGATCCGCCAGAGCCGTCCCCGCCCTTGAGGGATGCAGGATTGCGTTGATGGTCCTGTTTCGCATGGGAAACTCAACGATCACCTCATCTTTCCTGCGGATCTTGCCGATATCAATAAAGCTGCCGTCCGCCCAGGTGAATTCACGTGCCTTCCCATTGACTGTGCAATGCACCTCGTTCCAATCGGTCCATTCCGGGATCCTGACCAGGAGATTCCTCTGTTTCTCTTTGACATGCAGGACAACCCTGCCCTCAAAAGGAAGGTGGCTGTCGATGTCCACCCACGGAGATGCCCGGTTGAGCAGCAGGTTGACCCTGAGCTGCTTCTCTTTCTTCGTGACAATGCTGTCCCAGACATAGTAGAGAGCCCGGTTGCAGTTTCCATTACAGCAGGCCACGGAATGGTCTCTTACGGTCAGGGAATGGAACCATGCACCAACACACTGGTCGGCGGCCCCTTCAAACTGATAGTGACCCGGCTTGAGTTCGGACTTGTCCTTGTATTTGATCGGCTGTGCCTTGACCGCATTCATGTCCTCCTGGCGTGCCTGGCCGTTGGACAACGTGTTTCGGACCCAGCCATCGATCGTTTCCCAATAGTCTCCTTCACCGGCACGGCTCAACATGATGCCGATGTCGATCACGTCCGCCACGAAGCATGCACAGGTCCCGTCACTGATCAGCACACCGGTTCGGTCTGCGTCCCACTCACGCACAATCCAGTCATAACCCTTCCTGATCCACTTGATCATCTGCCTGTCATCCACCGTCAACGCATAGGGCAGACACCCGAGCATCGTGTGGCTGATATGGGCAAAATGATCGGCCAGCCACTCCCCTGTATCCGGGTTGATCATCTCGCCATAATCGTGAAGGTAATTGGCCAGTCCGCCACCTAGTTCAAGGGCCGGCTCATAACCGGTCAGACGATACCAGTTGGACGTGGCCTGAGGAAAAAACCCGACGATATAGGTTGCCGGGGAACCGGTCATTCCCTTCTCCACATCATAGATCCCGTGATCGGCCATCGGCACGATCTCCCCATCAGCGGAATCCCCCGGGACATAACCACGGCTGAGGCGGTAGAACAGGGTGTCCTCCCTTGACAGCGCAAGTTCCCTCAAACGGTTCATTTTCCGTTCGGCCAATGTTTTCCACATCGGGTTCCCGTCATGTTGATACCAGACTCCATAGGCGAGCAACTGCCTGGCCTCGCCGAAGATATCGGCATGAGGCTGACAGTTTTTCTGGGTGTACTCATCAAAACAGGCCCACGGCCGGTCCTCGACCGGATGATAACAGAGTCCATCCTTGCCGGTGATATGAACCAGGCTGGCCATGAATTTTGCATCGACCTCGGCATTGATCGTACTCCCACTCATCACGCGCAACCCCGGGATGGCCTCCAGCCATTTGGCGGCCAGGTTAAGCAATCCTCCATGTCCCATTTCCATCAGCGGGGGATTATGCGCAAAGCGGTTATAGGTATACATTTCATAATCGTATTCAGGGTTGAGGTTGCTAGTCAGCACATTGAGTGCCATCCGGGCGTGATCAACCAGGTCCAGTGTATCGGGAACCATTGCCTCATAACGTTCCCCCTCATAGGGCACAACGGGCACTTCAGCCGGAAGGGTGGTGTCGAGATGGTCATCCGCCGCCGAAAAGGCGGCCACCAGCGTCAAAAGAATCATGGCTGTCGGGAGGCCTGTTTTTGCTTGCTTCTTGAACATGTAATTACCTTTCGTGATTAATTGTATTTATGGTACTTATAATTGCCTTGGGGAATTGATGCATCAACTACCATCCAGAAGGGCATCAGTCACGAATCGTTCACAACGGACCCAGCGGACCTGATTGCCCTGATAATGATCCCGTTGATAAAACGGGTAGTTTGGACCGGGAGGGTCCATGAAAAAAACATCATGGCCCTTGATGATGAGGGGTAAAGTCCTTTCCACACAAGTGCGGTTTTTAATAATTCTTTCATGAATGGAAAACATTATTTCAACGGTATCACCACCTCTGTTACCATGCACGGTCTTTAGAGCCAATAATTTTCATGGATTCACTGCTGAAAACGTTTGTTGCTTTCATTCCACAGCGGACCGGAAATTCCTTCGCGATAATGCCAGTAGTCTATCAACAGTTGATGATAATCCGGCATACCGGGATAGTTAAACGGGCCGAATGCATGCTGGCCGAAGGCCCTGATCTTGACGGGTGGCTTCCAGACAGGCGAAAGATACCACTCATCTTCGGGATCCGCCCTGAAGCCCATCTGCAGATCCCCTTCCTCCAATACACGAAGCATCATGTAGAGGGGTTTGTGTGAAAGGATCGATTCCGGGATGCCATCGGGGAACCTTGGTCCCATGCCCCTACCATTCCAACGGCCATCAGAATCCAGGGTCACATTGCTTTCCCCCCCAAACAGGTTTCCTGCAACATGACCCTTCCCGGGTACATTTTTGACTCCAGGAACCCACCACCACGGTGGCTGACCCATTCCGTCCGGATTCAGATTCGCACCCCGGGGATCAGGTCCCTGATGTCCTTCCTCCGAGGTATAAACCGTGAAGTTCATCAGGAAATTCCATGGGATCGTGTCGTCGGGCGCAATGAAACAGGTTTCGATCTCATAGGGGGGCGGATAGTGGGAAAACCGGAAATTGCCGCCTCCTCCGCCGGGAGCGCTCTGAATCCCGCGCATCGTAAAGGTCAGGTAACCCGGATTCGACCATGTTTCATAATAGGTTCCATGAAACTCCACCTGCCACGGCCCAATGAACCCGGGGATATTGAAATCCTCTGACAGATACTCGATCGCAGGTACAAAGTCGGGGATATGGGGGTAGCGAAAATCACAAAACCCGAAATAAGCCCGGGTCGGGTGGATCGGGGTATGTTCAGTCCGTCCCGTATCAGGCCACTGGCTCTTCAACAACGCCGTCGATGCGACGATCGGGCCGATTTCCCAGACCCCGGTGATCCTACCCCATTGGGAAACATCGATTATACGATATGAAAACGCCGTGAACTGCTCAAATCGGACACCGATGGCCACACGTGTCGGACTTTCCACACGTGCCACGAAATAGGTTGCCGATTTGGCTGCTCCCCCGTCGTGCTGTCCGTCCCCGACATCATATGTCGGAAATCCCCAGTCGCCGCTGGCCGCCCCGGAGGGATCGAGGTCCCCCTGCCCCCAGATAAGGGCTTTTTTATCGGGACCGCGAAACCCAAGCTGAACGTTGAATATCTGGAATGAACGTGCATCAGGAGGCGGCTGTGAGCGGTCTTCCGGCCATGTGGATGGATCCGAGAATGTCACCATAAGGTTCAACCCTATGGCCGCGTCCGATTGTCCGCCTCCCGTTATAAATTCATGAACACATTCAATCTCGCACTCCCAACCCGGGGAATAATCCGACAGCACTATCGGTTGATTGAGTGTCCCCCTGACCTCCTGATATTCCCGGGGCAGGCGAATCATCGCAAGACCAGGGTGAGCATGAAATGAGACACTGGTTCCGGGGGTATCAGTAAATTTCCAATGGTCATGGTCTCCGGGTTCATTGAAATGACTGGTCAGTTCCCGGATGTCCTTTTTCGGCTTTGCACAAACATTTATTGCACCGGACTGTAACAACAGGACGAAACACCCTGAAAATCCGAGGGCACGAAACACAACATGTTTGTTTTTTATGGAATTTATGTTTATCAGCATATTCATCCCCGTTCCGGAACCAGTCATTATTTTGGGACATCTCCATATGACCGAGATGGAAATACGATCACCTCATGATGTCATTTGTCTCTTTCCACGACAATATCATCGATATACAAGCACCGGCCAAATTACGGCCGGCTTCGAATGCCAAATAAAGCGGGTTCGCTGTCGAGGGGGGCTGCCGGCCACCTACACCGTCATCGTTACCATCATGATCTTTGGGTGGCGGATGATAATAGGAGGGGTTGTAGGAGTCAAGAAACACCCCACCGCCGGGATCATTCCCGCCTTTACCACCTCGTGCTCGTAAGGGGTCTCCATCAATCCCGAACCGGCTGATATTTCAATCCGATCAATTGTATATCATCCATTGCCTGGATTGATTCGGCGGGGGCAGTTGGGTTGTGATGACAAAGTCGTCGTAGAAGTGTGAGCCCGTCTGGGCTCCACTCCCCGCACCAAATGCGATGTAACAGGGACTCGCCGTCCCGGGGATCTGCTTGTGGCCAACCCCGTTGCCGTCCTGGTCCAAATCATTCGGTGGGGGATCATAACCGGGGGCTCTCGAATCAAGCAGGACGTCGGCAAGAGCACCGTCTCCACCACCGAGCGGTCCTCCCTTGGATCGAAGTCCGCTGAAATTAACCCCATCGGTGGAATACTCGAAGAATCCACCGCCTGTACCTGTCGGGGGGAGGTTGCCAAGGTGCACCCTGATTGTCAGGCAGTTGTCCTTGGACGTCGCACTATGGAGTGCGCTCTGCCAGTTGTCGTCCGCAACTGGTCCGGAAACCGTTCCGTGTCCAGCAGGGAGGTTATCCTCGGGATCTAGGTCCGGGTCATCCCTCAGGCCATTTTCCTCCCACCTCGCGCTATTCCAGGCGCCGTGCCACCAGTTCACTCCCGCCTCTACCGTGTCGTTCACTTTCTTGTTCCGATCAGGTTTATTATTGGGCATTCCGGGCTGGGAGTGCCATGGTCCCGCAATTCCGCGACCCGCCGGAAACGTCGGGCCTCCCCATGAATGGCTGCTGTCGCCCCATAACTTGAACTCGACCATCAGGTCGTCGCCCCTCTCGAACGGGGTCTTATTCTGTACCCGAATCTGATCCCCGAATGGTCCAGCCCGCGTTCCGACCAGGATCGCGTAGTTCCCTGTGCCGTCATCCACCACCTCGGCAACCTTCTCGCCGATCACCTGGGTGATTGACTCAGGGCCCTCACCGTTTCCGGCCCCGATCTCCCAATCCGGATAATTGGCAATCCCGGGACCACTTTCGAAATCCTCCGCATAGACGATGACATCCTGGGCAACCACATATCCGTTTCCCACAATCATGAAAGTCAGGACCCCGACAAGCATAAACATCAACATATTTGTTCTTCCGTACATTCGCAGAACTCCTTTGCCTGACTATATTAAATTTAAACTATCATGCCTTCATAATATCTCAAAGCAACCTCATGGTTCACCCCATTTATGGCCAGATTACATGCGACCATCCGGATAATGTGACATCCCACCGGACATGGTCAACCCCAAGGGTCCCCGTTAATATTCCCCCCCCTGGAATCCAAAAAGATCCCAGTAGTTGATATCTCCGCCGCTGATGGTCCCGTTGGTCGGGTCATACCATGAATCGAGCGTATGGGGCATACCTGTGCCGATGATCCCCATTGTTTCAGATCTCCACAGGCCATCGGGCCCGGCACCACTCAGGGCCCAATTATATGGGAACCCGGCCGTATCCTTGAGCGGTTCCTGACCCATCTTCTGGGATGTCAGGATATAGCTGATGGGTACCCCTTCAGGATTAAACGTTCTGCTCCAGAAATGGCAGATATCGAGGGGGATCGATGACAAATATTCAATGGGTGTAGTCAGGCGCCATCCCAGGAGGGCGGCATTATTGGCCCCTTCCTTATACAAAACTCCGCCGCCGCCATACCGATGGGTGCCGAAGCCCAGGACCCATTCGGTGTGCCACTGGTGAAGCGTATCGTTCCAATCCACCTCATACATACGTATCGCATTGGCGATCGTCCTCATGTCGGCATAGACCCTGGAGACCTTGGAGCGGGTGCGGGCCTCGAGGAAATTGGGCACGGCGATCGCCGCCAAGATGGCTATGATCGCGACCACCATGAGCAGTTCGATCAGCGTAAAGGCCCTGCATAATTTTGCCATTGTTGATTTCCGGGTCATTCTCACACCTTTCGGGCAAAAGACGGGCAGGATAAACCCAATGCTCCGGATGTGTAGATAGAACCCTGCCGCCGGCACAACGTACAGGCGGCAGGGTTACACACATACACAGAATACCTTGCTCAAAGAACTGCCCGCAGGGCTGTTCAATTGAACCGGCCTTGGATCAGTCAATTTTGAAACCACTCAACTCGACAGGAACCGGGTTGGTATTATCAAAAATGACGATGTCATCAAACCACACTCCACCCGTTGCATTGCCGTATCCGGCGCCAGCACCAAAATAGAGTTCGGTATGCGTGCACGGAGGCGGCTGATAGGCAACGCCATCGTAATCCGCGCCACCCGCGGTGTGCTCACCCTCCAGGTTGGTTGAACGTGGGCCCAGCCCCCCGGGAACGCGTGTGTCATAGACCTCACCACCGGTCTGGGCAACGCCCTGGACAGGACTTGCGCCACAAGTCACCTGTGGGCCGGCACCTGCGAGTGTCAGGACGTCATTAAATGAGGCTCCTCCGTCGGTCGAATACGTCGGCTTGAAACCGGCCGTGTCACCGAGCTCCACACGCACGACAACCCCGTTGGCCTTGTTGCTCGAAGCAACCATGGCATTCCATAAAGTCGAATCCGGAACCACACCATTCGCAGGGCCGCAACCGTTTCTATGGCCGCGGTCACCATTCGCATCCGCAACCTCGTCCTGGCCGTTCTCCGAAAAGCGGAAGTTCGGGGCAAAGGCATAACCATTATGTCCGTTGAACCCGTTATGAACTGTATCATTGACCTTCTTGTTAAGGGTCGGCAGGCCCGCAGGCTGACCGGTCTGATGGTGAAGGGGGCCATGAAAACCGAACCCATGGGGGAATGTCCTTGGCGTTCCACCACCATGACCACCCCAGGCATTGGCGGTGTCGCCCCAGTAAGTGGCCTGGACAGACATCCCGTTGCCACGGGTAATCACAGCGTTGTACTGAACCCTGACCTGGTCGCCATGATTTCCGGAACCTTGGGCAACTGTTGGAAAACCGTCACACCCATAAAGGACTGCAAGATCGCCAGTCCCGGGATCTGCCACATTGGCAAATTTCTCTCCTATGACCTGCGTAAAGGAAGCTGCACCTCCATTGTTGGAGCCGAAATCCCAGTCCGTGTAGGTCGTAATATCGGCCGCCCCGTCAAATCGCTGCTCATAAATCGCGGCACCGGCCTTGCCACCGAGCGCCATTGTCATCACGCACAGAAGTGCAATTGAAATCATAACCCGACATTTCATGTCCTTAATCCTCCCTTAAAGAAACTTCTATACGAGTTCCCACATGACTGTGGTTCGCTATAAATGTATATGTAATTCGCTATAAATGTATATGTAATTTACTGTTAAAACTAACCTGATGAGGCAAGACTTGTCAATATTTCAGACCTTTATATCGAAGGCCACGAATAAATATCCGACCCCTGCAGCGGGGTTGATCTCTTTGGGGATTATGGATGCATATATATAATATTATCAATATCATACTTTAATATTATCCCGACGGCTCGATAATATTATGACGATTTAATTCCTGATCTCAGGACAGTTCAGGGAGTGATGGGCCCTTCAAATTTCGGGGACGGCCAATCCATTCGATCCAGATCCAGGGCCTCCAGATCGAGATGAACCTTCGCCTTTGCCCTGATTTCTTCAGCTTGCTCAGCTAGCAGGTCAAGTGCGTCCATCGTGAAATGTGAACGGATAGAATTATCGGCACGGTCCTGCTCCGGGATCTGCTGCTGATCCATCAGCATGTCAGCGATATAACGCATGAGCCAGACCCCATGCTGATCATATTCAACATCAAGCCACCCCAAATGTTGCTCTGCGTTCATTTGATATTCCCCTGAATAAACCTTGTCGGACATCAGCATAATCCGCCGTAATTCCCGAACCTGTATATTCAAAAATCCAACTTCATCCTTACCCATATAATGCATCACCTTTTTGACGGCCCTATAGGACCACTGCCGGTCTCTCAGCCGCACCAGGATAGCGCCGTCAGGGACATCGGTTGTCAACTCATACCGGGATATATCCATTTGCTCATAATCATTCCCATGGTGGTCGCCCAGAGAATCAAGGTAAGACGATAGTGGATCAATCTGGGGACGTTTGCTCAGAACGAATTTCTCCAGTTGACCGCGGCTTTCGGGATCCGTCTGCACAATTTCGTAGGTTGACAGGTCCGTCCAGAACTGGCCGGGAAGCACATAGAGTATATAATACCCCATTGATGTATCCAGAATTCCCGAAATTTCACCAGGCCGCATCTGTTCAACCACTTCCATCAACGCACGGGTATTGCCCCCGCCCCTTGTCAACTCAAGGGGTTCCGTTTTCGGCTCGCTCGAGCCGGTGGCATCCATCATGACATTCACGAAATCTTCGCCGGCCTCAAGACGAAACAATGCCCGCTCGAGCTTTCTGTAGCCGGGCTGTTTATCATCCCCGTTACCGGTGACCTTAGGCTGGAAGATGTAGTGGATACGAATTTTCTGATTTTTCCGGGTTTCGAAGCAGAATGACTCGAACATCTCACGCATCTCCGAATCCTTCACCGGGCTTTTGTCAATCGGCTCGTAGGGTGGGAATGTCGACCTGTCCAGAAGATAGACCTCTCGTGCATAGTAATAATCCCTGGCATAATCATAGAGGTATCTCTGGAACACCGGGTCCGAGTCAGACCCATGAGCTTTCGCCTCTCGCATCACATACTTCCTGCGTAACAAATCCTTGATGATCTCATCCGGAATTCCCTCAGCCCGGCAACGTTCGATACTCCGGATCCCCTTCTGGCGCACTTTCCGGTTGAGTCGCAGATAAAACTCATCCTCAAACAGCTTCAGGTCTTCATATTCGGCAATAATTCTCCCGGACCAGACAGGTATTTGTATCAAATCCTGACCGTGATCCGCGGCCGATAACGGAGCGACATCCCAAAGGAGCAGGAAGGTCACCATCGCGACCATCATGATTCGCCGTTGCCTCACGCCCCCGGTCCCGGGGACCCGACATAAACGCCAACCAAAGAACCATCGATCCTGTCCTGGATAAACTTTTTTCATTCTGTCTTTGCAATATGACATGACGCCGTACTTTTCCTGATACCATCACGTGCCGGGAACCCTGGGAATTTTTGATTGATATCCATGGGGCCATTGACATGGAGTATCCGTCAAGGGAAAAAGAATATTGCATATCAGGAAACTTTAAAGTTGCGGGCCGGGAAACAGGGCTCCAATATTTGGCAGCGTCCACTTGACACGCCTACAGGGCCATACATGACAAACGCAAATATCCAGCCAAATAAAAACATTTTCAGAAAAAAAATCCTCCTTCGGTTTCTGATTTCTTTTGTTTCGATCCTTGCTTCCCTCTTGACGGCCGAGATCGTCCTCAGACACCTTCATCCATGGTCAGCTTTCGGCGCAGCAACCGAACTGCTTGATATGCGCAACAATCCCTACGACCTCAGGAACCTCTTTACCCTGGATCCGGATTTCGGGTTCCGACCCATCCTTGGAAATAAATTCTACAATCAATACGGCACGAAGACAAATACCTATGCCATGAAAAAAAGGGATGGCGTGACACGATTGCTTTTCATCGGGGATTCCGTCACCCAGGGGGGGAAGATTATCGACAAATTAAGGCGGCTTCACGGCGAGGAGGGTTACGAGTACTGGAATGCGGGTGTTGAATCCTTCAACACGGTCCAGGAGGTCCGTTATTATAAGAAATACAACTTCATGGTCCGCCCCGACCATGTCATCCTGACCTTTCATCTCAATGATTTTGAAACAACCCCGGTATCATTCTACCAAGGTAATCAGATTGTCGTTTATGCGCCGAATACCCGCCTAGCTAGTATCAACCCCTGGTTGTTCAGGCAGAGTTATGTCTACAGGTTTTTGTCAGGACGGCTACTGGATCGCGACGGAAAAGGAAGAGACTCGATCAAACGGGAGGTGCATGAAAGCCTGCGGGAATTGAGGGATTTGTTACTGGCTGAAAAAGTCAGGTTGAGCGTCCTGGTCCTGCCCTACTTCAAGCCATGTTCTGGATGGAGTCAGTCCGAAAAACGCGACAGGACCACAATTATCGGAATCCTAGACAATCTGGAAATCAGGTATTTCGATTTATTTGATGTCATGGAGGACGCCGCACGCGAGGGAATCAACATCCAGCAGAGCAGGGGTGATCACTGGCATCCGAGCGAGGAGGTGTCCGTGCTCATCGGGAGGCACCTGCAAGCCGAACGGTTGTTCCAGCCTTCCCCGGGGACGATACCGGTCCGCGACTGAACATCCTCTTTGATCCATCCTCTTCTATTCACCCTCCAAACTCACCGGCCAGGATCAGTTCCCGGTAGACCTCCTCACCGATCGCCGCATGGGCTCCCGCATTAAGATGGCCGTCACCGGGGATGGGTATTCCAATACCTTGGCGCTTGAATTCATTGAAACGGCCCGCCATATCAACCATGATAATTCCGGCCTCCTCGGTTGATGCAGCCAGGTCTTCCGGCATCGGCTCAACATAGTCTGAAAAATAAAGTGGAATATAAACGACGACCAGTTTCGCTCCGGCTGCCTCGGCCAGTTTTTTCATTTCCCGCATCACATACAACGCCACACGTTTCATCATAAGCTCATCCGTGGGATCGGAATGGACTGTTGAACCCAGTGCCCTGCTCAGGTCGCGCGCCCACTGATGGGTAGTCCATTTCAAATCAGTCCGGAGGGTCCTGTATGGACTGTTATTCGCGGTCTCCAGGTCCCAGCGACGGACCCGGTTGAAACAACCGGCGGCATCGGCGGGGTAACGGATATACGGCCTGTCCATATCGTCAAAACAGACAGCTGGAACCTCCTGACAGACCGGGCCACGTCTGGCCATGCAAATCCTGACATTGCGTTTGAAGTGATCCTCCCAGAATCCGTAAACTACGACCTTCGGGTCAAGGTCAATGTTCCGCTTGAGGAGGATCAAGGACTCCACCCCACCCTGGCCGCCGACGCCAAAGTTTCTCGCTGACACCCCGAGTCGCGATGCGATTTGCAGGGCAAACGTTTGCCGGTTGTCGACACCGGGACCAAAGGTCTGCGAGCCCCCAACAGCAAGCAGGTCGATCCTTGAAACAGGCGGTTCAGCGGCCTGACTGACACGGGCTCCCCGCGAATCAAGGTGTATCTCTGTCTCTAGGACGGCCGTCCGACGAATGAGTGAGATATCGGTCTTGTGATAAAAACCGAGTTCGGAATCGGCGATATGGAAATTATTGCTCTCATCATAATATTCCACGCTGGTCCCCTGGGTAGGGGGGGCGGTGACCGCATTGATGAATATCAAGATATTAATCAGGTGCTGGATGCTCATTATCCGGTCATCCTGACGTCTGCCATCAGGCTTGGGTTGATACATTTCATCCATCTAGGTATGACACAATGTAATCTGCCCCCCCGGGTGAAGCCGAATCGAATCTCCAGAGGATTTTGACCGTGGGTGTGTTCTGTAACGTCAGCGAAAGTCATCTTCCCGCAGGACGAATCACTTCCGGGCAATGAGCCTGTATTCACCTTAATGCCTTCTCGATAGCCTTGATAACCTCGGGGTCATCCGGTTTTGTCTGCGGCTCGAATCGAGCTACGACCTTCCCGTCACGATCGGCTAGGAATTTCGTGAAATTCCACTTGATCTCACCCCCGTACTCAGCGTCATTCTCCCTTGAGGTCAGCTCCCTGAATAATGGATGGATATCCTCGCCCATGACGCTGACCTTCTCGAACATGTCGAACCTGACACCGTAATTGGCACTGCAGAATTCCCTGATCTCCCCATTACTTCCGGGCTCCTGGCTTCCGAAATTATTTGCTGGGAAACCAAGTATCGCCAGCCCCTCGTCCCTGTATTTTTCGTCCAGCTTGACCAATTGGTGATACTGGGGTGTCAGGCCACATTTGGAAGCCACATTGACAACCAGCATCACTTTGCCCTTGTAATGTCCAAGGCTCCTGGATTCACCGTTGATTTTCTTCATCTTATGACGATAAATCGGGTGTTCATTTTGTCCCACGTGATCCTTCTCCCCTTTCTTCGCGAGCTCGTCTTCTTCATTTGAATATAAAGGCGACACCACCAAAATCAACAGGGCCATGGTGAACAGATCCCTGACTGTGACTTCTTTCCTGATTCTCATCTCCTGGATCCTTTCTGAATTGGAATACTCGAACCTTTGTGAAATCCCGTCGAAAATTTGGGCGCCTTTCGGGCCACCTCATTGGATTCTCCATCATAACACCACATCAAGACAGACCCATTGATTAAAATGCCCCTGGCGCAGACAAAGGTCGGGCTATCCCGATCCTTTGGCTTAATCGGGGAATTTCCCTTATCCATTCCCCTGCAACTGCTCCGTAATCTGCTCCAGTCTTCGGCCTTTCGTTTCGGGCAGGATCCTCAAGCCAAAGAGCAGTGCCATGATGCAAAAACCCGCAAAAACCCAGAAGACCAAGCCCATGCTGCCTATGGTACGCTCGGAATAAGCACCCACAATGGGATAGATCTGGGGGGCAAGGAATGATGCAATCCAGAGAAATGTTGTACAGATCGCGACCGCCCTGGCCCGGATCCGTGTTGGGAATATCTCTGACATCATCAGCCAGGGAAGTGGTGCCGTTGCCATAGCGTGTGGAACTGCAACCATGAACACCATGAAGACAATCCAGCCTCCCTTGACCTGATAATGGAAGACCAGTCCGGTCACGACCAGGATGAGCGCATTAGCGAGGGTTGCTCCATTCCAGCGCGCCCGGCGCCCGACCCGGTCAACCAGCCAGATCGAGATCAGGGTCAGGAGGATAATCCCGAGAAAGATCTGGACGGATTGCCGTATGGATTCACTGATCATCTCATAACCGGCCTTTTGGAACATGTCCGGCAGAAACCGAGCGATACCCGACCAGCCGGTCAGATTGCAAAACAGACCAAGCATAATCCCGATAAAAAGCACCATGCGCATGCCGGGGAGGAACAGTTCCGAAAATGTTCCACTTTCTGAACGGATCGAGTTCCTGATCTCCTCAAGCTCGAACCGGGCCTTCTCCGGACCCCCTATTCGGCTAAGAACCTGCAAGGCTTCGGCATACCTGTTCCTGCCGGCCAGCCAGCGGGGGCTTCTCGGGACAAGTGACAAGCATGCAAGGAAACCCAATACGGCAGGAATTTCCGAGGCAAACATCAGGCGCCAGCTTGACTCCGCCGGAAGTCGCTCTGCCAATTGCCAGGCGACAACCACGGACATCAGGGCGCCGACACAGACCGCAAGCTGAAACATCAGTCCGAGTCTCCCACGGATGTGCGCGGGGGCGATCTCAACGATATACATGGGCGAGGCGATGGAGCAGATTCCCATCCCGACACCACCAATTACCCGGAATACATTGAATGTGAACATCTCCCTGGGCAGGGCTGTGCCAATGGCACTGAGGGCGAACAACAGGCCGGCGAAGACAAGCGTCATCTTGCGCCCGATCCGATCACACAGCCATGCACCCAGCAGGGGTCCCGCAATACACCCCAGGTCGGCGCTGGCGGTTGCAAAACCAAACGCTCTCTCAGAAAGATTGAACTGATCCCTCAGGATTGTGTTGGCACCGGCAATGATGACAAGATCATAGCCAAACACAAAACCGCCGAATGCGGCCACGAATGAAACGAGATAAATATATGATGTCCGACTTGTTTGCATCAGTCGAATCCTGAAATGGTCCAAACCAGACCGAATCTACCGTTTCTCACAATCTTCTGTCGTCCCGATTTTTCACAAAACATAATCCGGGTGGAAGGTGCAACATTAATCAGACGGGACTCAGCCCCTGACTCATGATGGCTCTGACGCGGATATCTTCCGGGCAAATCCGGGGCGTACCACACCGGACATGGCCATGACTGCTCACATCCACGAACGACGGGGACACGTTCACTAAACCCGGGGACGGGTGAATGATGAACACGTGCTGTCAAAGCAGCGCGTTGATCGGTTGACCGGTCTGGTCATCAAAAGAGTTGGCGATCTTGATCGGCCGACCAACCGGATGCATGATCTCCTTGGTCCAGTCAATTCCCATGGCCTTGTATATCGTTGCAAACAGGTCCCCCATCGACACCATTTTATCCGATACATAGGCCCCTGTTTCATTGCTCGCTCCGTAAACCTGTCCCCCACGGATCCCGCCGCCTGCAAGCAGGACCGACCAGCACTCGGGCCAGTGATCCCGCCCGCCCCCAAGATTGATGTCGGCCGTACGTCCAAATTCACCCATCACGATCACGATGGTCGAGTCAAGCAGACCCCTCTCGTCGAGATCATTAATCAGGACAGGCAGTGACTTGTCCAGGGTTGGGCCGAGCTTCTCACGATATTGTTTGTCCCCATCATCATGGGCATCCCAGGCCTGACCGGCATACCCCGCCGCCGTGACAAAACGGCTTCCATGTTCAACCAGGCGTCGGGCCAGCAACATGCTCTGGCCAATGGCATCCCGGCCATAGGCTTCATGAGTCTTGTCCGATTCCCCTGAAAGATCGAAAGCCTTCTGGACATCCGGTGACAGGATCATGTTCCAAGCCTGCTCGGTATAATGGTCCATTTGCCTGAATTCTGCTGTCTCGACCTTGCGCCGATAAAACCCATCCACGAAATTGAGGAATTCACGCCGGTCCTCGATCCTCTCTCGACCCGGTGATTTCGGCAGGCTGAGATCAGGGATTTCATATCGGACTTCCTCGCCTTCCTTGACACCAAGGACTCCCCCGGGCCGGGGGAGGATGAGTGGCTCGGCTGTCGGACCGAGAAACTGGGCCTTGAAATATTCATCATAAGTCCTGCCCTTGGGCATCGCTGGCACCATGACGTGTGCGGGGATCTCGTTACGTGCACCCAATTCATGGGTAATCATGGATCCTAAACCCGGGAATTTCATCGCCGGGTTCGGCCTGTGTCCGGTTGCAACATTGTGGGTGCCGGCTCCATGATCATTTTCCTCGGTGTGCATCGATCGAATAACGGCACACTTGTTCATGATCTTCGCCATGTTCGGAAACAACTCGGAAACCTGGATACCCGGCACATCGGTAGTGATCGGCCTGAAATTACTGCTTGGCTTGGGGTCAAAGGTGTCCATCTGGCTCGCTCCACCATCAAGCCATACGAGGATGCAGGCCTGGGCCTTGGCCTGTTTGTCCAGTGCAGGAGAGGAATATACATTCCTCAACTTCAGGAACTGTCCGAGGTTGATACCTAGAAAAGACAAAGAACCAACTCGAAGGAAATCACGCCTGCCGAAATGACCTCCCGTACAGTTTTCATGTCCCGTACTCTTCATGATTACCCCCTGATACCCCAAATTTCTGTCGGCATCGCCAGACCTGCCGACCCCCTAGTGTATGTAAACGAATTCCCGGCAGCTGATCAACGCCCATAAGAGATCCTGAAGGGCTTCCCGCCTAATTTTATTTTGGTTGAAGAACTGCTCGGCCACGATAGGCGAACGTTTTTTCAGCATGCTGTTCAATCCATCTAGTTCCTCCTTGTCGGGATAACGGGCCAAGGCCGCAAGGTAGAATTCCTCGATAATTTCAGGATTGTCTGAATGATTTTCCACGAGGCGATCGATGCGACCGCCCTCTCCCGTCAACTGTTCAATATAGGTGTTCCCGACCAAAAGGTGAAGGGCTTGGGCGAGTTTTGGGGCGTCATCCTGTGCTTCGGGAAGGTTTGAACGGAAATTCCGGCCGTATGCCTCCATAAACTGGGATGGCCAGCGTGACGGATCCATCAATTCAACCGCGCGGGTTCCAAGGGGCATAATACCTCCGCCCCCCGAGCTGGAAGTCCTGTCAAATAGCGGTGCAACACCCGTAACCGCTGAAATCGCGTCAAGCAAGACCTCGGATTTCATTGCACGGGGCAGCGAGTGTGAATAATTGAGTTTGTCAGTCCTGTTCATCGGGTTGGGTATACTCGACAGCTGATATGTCCTGGAGCGGGTGATCCGTCTCATCAGATGTTTCAGGTCATGACCATTTTTCCTGAAGTCCCGGGCGAGTTCCCTGAGCAGGGCGGGATGAGTCGCGAGGTTTCTGGAACTGAAGTCATCAACCGGATCGACGATCCCTTTCCCGAAGAAAAAACTCCAGATACGGTTGACTATGGACTCGGAAAAATTCGGGTGCTCCGTGATCCATCCCGCCAAATGCATGCGCGGATCACCACGATCTCCCTCTGGCAGAACCATACCATCAGGGAATGTCGGCTGCATCTCCCTACCCGAACGCGGCTGCATGGCCTTGACAAATTCCAGATTCTCCTCACCTTTTTCGCCCCAATCAACAGCCTGCCCCTCAGGGTCATCATAGACCATCCGGTCATTGGTCCAGTCTGTTGTCGTCAACCGTGCGTAAAAGGCGGCCAGCCCCCAGAACTGATCCTGGGACCAGGTTTCCCACGGATGATTATGACACTCGGCGCAGTCCAGCCGACGGCCCATGAACACCCGTACGGTCTCAGCCATGGCACGGTGCATTGTCGTATTCTTGTCCATCGCCCCGTAGTACCGCGATGGCCCATAGCCGTATCCCTCTGCCGCGATCCGGTCTCGGGCGATCTGATCATAGGGAGTATTCCGCCTGATACATTCCCGAATCCATGACCAGTAATGATACACCTCGTTCAGGGCGGTGCCGGGACCGACCCGAAACAAATCCGAGAAACGCAACGTCCAGTAATCGACGTATTCCGGTGTCTCGAGCAGGATATCGATGAGTTTCTCCCGTTTTGCGGGATCCCTGTCAGCCAGGAATTCACGTACACGACGTGGTGGAGGAAGTGTGCCGGTCAAGTCCAGACAGACACGTCGCAGGAATTCTCCATCACTGGACAACTCTGAGGGAATCACATGGATCTTTTTGAGTTTTTCAAAGACATGATCATCAATCATGTTAACTCTGGGAATTTGAGGATAGTCCTTGACCGTCCTGTCAATGACGGAAAATCGTGCGGACGTCCATGCCCCCGCTGCGCTGATTATGATCGTCGACTCACCCGTTGACCGGGCATGGACATGCCCTTCGTCACTCACTTTCAGGATGTCCGGGTTTCCAGACCTGAATTTGACCTGTCCGGTGACATCCTCCTCCCTGCCATTGGCCAGTCGGGCCATCACAATCAGTCGATGCCTGTCCCTCAACCACAGGACCGCCTGCGAGGGATAAACATCAAGACTCTGGATCCTCAACCCGTCGGCCCCGGGGGCATCATATGATGCCCCCGCCCGGATCCATTCCAAGATATCTCGGTAATCCCCCGAGTCCTGCTGAAGACGTTTGCCTCCCTCATGTTCAACCTGATACGTCGGCTTCAGCAGAAGCAGACTCTGGCCGGGGTCCTGGAGATGGATACGGGGAATACGTTCTCCCCCAGACTCCGGACTCAGGACCTGATATCCACCACCGCGTACAATCCAGTCGTAATCCTCCTCGGGATAGAGGACGTTGATTGATAATTTGAATCCACCGCGGCCCTTGACGCCGCCATGACAGGTGCTGAGATTACACCCCCGTTTGGTCAGGATGCCCCCTATCCGTCTTTCGAAACTGAACGGGTGGGGGGTGGATGAACGCTTGATCGTGATCTGTGCTTCAGTTTTCAGGGCTCCGTATTCTGCTTTCAGGAAAGTTTTTCCATCAACGAGTGCCCGCACCATGCCTTCACTCTCCAGATGTGCACTTTCTCCATCCATGATCCTAAACCGGCAGGAATCGGTGACATCCCTTTCCACTCCGTCACGGTAATTTCCGATTACCACGAACTGCTGGCGTGCATTCTCCCCCCACAACAGGGCTTTTGATGGAACAAGGCGCAATCCGGTCAGGTTTTCAACAGGGGGGGTGACCATGGCTGGCTTTGGTGCAATTTCAGCGGGAAAGCTCATCTCATTGGACGTTGGATCTTCATCCAAGACGCACTCAAGCATCCGACTCTGCATGCCCAACCACTTCACGTAAAGTGCCAAATTCGCAATCTGATCGGATTTCAGGTGGCCCTTCATGGGTTTCATCTTGGTCCCCGGCACACCTTCCGCAATCGTGTGTCGAATGTCGGCCAGACTGCTGCCGTGGGACCAGATGGGATCGACCAGGTTCAGTTCCTGCTCCTCCGAATTCCCATCGTCCTCATGACAAGCCGAACATTTATCCTCAAATAATTCCCGGCTTGATTCCAGACGTTCGTCGGAAATCCGTGACAATTCTTCCATTTCCATGATCATTTCCGGGCCCTGTTCCTGAGCCCGGGGATGGGCTTGGAACGAAATGATCAGCAGTAACATTACCACAGCCACGGAAACCGGGATCGACCCCAATCCTCCCTTTTGAATCCATTGTGTTTCAGGCGTCTTCATTCAGCTTATACCTTGTCATCCCCTGTCCTGTTGTTCCGGTAATCGCTACTGAATGTCGAACGTACGCCCAGTTGAAAACGGGCAATCGCCGAGTCATCCTCCGCTGTGGCTTCCCTCGAGACAATGTTTATCTTTTCACGCCTGATCGGGATGACCTGGACCAGTGGTGTACCCCTCTCGATCAGGATCTCCTCACCCGGGTCGATGTTCAGCAGGGTAGGCAGGTGGGCGTTGTGATAATTATCGGTATCCACGATCCCCGGCAGAACGCTGAACCGGGACTCAAACTGGTAATAGGGGGCTGTGAACATGCACGAATAACCGGATGGAGTCCGCACAAACCAGGGATTGATAAACTTCAACGCCGGGTATTCATGTTTTTGCGGCATTCCCTTCAACTGTTCAAAGGGATGTGATGCAAGCTTGAATATCCCATCTGGAGCGATCCAGTTGACAGTACCATCTGCAGCGACGCTAACCCGGTAATCACACCACAGTGGAATAATGAACCCCTTACCCATCATATCCAGCAATCCCGGGCACCGGCCAACATCAGTATTGACCCCTCTTAACTTCATCCCCGGATCGTTCCCTCCACCCGGAGTGACCGGATTCGCCCTCCTGAACCAGTCAGGAATACAATGCGCCGCGGGTACGGGTGGAGCGACATCAACCAGACCCCTAGTTTGGGTGAAAAACTCAACTTCCGGTGTCCTTGCCCCCATGAATATTTTCATCCCTCTTGCTCCCATCCATTAGACCCTGCTGACATGGTTTCTTTCAGTTGCGAAACTTACCTCATTTGATAACCATCATCTGGATTTCCTGTGCGAGGAATGGAATCCCCATCCTGTCTCCCATGACCGGCATGGCAATCAAATTCACCTTTTGGGGTAATGTCATTGTTGTGGATGCATCCGGGCTGACGGAAAAAAGGACTGTATCAACCTGCCTGCCCATCGGCATGTACATTTCCTTGTCAACTTCACCTCTGAACTCATAGACCTGCCCGATCGCCGATACATCCGGATCGACAGAGGTCAATGGCAGGACATCCACGCCCCGGGGCAGGTTCTCGAACCGTATGGCCAGGTCCCCGTTGAAACCTTCCTCCTGGTCATAAACCACGTGGTATCGCCTCGTCGCACCCGGCTTCAGGTTGATCACCTCCTCACGAAAACGTGTGCCACGATAACCAATATGTCTGACAGCAACCTGACCTGCATGGGGAATCTGCGGCCGAATCAGAAACTGATAGGCATAATTAACCCCGCCCCTCCGCTGGCTCAGATCCTGGATCTTGGCCCTGTATTCACCAGCTTTTTCGAAGGTGTAAATGGTTTTCGGCTCGACAGACTTAACCCAGTCATCTCCATCCCCCGCCACCTTCCTGTAAATATTATCAATTATCCGTGTCCCGTCCTGGTCCAGGATTTCCAGTCGGGGGCTGAAATAGGGATGCCTGAGACGGGATGTACGCAACTCGAAGGCAACCGCCTGGTTTTTTTCAACCTTGAACTTGTAGTGATCAATATCCCCTCCCTGATCAATGATACCCTTAACAAGCTGCGGGATCTTCATGTTCATCGCCTGTGCGATTTCATTGTTGGGTTCCCGTTCCAGCTGGGCGGGTGCGAGGTTGCTCATGAAACATTCGGGCGACCTGTTGTGGTTATCGTCATCAGCTTCTTTGCTGTCATCGGGATTGTCCACCGTCCTGAATGACCTCTCGTGGAGATTCCTCAGCCAGTCGGGTTCAATCTCATGGCTGAACTCCCTTTCTTCCCAGTCCAGCGGATCAATGTGCAGGAGTTCACGGGGGGTCCATTCGATTTGCCCGTCAGTTGCCGATCGATTTGCCCTGTTTATCCTCAAAAGATAGTTCATCCCCGGGTTACCCACTCCCTGCATGTGGGTTATCTCGATCAGGCAAAGTCCACCCTGTGTAAATTCATGAACCAGCCGTGGCAAGCGAATCGAATATCCCCGTGCGGGCAGTCTTGGCGGCCACCAGAGGATTGTCGATTCATCGATGACATCCAGTAAAACAGGGCGTTTGTCATTAAACCAGCTTCCCCGGGCCTCGTAGAGGTTCATGATCGAATCACTGAAATTGGGATTGTAACCGGGAATCAGCCCATTGTCGGTGATCAGCTCAAATATCAGTTCTTCACCCCGGGGAACTTCCAAGACATAGAAATCCGTCTCCCCGTCTTCACTGACGGCACCCTGGACCATTGCGGGCCAGGTTATCGCCTGTGCACGGCCCGGCACCTCATGGGGTTCATCGGCCTCAGGAATGGAGGGCTCGTCATATATCTGGACCGGAATCGCCTTGGAAACGCCGTTTCCGGAAACAAGCCTGAATGAATGTACGCCGATCTGCACATCCGGACCGGACTCTATCTCCAAAAGTGGTCCCGGATGTCCCCCCCCGGCGTCAATCCTGATTTGTCCCCTGAGCTGATCACAGTCAAACAACACCGCTGATGCTTCACCGCCCCCGCCGCTAATGACGACCTCAAATGATGTTCCCCTTTGCCCCCCTATCGGCCAGCTGCCGCCCCCTGCTCCACCCGCCTCGGCCCTGATGGTCTTCGCTCCAGAAAAAACAAGGAGCATGACCAGCATCGATTGAATGGTTGTCTTGATATATGCAACAGTCATGGTGGCCCCACAAAACAATATGATCGCAGCCTAGCAGACTCATTCTGTTGCCGCAAGGCGTCAGGAGAATTCATGGGTTTGAATCTGGGCATCATAACAGATATATATTTCATGTTCTCACGCATCACTCCTGGTCACTTGACAAAAGAAGGGGCCGAATAAATTCCTTCCATCAAATCCTTGCATCCTCAGGACAGTTTCAAGATCGCCGGGAACATTCACGAATTCGAAAAGACCGGAAATATCCTTGCATGGATTCAATTTTTATTGTCCTTATGTTTTTAGATCAATATATTCTAGATGCAAAAAGTGAAACCCGAACTACCAGCATTGTACTTCCGGGCCTGGGCCGGACTGATTGTCATCGCGGCAACGGCATTTTATCTTGTCCCGGGCATGGACTACACACGCCATATGCTGTACAGACCTGGATCCGAGACCCCGGTATCCCTTGACCGTGCATGGGAAACGACCGTGGCCTACCGTACTTTCTGGGCATGGGATGGACTCCGTTTCCTGCCGGACATCTCACTGGCAAGCACCACATTGATCATCTGCCTATGTCTTTTTCTTCCACGTCTCCTGAACGGAATATACAGGGGGAAATCCGGAGAATTACCCGCCAATATCCCACTCGGAAAGACAACGGCCATTTCCATGGCAGCAATTGCATTTTTCTTCATCTTTCGTATACCGCATTCCATCAACAGGACGTTCGCTGACACGGTCGGGATCATTGATGTATTTTCATCCGGAGGCGTCTTCGAGACCGAAATCCTGACATTCCACTGGTTCAGGGCCTTCCGGGTATTTTTTGAATTCCTCGGCGGCAAACCCGGTTCCGTCGAGTCCATGGTGATTGCCATTTGCGTGGCCGGTGGAATTTTTGTTTTTGGGATTATCCGTTACGCCGGGACTGTTTTTGAAGGCCAACTCGAGAAGATACTTGGGTCTTGCGCACTGGGCCTCAGTGGAACTATCGCCATGTTTTTCGGCTACATCGAGACCACGTTCCTGATGACAGCCTTTTTGACATGTTACTTCTACTGTTCATCACGGGTCCTGATATTCAGGAAGCACTGCCAGCGCAGGATTTGGCTTGGCTGTTCAATGTTGTTACTCGTATCTGCCATGCTCGCCCACATGGGCGCAGTCGTGCTCCTGCCCTCCCTACTCGTCCTGCTTGCCGGGGAGGTTCTCTGTGGTGAAAACAAGGCACATAACGGTAAAGTCCCGCGGGAGATCCTGGCCGGAATCATTAGGCCTAGCAATATCATGATGTTCTCTTGCCTGATCGTCCTCCCCCTGCTGATTGTCGCATGCCTGCCCTATTATTTTCAGGGCCAACTGGGGACCATGACAGGTGGCGGCGATTCGATCCGACTTGTACCCTGGAAGACAGACCCCTATGACCCGGTCATCCAGTATATCCACTACTCCATGCTATCCTGGCTCCATGCAGCCGATCTGCTCTCAAGCCTGCTTGTCGCGGCTCCTCTGGCAATCCCCCTGATGACAAGTTGTTACCTTTTGAAAATGCGCCCGGATATAGGGTGGGGGATCCGCGAGTCCTGGCTCCTGCGGTTTACCGGTACGGCCATGGCGGGGGCGCTGGCAGTCCCGGTTCTCTGGAATCATGATTTTGGGATGTGGGGTGACTGGAATATAGCCGCGGCGTATTTGTTCCCGCTGAATCTCCATGCATGGACCTGGTATCTCCTCACGGTCCGGAAGTTCCGGGGTTCACATGTAATTCATATCGGGCTGACAATCCCGAAGATTCTTGTGCAGGCTG
>CAYYNQ010000076.1:0-3542 GCA_964473105.1 uncultured Candidatus Sumerlaeota bacterium | reverse complement strand
CCATCACGAATTGAATCGCTATCAGCGTTTTGACAGAGTGAACAGGGTTTCATTGAAAATAGATTTGGATTGCTAACGCGGATAAAAAATGATTTGGGATGTCGAAGGGTTCAATTTAAAAACAATAAGTTACCTAAACCTTGATGTTCTAGAATTCAAGGAGCTCTTTGGTACTTTTTCAAATCTTATCATTTAAAATTTTTAGATATAAAGGAAAATGAATTTGGTAGTCCATGCCGAAATAGAAGCCCCTTGCCCTGTTTGTCATTCAACGTCTCCGTTAGAAGAATCTTTTTCACAAGTCAACCTTCATCGTTGCCCAACCTGCGATCATTTTTTTAGCCGTATCGATTCCGAACATTCTTTTAAAAATTACGGAGAGGAATATTATGATCTTAGTTACTATGAGCACCCAAACATTCATTATTTTAAGCTGATTGAAAATTTTATCAGAAGAGATCAAACCTGTGCATCGGTGATTGATTTAGGCTGCGGAAAAGGACATTTTCTAAAATATATTCACCACAAATTTCCGGAGCTAAATTTAAGCGGCTTGGATCTTTCACCCAATCCCCCGAAATCCGGAATTGAATTTATTCAGGGAAATATTTTTGAAACCAAGCTGGACCGACAATTTAGTATGGTCACGAGTTTAAATTCAATCGAACATGTATCAGATATTCAAAGTTTTTTAAAAAGAATGATTGATTTTTGCCTACCTAAAGGATATATCGTCATCACCACGATCAATGAACGGGCGGTTATCTATGAAGTCGCTAGATGGCTAAATAAACTCGGTTTGAAAGGCCCATTTCAAAGGCTTTATCACCCGCATCATGTAAACCACTTTAATCTATCTTCCCTCAATAGGTTAATTTGTGAAAATGGATTGACTCCGAAAAAAAAGTTCAAACACGATTTGCCCGTTAAAGCGATTGAATTAAACACGTCGGCTCAAGCCTATCCAAAAAAAGTTTCCCAATCTTATTTGGGGGTGAAATTTCTCCAACTAGGTGTTTTCGGCATGTTTCTATTGGGTCGCTTAATGGGAAGAACGTTTCAACAAACGATTATCGCTCAAAAATAAACAAATGAAGTCTAACAATAAAAGGGATGCCCATTAATGTGCGGCGTTAACGGAATACTTTATTGGGATCGTGCCCGGGAATTTTCGGGTAATATCCGCAATATGAATGATATTTTGAAGCATCGGGGTCCCGATGACGAAGGAGTCTATGAAGATCAGAATATTCTCTTGGGCCACCGCAGGCTGTCTATTGTCGATTTATCTTCACTTGGTCGGCAACCGATGTCTGATTCCCGGCAAACCGTTTGGATCAGTTGCAATGGAGAAATCTATAATTATCCGGAATTAAAAAAAGAGCTCGATTCCAACAGGTTCAACTTTAAATCGGCCTCCGACAACGAAGTGATTATTCATGGGTTCAAACAGTGGCAGACTGGCATATTTGAAAAGTTGGAAGGGATGTTTGCTTTCGCTTTATGGGATAAGGACCGGCAAGAACTTTTTTTAGTGAGAGACGGTTGCGGAGTCAAGCCCCTGTTTTATTATTTTGATGGCGAAAAGTTAATTTTTTCCTCGGAGATTAAGGGGATTTTACGATCGGAATTGGCAGAGAGAACAGTCAACCTTCAGGGTTTATCCGACTTTCTTTCTCTTTGTTATGTTCCTGGACCAAATACGATTTTAAAAAATGTCTATCAAGTTCCTCCAGGGACATACATTAAATTTTCCAAAGGAAAAGATCCCCAATCCGTAAAATACTGGGACCCCAAAAACTTTGTGGCCCATAAACTGAATCCCTTATCCCAGGAAGAATTGAATGAACAAATCCGGGAGGAAGTCGGGTATGCCGTCGAAAATTCTTTAATGTCTGATATCCCCATCGGCGTTTTACTGAGCTCGGGAATCGATTCTTCAATCATTTTATCGGAACTTAAAAAAAGAAACCGGAAAGAAATTGAAACGGTCACCATTGGGTTTATGGAGCCTTCTTACGACGAAAGCCAGATCGCCAATCGGTTTTCCAAGGAGTTGGGATTTAATAATCACACCTTTTATATGCCGAAAGAGGACATCTCAAGCACATTGGATCATCTTGTGTACCATTTGGATGCCTTGAACGCCAACCCCTGCATTTTAGCGGAGTATTTTAATTTTAAAAAAGTTTCCGAGTTATACCACGTTACTTTGATGGGAAATGGCAACGATGAGATATTTGCCGGATACAGCACACATGTTGCAAATAAAATTCGGGGTATTTATGAGTTTTTACCGTTACCCCTGCGAAAAGCCATTTACGGGATCACCCAACGCCTCCCTGTGGGAGAAAAAAAATACTCTTTGGATTATTTGGCGAAAAAATTTGCGGAAGGGAGTTTATATCCCAGGGAAAAGAGCCATTATTGGTGGAGATCGATGTTTACCCGTGAAGAAAAAAAAGCCTTGTTCAAAAGAGATATTTTGAAGGAAGCGGAGATTAACTTGGACGCATTCTATAATTATAAAATATTCAACGACCAAGTAAAAGATATCATGACATTCGACGAACAAACCCTCTACACCGATTTCAACCTTTTTTTAATCGATAACGGCAATATGGAAGTGGACCAACTAAGTATGACTTTTTCCGTAGAGGCTCGGCCGCCATTTTTGACAAAGCGGTTTGTCGAGTTTGCTTTTCGAATTCCATTTCATTTAAAGTTAAATTGGCTTAGAACAAAACATTGTTTGAGACGGGCTTACAAAGGGGTGTTACCCGATTATATTATTAAAAGAAAAAAGCAAGGTTTGGTTTCACCTTTACACTTTCTCTTCGAAACGGAAAACCAAGAATGGCTTCATGAGATGCTTCTTTCGGATAGCATGATGGAACTATTTGACCCTGTTTATATTCAAAACCTAATTCGCGAGCAGACATTGAAAATCCGCAACCGCACCTACCCTTTGTTTTGCCTGTTGTGTTTCTCCATTTGGAAAAAAAAGTTTATCGATACTCCTTTAGTTTGAGGGAAAGTCGAACGCACCTGACTGTTAGATAATAAAACTTCCGTTTTTAAGAAAATTAAAATTGGCTTCTTGGAGGAGATAAAGCTTTCCGTCAATCGGCTAACTTTTTGCTGGGAGCTACCTGTTTCCATTGCGATTTGAGTGTCTCAATAAAAATGAGAAACATTTCCAGAAAAGAATATTTGGCGGGAAAGATATCTTTTTTAAAGTAATAGTGTTTGACAAAATAATATAACAAAACAAAAAATGGGTTATTGGCTAATTAAACAAGTGACGGACCGCTGATGTTCGCAACCAGAGGAACTTAATGACATCGGATCCCAAGAAACTCATATTTTTTTGAATCACTTTTTCTTTTTGAGTAAATGAACTCAGAATGAAAAACTCGCCGGTCGATTCACTGATCTCTTCGAAATTTAAATCTTTTAGAAGTCGCCCTCAATTCTAAATTATTGCAAAAATATTTCATTATGATTATTTTTATTAAAAAAAGGAGAAATGATAAGAATTT
>CAYYNQ010000075.1:0-23939 GCA_964473105.1 uncultured Candidatus Sumerlaeota bacterium | reverse complement strand
CAGCTCATCGGCCGGCGCACGGGCATGATCCACGCGCGGCTGCGTGCTTGAATCGAACGGGTCCAGACGTGCCAGCTTCACGACCCAGGGTCGCTGCATCCACCCATTCGTGCGAATTGTGTCACGGCCCACCGCCATGGTCGCGCCATGCAGACCAATCAGCAGCACAACACCGAGAAGGCAGAACCCGGGCAACCATGCCCGGGCCCCCTTGCGAGAGCCCCGTCAGATTAAACCCCGATGCTTTCCCAGTGTCAGGCCCGTCCACAACGATGCAGCCGCGAGCGGCTCAAGCAGGTAGTTCGTGGAGGATCCGGCCTTGGCAAGCGACACCATCGACAGGACCGCAAGGGCAAAGTAGATGTCCGCCACATGTCCCGCATGCATGATCGTCGACCGATTGTGATCCTGATCATTCATGCCCACCTGCCGGGTTTCATCCCTCCCGCATCCCAGGACAAGGCGGACAACACGTATGATGGCCAGCAGAAACATCGCACAGATCCACCAGCGATAAAAAAACCAGACATGAACCAGCCATTTCTCAAGCTCACCCCATCTCATCTCATTGTGGTTGTAGGTAACCAGGTGCCGGAAAAACTCACCATCGGTAACCGCGTGAAAACAGCATGACAAAAACAGCGCGATGACCAAACCTGGCAGGATGAACCACGGGGCATGATGCCGCCTGGTGACAAGCAGGCTGATCAGGCAGGCCAGCGGGGCCAGCAGCGCAGTCTGTTTTGTGAAAATAGCACAGGTGAAAAACAGCGAGGAGACGATCATCCCGGCCCGATGTTCAACCCGCAGAAATACCGCCAGCCCGGCAAGCGTGAACATCAGGGCGGCAAAATCAACACGCACAAATGCCGACCACTGGTTGAGTTCGTAGGTTGCCATGAACAGAAACATGGACAGCAGTGCCAGGTCAACCCTTCGCGTGCAAAGCCCGACTGCCAGGCCCAGCATCAACAGGCAGGCCAGCACGTTCACCTGGACCAGCATTCTCCCCGCAGGCAGGCTCACGAGACCGATACGGTCGCCGTTGATCAGGGCAAACAGGGCGGGAAACAGGGGGGGATAGTTGCCCACCAGCCACGGCGGGGAATCGATGGGCTGATAAATGGATTGCAACCGGGCAATCGAAACCGCCTGATTGAGGACATAACCTTCCTCAATATCCAGCTGGTAGGGATAATCACGGCTGGCACTCCAGCGCTCAAGAACCGTCCTGGCCGGGACAACAAACATGCAACAGACCAAAAGGACAAGAAACACCATCCCCCAGCCAGCTCCGGGTGGTATTTGACCGGTCTCGGAATGCTGATTCATGATGGTTCAAGCCTTATCATATCCGGCTGTCCAAGGCATCACCTGTCTTGCAACCTCCCGTCAAACAGGAACCGCACATCATCATGCGACATGCGGGAACGAAAAAGATCGGGGGGAGAATATCAGCCATCAGGTGCATGAAGGATGCAATACCATGATCTGCCCTGCGGAAAATACCGGGGACGGTTGACTATAGTCCCATGCATCAGCATGCGGAACATGAACCAGGCATGCCTTCGCATCTCCGCGGGATACGGGAATCAGCCGGGCCATGACAACATGTTCATGCTCTCGTCACGGGCTGGTCGGCTGCAGCACACGCATCGGCTTGAACAGCATGCAAGACTCCCCGATCGCAGGATCCAGTCCCTGGGCCGTGTCCGCCCCGTCGTCCCCATGATCCAGTTCAGGTTTTGCCACCGACAGGGCCTGACCATCCGAACCCAGAACCAGCACCGGCTGACCCGGGCTGAGAATCCCGTCAAACTCAAGAATATCACTTGTATGGAAACTGCGGCCGTGCATGACCATCGGTTCGACATCAGGCATCACCGTAATCTTGGACATGTGCGACAAGGCCTCCGTCACGTCAAGAAGGCAGGCCGGAAGCATCTGCGGGTCTGTCCTTAATGCATCAAGCCGGACTGCCTGATTGATTGAAAATGCGCCGACACGCATACGCCTTAGACGACCCAGGAAACCACCACAACCCAGTTCAAGCCCGAGATCATGCGCCATGGCCCGAATATAGGTTCCTGAAGCAACACGTGCCTCGAAAGAAATATTCGGCGATTCATAGGACACCATGTCGAACCGGTGTATCCTGACCCGCCTCGGTTTCTGCGGAACCGCTTCACCGTTGCGGGCATACTCATAAAGTTTCCTCCCCGATACCTTGACGGCGGAATAGGGGGGGGGGATCTGGATCCGTTCACCCACCTGCCGGACCATGGCTTCACGAATCTCGGCAACACTCCCGGGTATGGGACGGTCCTCCATCGTGATCTTGCCCTCGGCATCATAGGTTGAACTGATCGCACCCAGCGTGATACAGCCCGTGTAGACCTTATCCAGGCCGACGAGGAACTGCACGATCCGTGTCGCGGATCCAAGGCAGACGACCAGAACACCCTCGGCCATCGGGTCGAGCGTCCCGGTATGACCGACACGGCGCATGCCCGCAATCCTGCGTACATCATCGACAACATCATGCGATGTCATCCCCCCAATCTTGTCAACAATCAGCACACCGTTCAGCAAACCGGTCATCTCCCGGGAAGGCATTATCGAAAAACCAGGTTTCGGGCGCGGCCCGCCCGTCTCGTCGATCCGCACAGGTGGCCCAAGACTAACCCCCGGGGATTTGGCCGGCCAGCAAAATTTTGGATGCCCCACAAGACCGGCGAACATGTTTGCCGGGGGCGGTCACGATGAAGTAGGCTCACCGATCCCCCTGCTTGCATGTCGTGCCCCACCTCATCTAGAGTCGGGCGGACATACCGGGACCGCCCGACAAGTGGTGCGGGCAGCATTCCCTGGTCTCCCCGATTCTTCCCGAGGGCCACCCGTCCATGTCCGAGCCGCGCATCCGTATTTCCGGCCCACAACGTTACGGGGAGATCACGCAAAACCCAGGCCTGAAAATCTCGGTGCCCGTTTCATTCGAGAAACTCGAGGCGAAGGCCCGGGAAATCCTCAGCCCGGAGATACACGCATACATCGCGGGAGGAACCGGCGGCGAGAACAGCCTGTGCGACAACCAAAACGCATTCGGCCAATGGAAGCTCATTCCCCGCCCGCTCCGTGATGTCTCCATCTGCAGCCTTGAAATCACGCTGCTTGACCGGACGTATCCCGCCCCTGTTTTCCTCGCCCCGGTCGGCGCCCAGAGGCTGATGCATCCAGATGGTGAACCCGGATCCGCACGTGCCGCGGCTTCACTGGGTATCCCCTATATTGCAAGCCATGGCTCCTCGACCCCGCTCGAGGACATCGCACACGCCTGCAGTGACCAACCCCGCTGGTTCCAGCTTTATTGCGGCACCGACCACGAAATCCTGCAAAGCGTGATTTCGCGGGCTGAACAGTCCGGCTATGAATCAATCGTCGTCACGGTTGACAACAAGACAATCGGATGGCGGGAACGCTGTCTGGACCTGAGGTTTTACCAGCACACGGGCGGTGCCGGCCTCGGAAACTGGACCTCGGACCCGGTATTTAGATCAAGGCTCGGGAAAACGCCGGAGGAGGATCCCGATGCGGCCATCCGGCTCTACCAGCAGCTTGCAACCGACCCCGGCTTCGGCCCGCAGGACCTGGCCTTTGTCTGCGAACAGACGCGTCTGCCGGTTTTCGTCAAGGGCATCCTGCATCCGGATGATGCGCGTGTCGCGCTGGAACACGGCGCACAGGGCATCATCGTCTCCAACCATGGGGGACGCCAGGTGGACCGCGTCATCTCCTCGATCGATGCCCTGCCAGGCATCGTCCAGGCTGTCGGGGGACAGGCTCCCGTGCTGTTCGACAGCGGCATTCGCCGCGGAGCCGACATCTTTGTCGCGCTTGCGCTGGGCGCCGAAGCCGTACTGGTCGGTCGCCCTTACCTCTATGGGTTGATCCTTGCAGGTGAGCAGGGCGCCCGTGAAGTCATGATCAACCTGATTTCTGATTTCCACATGACCATGATCGCTGCGGGGTGCCCCGCTGTGGATGAGATCAACCGCGCATGCCTCGCCGGGACCGATCCTGCCGAATAAATCTCGACGACCATGATATCGGGTGTTAACATGCCCGAAATTCAAATCGTGAATATTTCCGGAGGAAGAATGCATGAAACGTTTCTATCCCTTCGCCCTGCTTACCGCCCTGACGGCCCTGACAGGGTGCGTGATACTGCATCCCGAAACCACCGCAACTACCCATGAACGTTCTGATGTCACCGACCACTCGCTGCTGGTCGATGCAAACTATCCCTGCACCTGGCCCACGTATCTGTTCCCAAAGTTCCAAATCCAGCATTTTCGCGCCATCGGGGCCGGCGGACCCTACAACATCGACAACCTGCTGATCGATGGGAATACCGGAACCCAGATCGACGTGCCTCCGCACTCAATCCCACCTCCCGGCGCCAACCTGCCACTGGAGGGACCCTTGGGACTTGCCTATATTGATGTCACCGAACCCTGGAAATTTACCGGTCAGGCCTGCGTGATCGACGTCAGCGACCTGCTGGACAAGTCGGAAAACGGCATATCCCCGTTGATCGAGCCACAACGTGTCGAGGCTTGGGAAAAGGCCAACCGCAGACTCGGCCCCGGTGACGTGGCCATCTTCCGAAGTGGCTACAGCGACCGCTACTACAGGCCCCTTCCCGAGGGGAACCATTTCATCGCAGATGTCGTCGATTACAAGTATCCCGGGTGGCCGGACCCGTCACCAGCCTGCATGGACTTCCTCGGCCGCCGGGGCGTCAAACATGTCGTTGTCGATAGCCCAAGCATGGGGCCACGGCCCGACCTGGCCGAGCCGACCCATTATGAAGGCCTGAAATACGGCCAGATCTTTACCGAGGGAGCAACCGGGCTGGGCGAACTGCCCTCCACCGGCGCATTCTACTGCTGCATGGGGCCGAAACACAAAAACGGGATCTATGGCGAGGGCCGTGCGTTCTCGATCGCCGCAGGTAAACTCGCGGATCGATTGAACCAGTCGGCAAAGGCAAAACGAGCCGTGGACCTAACCGTCACGCTCGACATGGACTATCCCGTGACCTGGCCCGGACGGACCACCGCCGATCACCGCACGCCCTACATCCGGGTCGAGATCTTCTATGCCGAAAACTTGGGTGTCATGCATGACACGCACCTGATGGACGCCATGGCCGGCACCCATGTTGTACCGCCTGCACATGCGTTGCCAAAGCCCGGGTTCAAGAACAGCAATTATCCGCCAGGGATCCGTCAATGGCTTGCTGAATATGAAGCCGCTTACGGGAAACGCGGTAACTCCGTCATGACCACCGAGGCGATTCCCCTGTCACATATGCAGGGCAACCTGCGGGTTATCGACGTCACAGGCCTTGTCGGCACAACCGAAAAGTCAGCATGGCCCACATCACCGCTGATCACACCGGAAATCATCAAGACCTACGAAAAGGATGCGGGAGACATCAAAAGCGGTGAAGTGGTCGTGTTCAGGACCGGACACGTCGACCGCACATTCCGGAAGAAGCCCGATGACGGCGGGTGCATGGCCGAACCGATCGCGGGTAAGGCTGAGGGTTGGCCGGCGGCAAGCCCCGAGACCGTTCAATTGCTCGCCTCGCTGGGTGTCAGCTGCATCGGCATTGATGCACCCAACCTGGGAGGCGTCGACGAGAAGAATGAGCTGTTCGTCAAGTGGGCCCTGGGATCGGCAGGCATGGTTGCAGTCGAATTCCTGCACAATCTCCAAAGCGTGCCGGATGAGGGCGACCCATACTTCATGTTCGCGCCGATCAAGGTCAACGGCGGTCACGGCGGTCACGGGCGGGCAATTGTCCTTTACTAGGGATTCGTCCTGATGGCCGACCCCCTCCACGACCGGCAATTTTTTCACGCGATCCTGCGACGATGTCATTTTTTCGCAGTGCCCGGAAGGTTGCGGCCAAAGGCTGCAGCAGGGCTGGCTTCCGGAAAATAATCGTTGGTTTTTCAGGCCCCGGGACTATTATTTAACTGCAGGAAACCGTCCGTTGATCCCGCAGGTCGAGTGCACGCCTCGACACCGCTCCAGGCCGGAATCAATCCATGAATTTTTTCCCCATCTTCTCCGCATTGGGCATGCTGGTCGGCCTGGTCGGCCTTTTCATGATACCCTCATTAACCCTCTCGCTTGCCTCGGGGGACGGACACGCCGGTCAATGGCTGATCACCCTGGTCATCGTTGAGATCATCGGCGCACTGCTGTGGGCCACAGGAAGGCAGGGTGGCGGCCGCATCCTGCAGCGCGAGGCCATCGTGGTCGTTGTCATGGGCTGGGCCCTCGTTGCAGGGATAGGATCATTGCCTTACCTCATCACCGGCACGATACCCGGCGTGGCTGATGCGTATTTCGAGTCGATGTCCGGGTTCACCACAACGGGATCCACCATCCTGACCGACATTGAATCCATGCCCAGGTCCATCCTGCTCTGGCGTTCGATGACGCAATGGCTCGGCGGCATCGGCATCATTGTGCTGTTCATCGCAATCCTGCCTTTTTTCTCGGCCGCACGACAACGGCTCTATGCCTCCGAGATTCCCGGCATCAACCAGGACGGACTGACACTGCGGATACGCGATACCGCGCGGGCCATGCTGAAGATCTACCTCATCTTGTCAGTCGCCGAGTGCCTCCTGCTTCTGGCCCTGGGCATGAATCTGTTCGATGCGGTCTGCCACACCTTCACGACCATCGCCACCGCCGGTTTCTCAACACGCAATGGAAGCATTGCGGCTTTCGACAGCCTTTTCATCGAGCTGGTCATGGTCGTCTTCATGATCTTGGCGGGATGCAATTTCACCCTCCATTACTTCTTCCTGAACAAACACTGGAAAACTTACTGGAAGGACGTCGAGTTCCGTGCCTATGTCAGGCTCCTGCTGCTTGCGGTCGTGATCCTCTGCCTGGTCACTTGGATTTCCGGGGCGGGCGGCTCGTTCGGCAAAAGCCTGCGCGATTCCCTCTTTACTGCCACGGCGATCATGACAAGCACCGGATATGCCACGGCCGATTACAATGCCTGGCCCGCAACGGCCCGGGTCCTGATCGTGATCCTGATGTTCATCGGGGCTTGCGGCGGGTCGACCAGCGGCGGCATGAAGGTCATCCGGCATCTTCTCACATTCCGTTTTGTACTCGACCGTATCCAGAAACACTACAGCCCGCGTCTCATCAAGAATGTCAAGATCGGTGGCCGCATCGTTGACGATTCGCTGGTTCAGCCGGTCCTGGGATTCTTCATCGCAATCTTCATCCTGCTCGGGTTCTTCACGCTGCTTATCACTATGCTCGAGCCGGGGCTAGACATGGTCAGTTGCTTCAGCGCAGTCGCTTCGACGCTCAACAACATCGGGCCGGCGCTGGGGGCCTTCGGCCCCACCGAGAACTTCGCCTCCCTGCAGGTGGAATCAAAGTGGATCCTGTCATTCTGCATGTTGTTGGGCAGGCTCGAGATTTTTTCGGTCCTGGTCCTCTTTGCCCCCCGCTTCTGGTCCGGGGTCTGATATCAGGATCGTGAACGGGACGGGACCCTTCGGCCCCCATACAAACTCAGGCTGCTGCCGGTTGATGCTCCCGTCCGGCCCAAAATGATGGAAAGCCCCGGGGGAATGTCTGACATGAAGATCCCCATCTCAAGCCTGCACCACTTCTGTAGTGAGGCCATGACCCGATCCGGGATGAATGGTGACGATGCGAAGACCGTCGCCGATGTCCTCACCACCAACGATGCCTGGGGAATCCATAGCCACGGGGTCCTTTCACTTCGCCAATACCTCAACAGGATCCGCGGCGGCGGGGTCAATGCAAGGGCCCGTCCCCGGATCGTCAAGGAAGGCCCCGGCTGGGCATTGATCGATGCCGACAACGCCCTTGGGATGATCTCCTCTTGCCATGCCATGCGGACCGCCATCATGAAAGCCCGCACACAGGGCATTGCCTACGCGGGAGTCCGCAACAGCTTCCACTCCGGGGCGGCCGGCTACTATGCGAACCTCGCCCCGGCTGAAAACATGATCGGGATCGCCATGAGCAACACCAACGCGAACATGGCTGCAACGGGGTCGCGTGCACGCATCCTCGGGAACAACCCGATTGCATACGCCGTCCCGGCAGGCGAGGAGAAAAATGTGGTCTTGGATATTGCCACGAGTGCCGCGGCCGGCCGGAAGATTGCAGCGGCAGGATCGGCCGGGCAGACCATCCCCGAGGGCTGGCTGATTGACGATGATGGGTCACCGAGCACCGATCCCTCCATCTGGCCCGACCATGGCGCCCTGTTACCGATGGCCGGACACAAGGGATTCGGGCTCGCGATCCTCATCGACGTGCTCAGCGCGGTGCTGACCGGCGCACAGATCAGCCGGGATGTCCTCAGCTGGTCCCAGGCAGACCCATCCCAACCCACGGGTCATGGGCACGCCTTCATTGCGATTGATATTGCATGCTTCATGCCCGTCGATCTTTTCAGGAAACAGATGGATGTGATGATCCGGAACATCCGCAATGCCCCACGTGCCGTGGATGTTGAACGAATCATCCTGCCAGGCGAACTGGAGCAGGAACGAGGCGAGAAAAACCCGCAGGGCGTCCTGGATCTCCCGCCTTATGTCATGGACAGCCTGGAAGGCCTGGCGAAAGACACGGGTCTTGATTTCAAGAGCCACCTGGTCACGCGGCAGGCAGCGGGGGGGCAATCACCATGAACAAGAAAATATCCCGGGCGCCTTGTTGTCCCTGCCCCGCGAACTCCCCGGGATTTCGGGAACCGGTCCCCATCACTGAATCGGCCCCGACCTTCGCGATCAGCCCTTGACGTATTCGTGGTAAGCCGTGCGGTTGGCCTCAATGAACTCCCAGTCGTAAGTCACCCCCAGCCCCGGGCCGACCGGAACCGACACACAACCATCCCCGCCAACCGCGTCCATCTGGTCGGAATAACCGCAGGTGTAGACCGGCGGGATCAGGTTGGGCATCCCCGGGCCGATCAATGCCAGTTCATACAGCTGCGTGTTGCGGATTGCCGACATCGCTGCACGCTGGGCGGGGCCACAGGCATGCAACTGGACATCCAGACCCAGTGCCTCGGCCAAATGGGCAATCTTCATCACGCCCGTGATCCCCATGTCGTATTCCGGATCGGCATGAAGAATATCACAACCACCGGCCAGCAGAAAATTCGCCTTTTGCTCAAGGCCCCTCACCTGTTCACTGACCAGCAGTGGCGTGCGTATCTTTTCGCGCAGCCGCTGGTGCCCCATGGCCGACACACCCAGGTCACGATACGGGTCTTCATACCAGAGACAACCCGTTGCATCGCAGGCAAGGCCCACCTCCAGGGCATCGGCCCAGTTTCGCATCTGGCACGCACCGTCAAGCATCAGCTTCATGTCATCGCCAATACGTGAACGCACACCATGCAGATTCCTGATTTCCCGATCGATGTTGCCATCACCCCAGCTGTGGATTTTGAACCCGACAAACCCCGACCGCCTGCATTGTTCGGCAAAGTCCGCAAACGCCTCGGGTGAATCCAAACCGCCACCCTCCTCCTGACCGTGATATGTGCTGGCATAGGCAGGCAGCCGGGTCCGGAACCCACCCAATAGGCTCGAAACCGATGCCTTGTGCTTCCTGCCCAGAAGGTCCCAGAGTGCAATATCTAACGGGCCGTGACCCATGTGGTCGTAGGACTTGATCGCATGCTTCAGGTCATCATAAATGAGTTCACGTTGCCCGGGATCACGGCCGATAAGGCGCGGGGCCAGCATTCGGGTCTGCGCGAGTGCAGCGGGGGTGCCGACCCAGTGCGTGACATACTCACCCTGCAACCCGTCATCGGCCATGATCCGCAGCGCATAACGGCTGGTCCTGAACCGGCCACCCAGCACGTGGGACATGCTGGCAACCCCCGATGCATCGGGCAGGCAGCCCAGGTTATCCACCTCGAAGGAGAACTCGTGGATCTCGACCCGGTCAATCAGGCTCATCCTCGGACACCATCCAAAACAGCGATTGCATAGCCTGTGATGCAAAACTCGGGAAACAGCATGTTCAAGTTATCAGTCATCCCAGGTAAACACGATCTTGCCGGTCTTTCCGGAATCAAAGCATTCCAAGGCCTCGACACCCTGGTCGATCGTGAACCGATGCGTGATGATTTTCTCAAGCGGCAGGTCATGTTGCATCACAAAGTCCACGATTTCCTCATGCTGGCCGATATTGTAAATCCATGACCCCATGAGTTTCAGTTTTTTCATGATATGCTGCTGCGGGGCAACCCGAAACGTGTCCCCAAGACCGACAACAGCCAGTCGCGCACCTTTGCCCGCAATGTCGAGCATGGCCTCCTGCGCCGCCTGATTTCCCGAATAATCACCCCCGGCACTGATCCCTGCACCGCCCGTCATGTCACGAATCGCCTCGACGGGATTGTCCCTGGCGGCATTGATGGTTTCCATGTTACATGCCCTGTCCGCCAGTTCCAGCCGGTCCGGTGCAACGTCAACACCAATCACACGTGCGCCCAGAGCGGCTGCAAACATAGCCGCGCTGATCCCCACCGGACCCATCCCGAAAATCGCAACCGTGTCGGCCGCCGAGACCTCCAGCAGCCTCACGGACTGGTAACCGGTCCCTCCGGCACAGGAAAGCACGACAGCACGGTCGAAACCCAGCGCATCCGGCAGTTTCAGGCAATTACGTTCCGGTGACAGGACATAATCGGCAGCCGAGCCGTCAAACACCGTCCCGAATGCCCGGCGGTCCGGACAGAACATCACATCACCCTGCCTGCAATGGCTGCAGTGTTCACAGCCGACATGCTGGTAGATGGTCACGCGGTCGCCCGGCTTGACGGCCTTGACATTGGAGCCCACCGACTCGACGACCCCACAAGGCTCATGACCCGTTATGGTCTCGGGTGATCCACCGAAACCCTTGCGCATGGACACCATCTCGTCCCAGCCCTTACGGTAAAAATGCATGTCGGTCCCGCAGTAGGACGAGGCCTTCATCCTGACAAGCACCTCACCGGGGCCAGGCTCGGGTTCTGGAAACTCACGGACTTCTGCCTTGCGGTCGCCGGTAAACACGATGCCTTTCATGAATGACCTCCTGAATTCAGCTTCTCGCCACGGCTTCAACTCGCATATATAATGAGTTCAAGATCTTACTTGTATTCTGTTGCCACCGCAATCGTGATTATCATGCACACTCGCACGTGCCCGGGAAAATTTCCAAAGGAGTCCACATTTGTTTTGTTGCTGCCCGGAATGACCGGCCCATGTATCCTGTATCCGGACCGGGTCGACTTGATGCCACACAACATGTGGGATTTCCATGGCAACTGGCAACCTGAAGGGCAAAACAGCCCTGATCACCGGCGGCACGCGGGGAATCGGGCGTGCGGTCGCCGACCGGCTTGCATCCGGGGGCTGCAGCGTTGCGCTCAATTATTTCTCGCGCACAGACGATGCGGACCGGTCCGTGCATGAAATCAAATCCTCAGGCGGCCGGGCCATTGCCATCGCCGCCGATGTATCCAGGCCTGATGAGGCAAGGGCCTGTGTTGCCAGGACACAGGAGGTGTTCGGTCCGCCCGACATCCTTGTCCACTGTGCTGCCGTCGCGATCCATGCCCCCGCATCCGAGATCACCTGGGAGATCTGGAGGAAAAATATGGATGTCAATCTCGACGGGACGTTCAACATGGTTTACGCCGTCAAGGACGGGATGATCGAGCGTCGGTCCGGATGTATCGTCACATTTGCATCCGTCGCGGCACTGCGCCCGCGTGAGCACCAGGTGGCCTACTCGGCTTCCAAGGCGGGCGTGATCGCGCTGACGCGCTGCTGTGCCGAGGCCTGGGGCCCCTCAACGTCCGGGTGAACTGCATCAGCCCGGGCCTTTTCAGGACGGAGATGGCAAACACGGTCGAGCCCGCGATACTTGAAAAGATGGTCAAAGCCACACCGATGCAGCGCTATGGCCGGCCCGAGGAGATCGCCGCACTGGCCCGGTTCCTCGTCAGCGAGGAATCCAGCTTCATGACCGGCCAGACCATCGTCACAAGCGGCGGCCGCGTCATGCTTCCGGGATAATGGGGGCGGCCCGGTAGACGGGCAATCGAATGGTCATTGAACCAGCCGGCGGAGCCAGAAGGTCAACTGGTCGAAAATCAGGACAACCGCGATGATCACCAACAACAGAATCGCCGCCTTTTCATACTGGAAGCCCTTCACATACAGGATGATGTAATAACCGATCCCGCCCGCACCGACCAGCCCCAGCACGGCAGCGTCCCGGAAATTCATCTCCAGCCGGTAGATGGTAAATGACAACACCTGGGGGACACACTGCGGAAACAGGCCGTAACGCACGGTCTGCATCCACGTTGCACCCGTGCCACTCACCGCATCGATGATCCCCTGATCCGCTGTCTCGAACTCTTCACCATAAAACTTGCCAAGCATACCGATGGAGTGGAATGCAATTGCCAGTGCGCCGGGAAAAGGACCCAACCCGACTGCGGCCACGAAAATAATCGCCACCAGGATGAGTGGGATCGAACGGATCACGCTCAGTATCCAGCGGATGGGCTGGCTGATCCATGGTGGCGTGATGTTGGATGCGGCAAGGAAACCCAGGGGCAGCGAGATGATGAACGCCAGGGAGGTACCGGCCATCGCAATCATCAACGTCTCAACCGTGGCCTCGGACACAAGCCTGATTACAGTCCAATCCGGCGGCGTCAGGCGCATAAAGAATTCCAGAAACTGTGGCCCGGATCTCCCCAGCCTCCCTAGGTCAAATTCTGACCCGATCCATGACCCGATGACCAATGTCGCCACGACACCCCAGATGAGCAGGCGGATCAGAATCCTGCTCCTCGCTGGATGGTGGGTTTCCGGCATCACGATGAAATTTCCTCCAATGCCTTCATGTTACGCGCTCCTGTCCGGGGTCTGGAGGGATCCCGCCCATTTCAGGCCCCGTTGCCTGCGGCACCGGGAATCGGCAGCGCCTGACCGGACTGGCCACCAGCCTGGTAGAGGAACTCAGCCGCCTCTTCGGTGAACCCGTCCGGAGGCCCGTCATAGACGATCCTGCCATGGGACAAGCCAATGATCCTTGTGGCAAAACGTCGGGCCAGCGAAGGCTGGTGCAGGTTGACCAGCAACGTCTCCCCGCGTCGGGCAACACAATCGATCAACAGCCCGAGTGCCTCCTCGGCCAGTTCCGGGTCGAGGTTGGAGACCGGTTCATCGGCAAGGATGATCTCGGCATCCTGCATCAGGGCGCGGGCAATTGCAGTTCGCTGGCGCTGCCCGCCACTCAATGTTTCCACCCGTCGATCACCCAACCCGTCTAGGTTGACCTCATTCAGGATCCCAAGCGCCTTTCTTATCTCGTCCCGTGGATACAAGCCAAGCAGGCTTCCCCACTTCGGGATCCGGCCCAATGCACCGGTCAGGATGTTCAAGATAACGCTCATCCGCGGGACCAAGTAAAATTCCTGGTCGATCATGGCGATCCGCCGCTGAATCGCACGCCTTGCATCCGGTTGGGCCGGCCCCGGATCGGCGTCCAACACCTTCACACGCCCCGTGGAGGCCTGCAGCCGACCCTTGACCAGGCGTGACAGCGTTGTCTTCCCCGATCCGCTTCGACCGAGAACGAAAATGCGCTCACCCGAGGAGATCCGCAGTTTCTCGACATCCAGCGCGAGCGTCCTGCCCAGGAGGGCATGAACTCCATCCAGCTCGATGACCGTTCTCAGTTCATGGGCGCTACTTGACAAATCCATGCAGTCTCGCCAGCTCTTCAACCTCCCGGTAGTCCTCATGACTGACCGGAATGTATCCGTCGACATTATAGAGATACTTGAGCAACTTGCGTCCCGCCTCGTCATCGTCGAGTTCCAGCAGCATCTGCTTCAATTTCGCGACCGTCCCACGGTGCAGATCCTTGCGTACAACAACGCAATGCGAGGGAATGGCCCGGGAGTCGGCAATACTGACGACATCATCACGCTCCTCAGGCCGCAGCAACCTCTCGGCATACTGGCCGATACCGGCGGCATCGACGAAACCATTGTAAACCGCGCGGATGGCCTGTTCATCCCCGCCGGCAAAATAGATCTTCTTGAAATAATCCTCGGGTTCCCCGCTGACCAGGCCCCGGGTCTTGAATATATCGAGCGGGTAGAGAAAACCCGAGGAGGATATGGGATCGACAAAGGCAACTGTCCGCCCCTGCAGGTCGGCGGGTCGGCGGATACCGCTGTCCCGGCGAACAAATATCCGGGAGACATAAGTCGACTTGCCATCGTAAAGCTCACCCAGGATGGGATAAGCCCCGGCCTGCTGATGGGCAATCACATACTGCAACGGGCCCATGAACCCCATGTCGGCTGACTTGTTGCGCAGCGCCTCGACCACACCGGAATAATCCGTCGCGACAAAATGCCTGACCGGTAATCCCAGCTCCCTCTTGAAATATGCCACCACCGGCCGCACATCATCGACCAGCTGATCGGGATTCTCGTAGGCGATAAAGACCACCTTGAGTGGGTCGGGCGGTTTTTCCTCGCCAGCATATACAACGGTGCACAGTGTGAATCCGATCAACCAGAACCACATCAGATTTGTTTTCAGATATCGTCTCATCAACGTGCAGCTCCCGTGCCCATGGTGTCATTCCCGTCAGATCAGCTTGTCCGCATGCTCGGCATAAAGTCGACGGTATGCTTCAACCTTGTCGTCCACCAGCAGATGTTCTCCCTGCTCATTCGCCTTCCAGGCTTCCTCCATCAGCTCGGCCATCTGGTTGAGGACCGGGATGTGCTGGCCGTCCTGAACATCCCATTTATGCGCCTGAATCTCGTTTTTGATCGTCCTGAACGTAACCCCGATCAGATCACGCTTCCCCCTTTGCTTCAGGTACTCGTAGGTGGAGAGGAAGAAACGAAATTCCTCCAGCTCGGCATCAAGGGTATGGACTGTATCCTCGTAGGCCTCGATGCCGTCGCCGACGGTTTCCACGTATGCGGTGAGATCGTCCCGTTCACGTGCGCTGAGGCCCAGCTTATATTCACGATCGAACCAAACCGTGACCTGTTCCAGCGTATCCAGACTGCCGTCGTGGAAATAGGGTGCCGTATATTTGATACCCAGAAGCGTGGGGGTATCCATCGCACCATCACGTGAATACGGTCCGGGGCCCTCGACACTCCCGATATTATGGATCTTGTGATCGAGGAAATTCGAGGACGGGATATGGCAATCTGCGCAACTCCGACCGTTCATGTTCTCGAAGGATCGATGGAAGATCTTCTCGCCCCTGCGTGCCGCCGCAGACGCCCGATCGTTCAGTGAACCGTCGGGATCCAGAGCCGGGTTGGGAAGGAAATCAAACTCGACCATATAAGCAATGATTCCATCCATGATCACCGGGTCGGGTTCTGGACCGTTGAACTCATTGACAATGACATTGCGTACAAATTCCCTCAATGAACCGAAACGACCATTTCTCCCGTAGGGGGCGGTAAAGCGGATTCCCCGGAGATCGGGAATATCCAGCGCATCGAAGTGACCGTTGTTGGCATGCGGCGCAAAGAAACTGTTGGAGACATCCATCCCGCCCGGATAAGCCGACAAGCCCGGTATCGTAAAGTTCGGATTCGTGATGCTCTTGTTGTGACAGGTGTTGCAGCTGATCATCAGCGACCTTGCAGGTTCACCGAAGATCATCGAGCTGTCGAAGGCCATGTCGCCCAGCGCAATCAGTGTCGTCTCACCCTCATCCACACCGCGCTCAGCCATATTGAGGATCTGGCGTGGGCGTGGGAGCTGCTTGTTGATATTGCTGCCGGGTGGAAGCTTCACCGGGACCGCCCGGGAAGCATCAAATGTCGGGCTGTTAGCGGGTAACGGGACCAGCCCGCCAGAATACGATATCCGGAAGTCGTCACCGTAATTCGACTGAACATAATCCCTCACCCGTGCCGCTTCCCCACGGAACAGGTCCACGTCGGATTTCACCATGCCAACGCCCAGCACCCCGGGACTTCCCAGCGCACTGTTCATCGCCAGCCATGCCCGGCCGATCATGCGATGGGCGGCCGGGTCGGTCGATTTGACCTCGTGCTCGAAACTCTGCCATAACTGCCGGGCCTGTTCCAGACTGCGCGTCGCCTCCCGGTATTGATCCAGTTGTTGTTCGGCCTCACTCAGCCGGACGAGCAGGGCCTCAGCAACGGTCATCGTGCAGATCCTGAAAATCTCCCGTGCGGCGGCCTTCCGTTCATCCGGCCCCGCAGGTCGATCCGGAGCCTGATCCAATGCCCCCATGACGGACCGGACATTGGCACGGTAATCAGAAGCCTCGACAGGGTCCAGCCCGGCCATACCGTCCATGATCACCTCGACATCGCCGAGCACGCTGTCCCAGGGAACCGGGTTGAGGCTCAGCAGAAAATTCATCCGGCGGTAGCTTTCGCTGACGGGATGGAACTTTTCCGCAGGGACAATGTGGCCGAAGACATGGAAATCTGATGTTAAAAAACATAACGTCAGGACCAACAACCAGGACAGGTATTCACGCATGCCGGACTCCGGGTTAATCAATGATCAGCCGCCCCTGCCTCGAGACAGCCTCGCGGGCCTGCTGAAATTGACCGCAATTGGGTTTCAAAAAATCGCTCCATGGATGATATCCCTCATGGTTCTACGGACCGGTCAGCCATTCCATTTAGGTTAATTTACTAAATTTAGCCTATGCTACATTTTATCCCCCAAAGGTTAGGCTTAACACCTCGAACTGTCAAGGGATAAAGCCGGATATCGACCCGGCAGGACTCTACAGTGAAATCATCTGGAATCGGTCAACCGAAGGGTTTTCCCACATGCCGAAAAGCCCAGACTCGAAGCCTCCCCACCGGCAAGAACCCTCACACGTTGTCTACGACGGCAGGAATGAGCGGACTGAATTCATTAAACCGCATCCAGCATCGAATGGGTTATCCAAACCATCTGGCCTGTGAAGGATAGCTTTTCGATCCAGTTCATCTAAGGGTCTTGTCGGTCACGGCATGAAATGAACCCCAAAATGCTATACAGAGCCGGGGGAGAAAGCCAATAATGAAACGAAACAGGGGTTGTTGGATTTGCAATTATTCAAGATGGTTCCGTTGATGGTGATTTTTCGTTACTTGGCTGTCCTCGCGGCTTTGGCCCTGTCTGCCTCAGATACCCTGGAGGGACATGCATCACCCGAACTGGGCTGGTTGAAGCCGACAGCAGGTCAGGTCAACAGCGTCGTGGAGCTCGAGATTCACGGCAGCGCACTCGTCGGCACACATGCCGTCTGGCTCGGTGGCGAGGGGTGCACGTACGCACCCTTGCAGCCTGATTTGATCCAGCCGACCACCTCGGATGAACGAACCACCATCACGACCACACTCTATCATCTGTCGACCAATCCTGACGGACTGGAGGCCACGATCAGGGATGTCCTTGTTTCGGACAAACCAAACATCCAGGATCGCGCCATCGTACGAATGACGATCAAACCCGATACAAGGGTCGGCCTGCATGAGTTACGTCTGGTATCCCCCGGTGGACTATCGAACAGACTGTCTTTCGCGGTTGTCCCGGAGATGGTCATTGACAAACATGATATCACACACAACACGCCGGGAACTGCACATCCGATATCGATCCCCGCCGCAATTTCAGGACGGTTTTCCGGACCCCATCGCCTGCATTATTATTCCTTCGATGTTGCTGCGGGCCAGACGATCGGGTTTAAGGTTCCGGTTCTGCAGGGGGCCGACAGGCTGGATGGGCAACTTATGCTCTATGAGACGACCGGCAGTTGGCTGGATCCAGGGCAATCACGGCGGCTTGTGTTTAACGAGGAGAAGGCCTATGGCATACACCCGACCAACCACAGCCTGACGCATCATTTCACCCGAACGGGACGTTATATCGTCGAGATCGGGTCGATCTTCGGCCAGGCCGGCATGGGCTATTCTTACCTTCTTCGGGTCAATCCAGTCAAACCCGTCAACGACGAACGCAATGACGTGGACTGGGCCCGGGATCGATTACATGCCGTCATCTCAAGGTCGTCCCAGGAACCCCCGGATGAGGCCCGGGAAAGATCCAAAAACCCCGACACCATGGATCCCGGTAGTGGATTCAATCTGGTCACAAGCAACGAACCTGACGGGGAAAATATCCGGGACGGGCTGTTCAGCCTTCCGGCAATTCTGACCGGCTCTATCGAAGAACCCGGCGATATCGACTGGTTCAGGTTCAACAACGAGCCGACAACAGACGGCCTGACACTGACGTTCGAAGTCGATACGCCCCGAATTACCGGACCGTTCTTCCACCCGTGCCTCGAAGTCCTTGATCCGGACGGCAAAAGCATCCTCACGAACGTGGAGACGGAGGAAACGCGCATCAAGGGGATCGGAACCGGAATGTCGGGCACCTTTAAGCGGAAGGGGGAATACCGCCTGAGAATCTGGGGCATCTCTTCCATCCATGGCGATCCCGGACAGGTATACCGCATCCTTGTGCGGCCGGAGGTGCCCCATGTCACCCATGTCTTGGTCAGAGAGGATCGTATCAACCTCGCACGGGGAAAATCAGCATCGCTGCACATCGATACCCAAACCATGGAGGGTTTCGAGGGTGAACTTGCCATATCTCCGCAAGATCTCCCCGAGGGGATTCACGCCCGGTTCAGCACGACTGAGGCAACCATCGTGCTGGTTGCCGATAATAATGCGCCCATGTTCCCGATCCCACGGGTGCTGCACCTGACGGGACAGATCATGGACAGCAGCGGCAGGCCCGGAAGAACCTTCCCCATTGGCAAACTGCCCATCATGGTGACTAATTGAAACGTGAGCACCGGGACGGAGCTACGATCCGCTGATGAACAGGCTGGAAAAAAGGACGCACAATGACAACAGGGCGGGCAATGCCTGCCCTGCTGGACTGCGGGCCATTATGCTCGGCGCCATATTATGCATCGCAACACTCGCCCCCGTCCACGCCGGCAGCAATGCCGGTGATAGGAACCTCTCGGCTCTGCATTCACTGCGCATCATCCCGAAAAACGTCGTCCTGAACGGCGCCGATGCCTCCCAGCAGTTCGTGGTGATGGGAGTGTTCGTGAATGGATTCATCCGTGACCTCACCGCACACAGCCGCCTGTCCCTCTCAAACCCTGCGCTGGCCGGGATCAGCGATTCCGGACGCATCGAGGTCAACATGGACGGACAACTGGTGCTGCGCGCGAACGTTGGCGACTTGTCGACGACTGCCGAGGTGCAAATCAGGGATTCCAGGAAACACCCCCCTTCCAGCTTTGCACGCGATATCGGCGGAATCCTGACAAATCGGGGGTGTAACAGCGCCGAATGTCACGGCGGCGTGCAGGGAATGGGCGGATTCAAGCTTTCACTGAACGGGTTCTTTCCCGAAACGGATTACCACTGGATCGTCAGGGGCGGCAAGTATGATGTCCTGACCGATGAACAGCATGAACCATGGAGCCCGCGCGTGAACCTGGAAAAACCCGAGGATAGCCTGATCCTGCTCAAGCCGACCCAGAGCGTGCCGCATGAAGGGGGCCGCCGTTTCAAAGTCGGCTCAATCGAATACCAGACCATTCTGGACTGGATCCGGGAAGGGGCGCCTTTGGACAAGACGGGGGAAGGCGCCAGGAAGGACTCCCGGCTCGAGATATACCCGAAAGAGGTCATACTGGATCCGACGGGACAACAACAGTTGGTCGTCACGATACAGCATGCCGATGGCAGTCGTGAGGACATGACCCATCGTGTCATCTATGAATCAAGGAACACCGCCGTGGCACATATCAACGATGAGGGCGTCATCTTGCCGACCGGGCCGGGTGACACATGGGTCATCGTGCGTGCAGCGGGACATTTGTCCAGCGTGCATATCCAGGTCATCCCCCAGCCGGAGACTGAAGGAACGGCGAAATCAATCCAGGATGGGTCCTCTCCCGCTGAAAAAAATCTTGTCGACAAACATGTCTTCGCCAAGCTGAGAAAGCTCAGAATAGAGCCGTCGGGACTGTGCACGGATGAGGAATTCCTGCGCAGGGTCTGCCTTGACGTGACCGGAACGCTGCCGCCTCCAGGCCGGACTCGTGAATTCCTGAAAGATCCGGATCCTGCAAAGCGTGACAAGCTGATCGAAATCCTGCTCGAGTCCCCGCAATACGTGGATTTCTGGACATACCGGTTCAGCGACCTGTTCCGGGTCTATTTCGGTACACAGACAAACATGGAATTTCTTCATATGTACCAGGAATGGGTTCGCCACTGTATCGCACAGAACAAGCCCTACGACCAAATAGCCCGTGAACGTGTTGCGGCCCAGGGTTATGGCGGACCGATCCTGCACTATTATCATCACGCCGCCATGCGGCCTGCCGAGCAGTTGATGCTCGAGCAGATAAAACTGTTCCAGGGCCTGAGGCTTGAGTGTGCGCAGTGTCATGATCACCCGACAGAACCGTGGAGTCAGGACCAGTTCTGGGGTCTCGCGGCGTTCTTTGGAAAAATGACCCAGCTACGGGGCAAACCCCCGGACAACCACAAGACGCTGCTGCTGGACCTGCCCGTCGGCCTGGTCGGCCTGGAGGACCGCAAGCCGATGAAGCATCCCCGTACCCAGGATGACGTCGAGCCAACCTTCATGGATGGATCACACGTCCCCGGAGATGACCGCCGTGACCTGCGGATGAAACTTGCGCAATGGATCACGTCGCCGGAGAACCCCTATTTCGCCAAGGCAGCGGCAAATCGATTCTGGGCCTATTTTTTCGGGCGGGGGATTATCAACCCGATTGATGATCTCAGGCCTTCAAACCCACCCACCCACCCGGGACTGCTTGAGGCCCTGGCCCGGGATTTCAGGGACAACGGGTATGACCTGAAGCACTTCATCCGCACCATCGTTCAGTCGCACACCTACCAACTGTCGGTTGAACCCACCGGAACCAATCGGAATGATACCGTCAACTATTCGCGTTTCCATCCGCGCCCGCTGGAGGCACCCGTGCTGCTGGATGCGATCTCGAGGGTCACGGGGGTTAACGAGAAATTCCAGATGTACGCAGGTGGACTTGGACACAAGGGACCGACTCCGCCGGGAACCCGCGCAGTTGACACGATCCCGGATCTATGCCCATCCCATTTCCTAGATGTTTACGGCCGGTCGAACCGGCAGACACTACCCGAGTACTATGACGAGACAACGATCCAGCAAGCTTTACATATCCTGGCAGGGTCAACCTACAACGACAAGATCTCAGAAGCAGGCGGGCGCCTGGCTCATCTGCTGGCAGGTCCTGCAACCGACCGCGGGATCATGGAGGAACTATACCTTGCAACCCTGTGCAGGTATCCGACCGAACGCGAACACGATGAACTGGAACAACTGATCCGGGAGGGGACATCGCGCAAGACGAACATGGAAGCCTTGACATGGGCGCTTGTCAGCTCCCGTGAATTCGCCTATAATCACTAAGGTCATAATGCACAAAGGCACCGGATTACGATGAAACAATGCGGCTGCTCATATATCACCGATGAGCAATTCGACCGGCGTGGTTTCCTGCGCGTGGGATCACTGAGCCTGCTCGGACTCGGCCTGTCAAATTATCTGCAGGCAACAGGGATGCCCTCCGGACAGGCAGCCACGGGAATCACCGCCGCCCACAGGAAGGCAGAATCCTGCATCCTTGTCTGGCTCGAGGGCGGAGTCCCCCAGATGGACACGTGGGATCCCAAGCCCAACAGTAATTTCAACCCAATATCCACGAATGTTGACGGGATCCAGGTGTCCGAATTGCTGCCTCAGGTTGCCGGACACATGGATAAGCTGGCGCTTGTCCGTACAGTTCAAACGAAGGAGAGAAACCACCCGCAGGCCGGCTATGAGGCAATGACGGGACACCGGCCGAACATCGGGGAGAAGTTCCCAAGCCTTGGCTCGATCATCTGCAAGGAAACAGGGCCACGCAATGAGATGCCCCAGTATGTACTGGTCCCACGGCCATGGGACTGGTATTTCCCCCATTTCAAGGACGGATTCAGCGGCGGGTTCATGAGTGCCGATTATGATCCAATGGTCATCCCCGATCCCAGCAAGCATGACTTCCAGGTGCCGGACCTGATCCTGCCCAAGTCGCTATCACCGGAGTTGGTCGACCACCGCCAATCGTTCCTGAAGGTCGTCGAACGGCATTTTCGGGAGAAGGAACAGCTCGGTGAGCTTGGCAATATGGATGAGTCCATGAAGAAGGCGATGGCAATGCTGGGATCGGACCGCGTGAAGAACGCATTCGACCTGTCGCAGGAGTCCGAAAAGACCAAGGATGTCTACGGCCGTGACCAGGTAGGCCAAAGCATGCTGCTTGCCCGGAGGCTGGTTGAGGCGGGATGCCGGTTCGTGACCGCATCGGGATACAAGTATGCGCAGTGGGATATCCACCAGGACAACGACAGGCAACTTAGGGAGGATCTGGCGCCAACACTGGACCGCACGCTCTCGGCGCTCCTGGAGGACCTGCAACAGCGCGGCCTGCTGGAAACAACACTGGTTCTAGTGATGAGCGAGTTCGGCCGGACACCGGATATCAACAAGGGACTGGGCCGTGACCACTGGCCCGACTGCTGGTCGCTGGCAATGGCAGGCGGCGGCATCCGGGGCGGCCAGGTGATCGGCGTCAGTGATGAGCGTGCCGCCCAGGTGAATGACCGCCTGGTCTCTCTGGGCGATGTTTATGCAACCATTTACAATGCCTTTGGCATTGACCACACGAAGACCTACACCACACCGTTCGGCCGCCCGATATACATCGCCAACGCCCTGAACGACCGGCAGGGTGAACCCATCAACGAACTGTTATAGATAATCACCGGGATAATGATGGGCACACTGTTTGACGGCTTGACCGGTAAACAGGATCCGGGGGGCAAGCCCCCGCACCTTTTTCATTCATTCAGAAATCTTCATCAGGCTCCGTGTCTGCATGATTGGAAACGCCGGGTGTGGCCGGCGAGTCCCAACTCACCCCGTTGTCCGTTGAGCGCATGATAAAGATGTCCCTGTCCGTGCCAATCGTGCCGCCAAGGTTTTCTTCTGAAACCCACACAGCGATCCAGTTCCCCATCTCATCTGTGATCACCTTGGGCCGGAGATCCGTCCCGGTATCCGTATCGGCATTGCTGTTCAACGTGGCCACCGCACTCCAGCTCATGCCATTGTCGGTCGAACGTGACACCAGGATGTCATCGTCCGTTCCGACAGTTCCTTCAAGGTCATCATCAGACCACCAGACAACAACCCAATGGCCACCCCCATCGGTGGCAATTTGCGGTCCGTGGTCCGCACCGGAGTCCGTGGCAGCGTTGCTGTTCAACATGGCCGCCGCGCTCCAGCTCACGCCATTGTCGGCCGAACGCGACACCAGGATGTCACGGTCCGCGCCGGCGGCACCGCCGAGATCTTCCGTGGACCACCAGGTCGTGACCCAATTACCTACACCATCGGTGGTTATCTGGGGCCATTCGTCACTGCCCGTATCCGAGCCGGCATTGCTGTTCAAGGCCGAAGGGTACGACCAGCTGAGCCCGTTGTCTGTTGAATGTGCGACCAAGATATCGTTATCTGTGCCGATCGTACCATCCAGATTTTCATCAGATCGCCAGACCACCACCCAGTTACCCCGGCCATCGGTTGCATTATGAAGGCAGAGATCCGACCCGGTAACCGAATCGGCAATGCTGTTCAACGTGGCCACCGCACACC
>CAYYNQ010000074.1:0-5948 GCA_964473105.1 uncultured Candidatus Sumerlaeota bacterium | reverse complement strand
AAAGGCAGAGATATCGACGTGAAAGAACGCATCATCTGCGACAAGATCCCCCTGTAGGATCCGGTTCGCTTCCCCTGGTTGCAGGGGGGCATGCGTTAACGGACAGACAGTCGGCCCCGGGCCTGCATCGGCCCGGGGCCTGTCACCGAAGTCCCGGAAACCCATACATTGATGCCAGGATACCCCTGCCTTGAAAATTTCCAGAGTCCAGACAGACAACGAAGGAAGGGTTCATCATGTCCAAGATACTCAACGCCAGGAACTTGGCACTTCTGCTGTTCAGCTCCCATCTCGGGGCGTTCCCGATAGACGGGGGAATTTGCAATGACAGAAACTACCAGGGCGACAATGACATCCCCACAGACATCAACCTCTACTCCTCGGCCGTTCAGCACATATGGACCTGTGAGGTCACCGATCTCATCCTGAACCTGACAGGCAATGAGCACTATGAGGTCGATTACAGGGCAGCCGGTTTATATGTGGGGAAACTTGCCCCACGTCATGCACGTGTTGCCAAAAGATCCAGCTGGAAATCATGTGACTACGTGAAGGATTCCGCATCATTCACAAGGCTGGGCAACCGGCGTGTAAATCCCCGCGTGGCGAGGACAGCCCCCGCCTGTGGCTTCGGCTTCCCATTGCTCAATGAGCTCAAGGACATACTCGATATCATGAACAGCGCCAAATCCCTGGGTGCGGTGCTCGAGGAGGAGAACCTCGAAACCCGGAAAGCCCGCAAGATCATCTTGACAAGCAGCTCCTTCAACCTGAGTCAACATGCACGGGCATGGGATTATGTACTGGAGGTCCGCAATCCGACAGAAACTACCATGCAGATCCGCTTCGATGGCCCATGGAACCGCTTCACGGACACCATCACCGAGGCAGAAATCGACCCGGATTCATCCGTGGAGTTCCTGCTTCGCATCCCTGAAAGCATCGCCGGAAATGAGCCCCGGGAATATACGGCCATTCTGGACTTCAGCAATGAACTGGATGACTATGGACTCCTGACAATCCCCCTGGTCGCCCCTGCAGACCTAGGGACCCAGCTCCGCGGGGATGTTGATGGGGATGGAGGCCTCAGTATTTCAGATGGAATTGCACTGAACAATTACCTGTTCGGCAACGGAAGAAAACCCGCCTGCGAGGCCGTGGCGGATTTCAATGAGGATGGGTTGACCAACATATCCGACACCGTTGCCCTGTTCAGCCATCTCTTCCAGGGTGGGCCTGCCCCCCGGAACAGGACGGTCGAATGCAGTAAAAACCTGGAAGGGATCGAACTGTTCATCGAGCCCATTGTCACGGGGCATACAGGTAGCTTGAGCAGGTCAGCCGACTATGGGACGCCCCCTTCCCCGACAGGGTCTTTTGAACCAAAGTCGGCTGTATTCAGGCCGGCTCCCGGCATCGGGGTTCCCCCTGAGCCGAAGTGATAGGCCGACCCTGCAGGAAAGGTCATATCAGGCAGCATGAAAACAGGCCATGACACGCGGTGGAACGCCCCGCCCCCCCAAGTGAGGCAGGTCGTGCCTAGGGAAAGAGCCGTGATGACGATCACCCTGCGGGAATAAATTTGACCCGCCCGATCCCGATGGATCATGATGGGCCGTTACAGGCGGAGGGGAGGCCGGACGGATAGCCGGCACCTGATTTCGTGTGTCGGCAGGACAATATGGTTATAAAAAACAGACATGGGAGACCGGCCATTGATTCCAACAGGGAAATCAGCATGAACCGCGGGTCCCCCTGTTTTACAGGCCTCCGCACGTATTGCATTTTGTTGAAATCAATTGATTTTCAACCCAAAGTGACCCGAAAATACCTGGTGCCCGACCGCTGTGTAATCAATGGCCCGGATGAGGCAGCCGTGATCTCCGGGGATCCATGGGTTTCATGAATGATGTGACCTAAGCCTGTGTGTGATTATGCCGAAAAGCAAATGGAGGAGATTCACGCGGAAACGCCCTGGGCGCATTTGTCGGGCCAATATTGAGAAGAAAGGAGTATATGATGAAACGTCGGCAAGCGATTCTGGCACTGTCTGCAGTTTTCCTGCTCGCCCTGTCCATGGCATGGGCCGGGACACGGATGGACGGTTCCGGAAACACCATTGAGAGGGATGTCGTGTCACCGGCCGGTGGCGACCGGATTAGCACCCCCCTGTTCAGCTCCATGAATGCCACGGCAGGGCAGGCTGCGGCGGGCCTATCCGCAAGTGCCTCGGGCATGCGGCTTTACCACGGCATCCATGGACCGGGATACATCAGGGCAGCCAGCCGGGACTGGCACAAATACGAATAAAACCCCACCACGGGGATAAGGAGGATTTTTTCTCATGAGATCTAGCCATGTCGGAACCGGTTTTGTTTTTCTTGTCATGTTTAGCCTGTGTCTTGCGTCCTCGCCGGTGATGGTTCGGGCTGCCGGGCCGGGCATCATCACCTATCAGGGAACCCTCTCGACCCCGGACGGTGAGCCCCAGGCCAGCGGCACCTATGACATGGAGTTCAAGCTCTGGGGATCGGCCTCGAATGGAACCATGTATTGGATGGAGATACACGGCGGGGCAAATGCGGTTGTGGTCACCTACGGGGTGTTCAGTGTCAACCTGGGCAGCATCACGCTGTTCCCTCCCGGCCTGTTCACCACAACAGCCCAGTTCTGGCTCGAGGTGGCGGCCGACCTAGACGGGAACGGGTTCAGCGGGGACGAGGTGTATGCCCCCAGAGTCCTGCTCACGACCAGCCCATACGCCTTGCATAGCGCCAATGCCGACACCCTGGACGGACTGGATGCCTCGGAGTTCATCAGATCATCAGAGGACATCATCCTGCAGGCCGGGACAAAGATTATTTTCCCGGACGGATCAACCCAGAATACTGCGACTCTCACGGGTCCCCAGGGCGCAACAGGCCCCCAGGGTGTAACGGGGGAAACAGGCCCCCAGGGTTCAGCAGGCCCCCAGGGTGTAACGGGGGAAACAGGCCCTCAGGGTTCGATGGGGCCTCCGGGTGCAACGGGACCCCAGGGTGTAACGGGCCCCCAGGGTGTAACGGGCCCCCAGGGCGCAACGGGCCCCCAGGGCGCAACGGGGGAAACAGGCTCCCAGGGTTCGATGGGGCCTCCGGGTCCTGATGCCGCAATCAGGGGAACCGCATCGGCGTATGTTGTCGTGGAGACGACAGATCATGCCGCGAGTAATGGGGCGAACCTAGTTGCCGCCTATGCCACGGCCCAGACCCTGACACCCAACGGCCAGGGTCTGGGGCCTGTCAACCGTGCAGTCGTGCTTGTCCCGCCGGGTCGATATGACCTTGGGGCGGGCCAGTTGGAGATGGACACGGAGTTTGTGGATCTTGTGGGCCTGTCGACGGCACGTGAGAACCAGCACATATACGGTACGGCCGGTGGTGCCGGCACGGGTGTCCTTCGCCAAACGGCCGATGACGTGAGAATCGAGAACCTGACGGTTGAATTGATGCCAACCAATTCCACCGTCAACAATGATGCCCAGGATCCTGCAGCCTACTTCCCGGATACGGCACTGGAAAACACAGTCATTCGAGGCTGTTCATTCAAGGGTGACGACAGCAATCCATATTTCGGATGGTCCATGCGCTACGGGATAGAATACGCAGGTCATTACGAGGACTGCACCGCAGGGGTTGTCTCCTTTGGCAGCCTTGGGAAAACGAGCGGCACGTTTATCAACTGTATCGGAGGCGACTGGTCCTTCGGATCCATCGGCAACGCAAGTGGCACCTTTGAAAACTGCACGGGAGGGGCCCACTCCTTCGGCAGTTATGGGACGGCGGGGGGCACGTTCACCAATTGTAACGGGGGGGCAGCCTCCTTCGGATCCGAGGGCAGCGCGGGCGGGGGCAGGTTTTATTTCTGCGAGGGTTCATGGGACAGCTTCACGACAGACGGCGGCCCCACGATCATCCATTGCATAAGGAACGAGACCGCCTATTCCTACTACCCGTGATCAAGCGTGCCCGATGGTTGCGGGGGCCGCCCCGTGTCAGGGCATTGAAATATATCTTCGTATTTCCTCGGTCTTGAAGCCAATGGCCATCGGGCGGGTGACACCTGGAATCATGTCGACATCGTAGAGCTCCCTGACGACACCCTCAAACCGCAGCCAGTGCGGGGCATCGCCCGTGCGCAGGTCAACCACCATCAGGCCACAGCGTGCCTCTGCATCATGCCGGCTGAGGTTCTGCTCCAGGTCCAGGCCCTGGAAAGTACGGTTCTCGCGCTTGTGCGAAAGGCCGATCACGGCCCAGTCACCCAGGATGGCGAGGCCCCGTGCAAATCCCGGACAAAAGGCCACGGGCTCAAACCGGCCGACATCCAGGTCGACAGTCCCCAGAAATCCCGTCCCGGAATTGATCAGCCACAGTTTCCCGTTATGCCAGCGGGGTGAGTGTGGCATAGAGAGTCCCTCGACGATCACCTCGCCGGATTCCACGTCGACCAGCACGCCGCTCGATTGCCGCCTGTCCCTCCACCCGTCCTGTACATCACTGCGACTGACGGCCGTGACAAAGCGCGGCTTACCATCCAGCATCGCCATGCCGTTCAGATGGCAGCGGTCCTCGGGTGCAAGTTTCGAGACCCACCCCGGCTTCCAGAGGGGGCGGAAACTGTGCTGTTCATCGATCGTCGCGATACAATTGAACAGGGTGTTCACGAAAACAGGCCGTCCATCCGCGTCGATGGCCATGTCGTGCACATCCACGTCACCCGTCACCCTCGATTCGCGCGGAATATAGACGGCATCATAGCCCTCGTGCATTTGGCCGGGGGTCATGACGTTGCGAAACCGCCAGACCTGGTAGAGTGTCGCGAGCCATATTGTCTCCCGCGTTGCGGTCATGCCCATGACACGCTCGAGGGTGCGCTCGAAAACAGAGAGCTTCCCGTTCGGCTGGAGACCGATGAAAATGATCTTGCCCGTTTGATAGGTCGTCAGCGCAAGGCTCGCCTTCATATCGGCCAGCCAGGAAATGAACTGGCGTGAGGTGGTGATCCTTAAAAGGGGTTTCTCCGGCTGTTTTTCGGAAATCATGATAGCGCATCCCAAATCAAAGGACCTGGGGCGAGAAGTTCAACCCAAGCCCTGAAATTTTCATCCCGGTCAAACGGAAGACGCGGCCATGTTTACCCGGGATGTATCCGAAGAGATGATTCTGCCATCAGGTTTCACCAGGCTGTAAACCAGACATCCCTCACCGCCGAATCCGTAACATGGCCGAAGATCACATAACTCTCGCCGGCTTCCGCGTTCCCGCCGGGGTCCGCTCCATAGGCGCCGACAATCAGGTCCGCCAGGCCATCCCCGTTGACATCGCCCGCACCCGACACGCTCCAACCGGAACCATCACTCCCATCAATACCGTTGATGACGAAACCACCCGTCCCCGACGCAACATCAGCCAAGCTGACCGCCGTGCCTGCATCCCTGCCAAAGACGACATAACTCTCACCAGCGCTTGTGGTACCGGCTGGATCCGCATAAGGGGCCCCGACAAACAGGTCCGCCAGGCCATCACCGTTGACATCGCCCGCACCCGACACGGTGAAACCCGAAAGATCTCCCTGATCGATCCCGTTTATGATGAAACCACCCGTCCCCGATGCAACATCAGCCAGGCTGACCGTTGTGCCTGTATCCCTCCCAAAGACGACGTAGCTCTCACCGGCATTTGAATTTCCGTCTGGATCATCTAAAGGGTCCCCGACTATCATGTCCGCAAGGTTATCCACGTTGACATCACGCGCGCCCGATACTCTGAAACCGGATATTTCATCCTCATCAATACCGTTGATGACGAAACCACCAGTCCCCGACGCAACATCAGCCAAGATGACACCCGTGCCAGAAACCCTGCCAAAGACGACAAAACTCTCACCAGCAATTGTGGTACCGGCTG
>CAYYNQ010000073.1:0-12526 GCA_964473105.1 uncultured Candidatus Sumerlaeota bacterium | reverse complement strand
ATACGTCGAGATTTCCTGTGAAATACAGTAGCTGTTCACCGCAAGGTTGAGCACCCGCACCTCCCTGCCGGATTTCTCATTCAGAATCGCCTCCAGGTGCTCGGCGACGGTCGTCCTGTGGGAAAATCCCGCCCCCTCGCTACCGCTGGTGATCAACACGAGAAGATATTCACGGTTTTCATCAAAATACAGGTCACGGTCGTTGCGAAAACCGAAATAGTCGAGCTGGATATCATCGGGAAATATTCCGTGCACACTGCTGTAATCGAAAAAGGGATGATATGCACAACCGGGCTTGAGCCTGCCTGACAGGAACGGGTTGTCATTTGGTTCCGACAGGTTGATGGTCTCACCCATGGGCGATGCTGCCGGGGGGGGCTCGTCCCCGGCAAAGACATAACAACCGGCCCCAAACACCCAAGCCAGCATCAGGATCAACATTTCATGCTGAATAATTTTATGGTTTCGCATTTTCCCCTTACCCTCCGTCCCATTGTTATTTTGTCAGTTCATACCGGTAGTGAATATAATCGATCCATATTTTTGCCTCAAGGCGGGAGTCGGCAATCGTGAAGGAAAATCCACAAACCAGAACTGACAAAAGGCCCCACAGGCGCCCGGGGCCCGGGATTCAGGAATATCTTCCGGCCGGGAGGGCATGTTGAATCGACATGATTATCCTTCGATCACAACCCAGAATATGGCCCAGGGAGGTCCAGGGCACAGGAGACCTCTGCCACGCCGATCCCCGATTCGGGATCTATCGGAGACTGAGATCATCGATTCATGATCAACGGTATGGGGATAAATGTCACCGAAGGGATTGTCCATGGCGGATCATCCCGGCCAGTGACTCGTTGATGGACCAAAACAGGATAGCGGAATCCATTCAGCATACGGAAACAGCTTTCAGAATTGTCCGAACCCCTGCCGCCAACGCGGGGGGCTGACATATTTTATGTTGTCACCGTCCGATATCTGTGGAGATGCCCCCCATAATATGCCAATAACTTAAGTCATGAATCCCATCCTGATTTTCCTAATTCTCCTGGGTCTTGGCCTGTATCTCTATCAGGCAAAGAAACGGAATTGGCGCAGGATTTCCCTGACCCGTTCCGCCCGGAGATTGACGAATGACCGTGATGGTGTCCGGATCATTAAACAGCTGGGGGTTGGAAACATTGGCGTGGTGTACCTCGCGGAACTTTCCGGCGAATGGAGGGACCAGCTGGGGATTCAATGGAGCTCCAGCCGGATTCCTGAAGAACCGATCGCGCTGAAAATCTGCTCGTTCAAGGATGAACGAAAACGACTGGATGTCCTGGTCGGGCTTGCCGGCGTTATTGACCAGGCTCTGGATGCAGGGAGTTCATTAAGCCTCTGTCCACTTCTGGCTGTTGGCCTGATTGAAGGAAGGAAGCCGGGTGAACGCTTGATTACCGAAATCATGCCACATATCCGGGGAGACTCCCTCAAGAACTGTATCCGTGACAAAAAAAGGGTGGGGCCCAACCCCCAGGTCATCATGCCGAAACTGCTGAGGATCCTGGGAACCGCGGCTTTTCTCGAGGAGAAGGGATTCTATACCCGAAGCCTCGACCTGGAAAATGTCATCGTCCAGAATGACGGCAGCTGGCTCCGGATTGATTACGACAGTGCCAGTAGGGAGGACAAAAGCCAGGCCAAGCGTATCCGTCGACTGTGCCGATTCAGTTCGCAAGTCCTCAAGGCCACCGGATCCAATGCACCGGATATTATCGATGCGATCCGTAAAATCAAGGATACACTACGTAGCCTGAACCGTCCCGCCAGCCCCAAGCAGGGTGATATTCCAATTCAAAACACCGAGGACCTGATCAGGATTATCGGGGACCTGAAACCCTGATCAGCCCCGGTCCTTAAGTCATCAATCCTTACCGGACGTCGGCGATATCAAGACCTCCCGTTAACAACCCCCGACCCCGGCGACCTGCAAGAAAAAGAACCGGAACCCATGGCGGGTCCCGGTTCTTCCCCTCTCTTCTTGCCGCCTCCCGGCGCTGAAACCGGGCAGGACCCTCAGAAATATTCTCATGTCCACCCCTGGCCGGGAATCATGATATCCCCCCGGTTTTGATCCCCTTTGTGACACATATCACGACAATGCTTTTCCAGATTCCTCATTTTCAAGGCTCTCAATCCACGAGCAACGAACCCACATGCCATGTCCAAGCAATGATTGGACTAAACCGCCTCATCAGGCCCATGAAATAGTAACCGTCGGTGTGACAGATCAAAACCCATGATATTTTTATATATCTGATAATATTAATTTAGACTACTTGACCCTGATCCGTACATTCCCGTCAGAACCACGGACTCAATGAGCTGGCTGGAAAGACAATCCGGGCACCCCGGCCATATTTAACTGTTTCCTAACATCAGATGGGAGAACTCCCTGTGATTGATATCGGGATTTTGATATCCAATCAAGGACATGGAAGGACCTTGGGCCTGCAATCATCACCACCGCGATTAAAAACACATGATCTTCATTTTGTTATCCCTGAAATTTCGGGAATGGACTTCATGGTCAACCGGCCCGGTAACGAAAATAATTCCGGCCGATAATCAGACGGTTGGCTCGGAAATTCTAGAGTTCACTTCAGTCTGCTCGGGACGCCGAAACAGGACCCAAAACAAGATCACCAGCACCGGAACTAGAAACCACTGAAAGCGGTCCATATGAATCACTTCCCTTCTCTGCTCAATATCCGCCTTTTCCTGGCGACTGATCCGTTCCGCAATAGCCGCGACTGCACGCTCGGGTGTGACCCCCGCCTCAAGCGCCATGCCACCCGTGACATCACCGATCTGCCTCAACGTGTTCATCTGCATGCGCGTGTTCACCTTTGAGCCCTCACTGTTCTCCATAAAACGTCCGCTCCCATCCTGTAACGGTACGCCCCGGGTCGTCCCAATCCCGATTGTATAGATGCGCACCCCGGCAGCCTTTGCCTTTTCCAGTGCATCGGATATGTTACCTTCATGATCCTCTCCATCGGTGATGATGACAAGCGTCCGGGCTCCCTCATCCGTACCCCGTTCAAAAGCCTGAACCGCAGTTTCAATCGCAAAACCCAAATCCGTCCCCGGAACACCAACGGTCTCGGTATCCAGCGCATTCATCATCAACATGGCCATGTTGCGATCCAGTGTCATCGGACACTGGAGAACGGCGGTACCAGCAAAGGCGATGATCCCAACACGGTTTCCCGCCAGACGATTGACAAGAATCTCCATGCTCTGCTTGGCCCTTTCAATCCGGGAGGGAATCACGTCCTTCGCACCCATGCTCCTTGAACAATCCAGAGCAACGAGAATATTCACCCCCTGACTCCTGACCTGGCGTTCAATCCTTCCATACTGGGGCCTTGCGGCCGCGAAGAGAAGAACAAGGCAGGCCAGCAAAACGAGAAGCAGCCTTCGAAACCTCCAGGCCAGTACGGATCCGGGATACAGCCTGGATAACTGGCCCGATTCACCAATCGTCCCACTCACACGGCAGCGCCAGCGAATTGCCGACCAGCCAAGGAGCAGCAGGACCGGCCATCCGCACAATAACCAAAGGGCGTCTTCATTTCCGAATATCATGGCTTGATGCCCATCGCTTCAATCATGGAAACGTTCTCAACCACGTGTTCTCCAATGCGATGCCCAGGATCATCAACAAGACCGCAGGCAACATCAGGTAATGACCTAGTTCATCGAAATAATGGGTCTTGGCAACCTCGACCTTGGTACGCTCCATCTGGTCGATCTGGCCGTAAATCTGTTCAAGGGATTTTCCGTCCTTAGCATGGAAAAACTGGCCGCCCGTCAAGTTGGCGATTTCAGTCAACTGGTCGACATCCAGTTTTGAGCGTGTCCGCTGATACCCGCCCATGCGCAAACTGCCCGTGTTTGGATCCCTTGAGATACGGGGGCCCAGAACCCAGCCGTCTGCGGTCCCGACCCCGATCGTATAGACACGCACATTGAAGTCCCTTGCAATTTCCGCAGCACTGATTGGGTCGATCTGGCCCGTGTTGTTCTCGCCGTCGGTCAGAAGGATGGCCACCTTGCTCTTGGCCTTGGATTCCTTCAGCCGCTTCACGGCATTGGCCAAGCCCATCCCAATTGCCGTGTTGGACCCATCGACCAGATCAAAGTCAATACGGTCTACAAACAGGTTCAGGGCGTGATAGTCCTGGGTCAGGGGGCAAAGGTAAAAAGTCTCCTTTGCGAACACGACAACCCCGATCTGGTCATTTTCACGGCCTGTGATGAAGTCATTGACAACCTCCTTCGATTTCTCGAGTCGGCTGGGCTCAAAGTCCTTCGCAAGCATTGAATGACTGACATCCAATACCAACATGATGTCAATGCCCTCGGAAAAGTGCTTGCGCTTGCTTATCGCGCTTTGTGGCCGCGCGAGGGCTACCACCAACAACACACTGACCAACAGCAGGATGATGGTTGGGAGCAGAAGCAGCCTTGAGCGCAATGTCCGTGGAGCCTGCAGGATGCGGCCCAGCGATGAATATCTCATGCTCGGGTGGAACGTTGCGCGTTTACGCAAAACCCGGACCGATATCAGGACCGGCACGACCAGAATTAACAACAGCCATGGATCGGCAAAGCGCATCAGGCTTCCAACTTTTCCCGGGGTATGCTTCCCGTCCCGGATTCACCGGTCAGTTCAGCAGATGGGGTCGTCACCTTCACAATCAGCCGTGCATCATTCCAGATGGTGATCCATTGATCTCTCGGCGGTTCATATTTCGTGAACTTGACCTGGTCACACACCTCCAGAAATTCACGCACCCACCGCATAACATCATCACCCGGCGTGTAAACAGCAAGGGCGTTCAAAAGCTCGAGGGTCGTCATATCAATGGCGCTGATTGCATAACGCCTGCCGAGGTATGTCCGGATGACCTCTGAGACATGGGTGTAAATGGCCTTGGGGGGGCCCTTGCGGCATAGACTGAACCGGCTGCGGCGATCAAGTTCCTCAAGCGCCCACAAACCGGGGGGGGGAAGTTCCTCGAGGGGAGTCCCGGAACTTGTTTCCGCCTGCCTGTTGCTCCATCGCCGGTAGATCAGCCAGCCGAATGAGAGAAGTAGAAAAGCCACAAGCAGGGCCACCCAGAGGCCGGCCCGGTCAACCGGGGGGTTGATCGGGTTACGCAACCCGTATAGCTCGTCATGTTTGTCCGATTCCTGACGCACACTATTCACCGGAATCTGATATTCATCGAGAGTCAATTTCAGGGTCCCGCTGCCGGCTACGTCCAGGGACACAGTGACCGCCGGAAGGGCCGGCTCTCCCGTGTCAAAAGCACGCAGTCCCGCAGTCCAGCCCTTTCCGACAGTGTGAATGTCATCCTCAAGGCTTCTCCCCCAGTCCCGCTCAACATGCCAAATGTCAACACCCGGTTCAAAACTCACCGTGATGATCTGGTCCTCATTGAAATCAGCCTGATTTGATTTCAGATGGATGTTGACCAGGTCACCAAACGTGACAACCTGTGGACTTATCTCAAGGTAAAGGCCCAGATCGGACCCGGGCGGTCCTATGGAAGCGCCTGCAAGGCCAGCATCATCGACCTGTGATTGTGCCATGATTACATGACTGCAGATCAGGGCCATGGACAGGATAATACGCTTCACCCGGGAGCCTGCCAGGGAACTTCCCATGTCGCCCCGATGATTCCTGATTCGCCTCATTCCTTATCACTCCGAACAGGCGAGGATTCCACAACAGGGTGAGTCAATACTTCTTCCGGAGCGTTGATGATCTCAACCGATTGTTCATTCTTCAGTCTGTTCAGCAGGGCATGGCGTGACACGGGAAGTTCCCGCTGCTGATAATGCAGAAGCAGTTCCTCCTCAACAACCTCGAACGGCATGACCTGCGGGCCTTCCTGCTCGAGTACCCTGAACCAGAACCACTGATCCCTGATCTCAAACGGACCGGTTGTATAGCCATCCTCATGGCCGACCAGACGGCTGACCAGCCAATCGGCATTCCCAATGCCCTCCAGTTCCGCATTGTCGGGGGAACAAGCCGCCATCCGGATACAGGTTTCCGGGGACTCCTTGCCGATCCCATGCTGCAGCGCGACCTGCTGGAAGCTATCCCCCGACCTGAGTGCCATGATAACGCGGTCAAGATGATCGACCTGATCCACTGAAAAATAAGCGATCACCATCCTGGGTTCATGCAAATAACGCCCCGGATTTTCACGGTAATATGCCTCAAGTATTTCCCGGTCCGGATTCTCCAGTTCGCCGATCAGGTGCTTCATCATGGCCTGGTTCAACGCAATGAGCCGTTTCAGGTCCAAGTCATGCCGAATGCGGGTCCCACGATGAAGATCCAGCCTCTCCGCCTCGCGGGCTATCAGAATCATGTCCAGATAATGGTGCACAAAAGGTTCGAGTTTCTCGGGTTCGGGTTTTTCACGGCCATTCATGATGCTCCATGCAAACAATATCTCCTCAAGCGTCACGACACGATCCCCGATGGTTGCGATCACCTCACCTTGTTCCCCCGGTCCAAAAGTCGGGAGGCCGACTCCTCCCAGAGATTCTTCCAGCCGATGAACAGCGGGGGGAAGACTTTTCCTCAAATCATCCAGTCTATCGACAAGCCGTTGCCTTTCCGGCCCGGACTTGGTCAGGATGATGGCTTTCTCAAGTGCCGCACATGCCGCAGCAGGCTGTCCCAGAACATCGGCATAAAGCCTCGATAATTTATGTGCAGCCTCCGCCCTTGTCGCAGGCCTGAGATGATGCTGGCTCATGACCCTCTGATAATTCTCGGCTGCTGTCCAATGGAAGGATTCCCCCTCCCATTGGACAGCTTCATCAATCAGCCCAGCAGCCCGGCGGCTCGAAAGGCGCGGCTCTTCACGCTGTGGCAGGATCCGGAACATGATGAACATCACAATCATCAAGAGAAGAATCATGGTCAGCGTCAGGGCCAGCCTGGGATATCCGGCCCCACTCATTCTGATCCCGGCGCTTTTCCTGGGTTCACCTGCAGGTTGCATATTTTGACACCAGCCCCCCCCTGTCAGTGCTTCAACCTTCTGGCGCGCTTGCGAAAAAAACGGACTAGCTCCGTGTCATAATCATGGCGTGTCGACAATTCGATCAGGTCGATATCATGGCGCCGACAGACCTGCGCACGGGATTCACGGATCTCCCTGATCTGACGGTCAAAAATATCCCTCACCTGTTGACTGGATGTGTCGACCATCCCCCGGGCCCCGCTTTCACTGTCAACCATGCGGATCAGGCCTGCAGCAGGCAGTTCCATTTCCATGGGGTCCTCGACAGCGATTGCAATCGTGTCGTGTCGCCTTGCAACTGCTGCGAGGGCCTTCTCGTAATGTTCATCCTGAAAGTCGGAAATCAGGAAGACAACCGCCTTGCGGTGCAGCACATGCCTTAGGTGATTGAGTCCAAGGGACAGATCTGTACCCGAACCTTCCGGCCGGTATGCAAGAACATCCCGGATCATGCGCAACACGTGCCGTCTCCCCTTCCGGGGTGGAATCACCTTTTCAACCCGGTCCGTCAAAAGCATCAGCCCCACACAATCGTTGTTGGCGATCGCAGCCAGAGCGAGGACTGCCGATATCTCTGCCATCAGTTCACTCTTGAATTCGGTCACAGTACCGAACTGCGAGGATCCCGAAAGATCGACAATAAAGAAGACGGTCATCTCCCTTTCCTCACGGAACCGCTTGATGTGCGGCGAACCGGCCCGGGCGGTCACGTTCCAGTCTATGGACCGGACGTCGTCCCCGAACACGTATGGCCGGACCTCCTCAAATTCAATGCCCTGGCCCTTGAAGACACTGTGGTAATCACCGGCGACCCGTTCATTGACGAGACGGTTTGAGATGATCTCAATCTTACGGACTTTTTTCTGTAATTGGGAAAGGTCCAGAACATTCATATATCAGACAGGATCTCCCATTTCACGGGAAGTTCCGCATGAAACCCCGATTAACCCGGCCCACCTCGGGAGGACTTCGGGGAACAGGCCTCAGGGAACTTCCACATGGTCAAACAACACCTGGACCAGGTCATCCGCCGTCCGACCCTCCGCCTCGGCCTCATAACTGATCAGGAGGCGATGTCTCAGAATATCGGGCCCAATCAACTTGACATCGTCAGGAATGACATGCCCCCTGCGGCAAAGAAATGCATGGGCACGGGCGGCCTGGGCCAGCGCAATTGTCGCGCGCGGTGAGGCCCCGTATTGCAGAAGTGGCCCGACCGGCACACCGTGGGTCTCAGGATCACGGGTTGCCGTCACAAGGTTGACGATATAATTCTTGATCTTGTCATCCATATAAATGGACTTTACGACGCTCCGGGCACGCAGAATGCCCTCGACATCGACAACCGCCCGAATGGCCGCTGGTGAGCCCAGACCCACAGCGTCAAGAATCTTGCGTTCCTCCTGGCGGCTGGGATAATCAATGAGCACCTTAAGCATGAACCGGTCAACCTGTGCCTCAGGCAGCGGGTATGTCCCCTCCTGCTCTATGGGGTTCTGGGTCGCCATGACGAAAAAGGGATCGGGCAGCGGATAGGTGTCATCGCCGATAGTCACCTGGTGTTCCTGCATCGCCTCAAGTAGTGCCGACTGAACCTTCGCGGGAGCCCGGTTGATTTCATCCGCAAGGATCAAATTCGCGAAAATGGGGCCTTTCTTCTGGGTGAAAGTCCCATCCTTCTGGTTATAGATCAGCGTGCCGATCAGGTCGGCAGGAAGCAGGTCGGGTGTAAACTGAATTCTCTGAAACTGCAGGTTGATGCATTCTGCCAGGGTGTTGACTGCCAGGGTCTTGGCCAGACCCGGGACCCCCTCCAAAAGCACATGTCCCCCGGTCAGCAACCCAATCAGCAGTCGTTCGATCATCTTCTGCTGACCAATCACACATTTTCCCAACTCGGAGGTGAGTTGGGGAAGGAATTCCGATTCACGCTGGATGAGTTCACTGATAGACGCCAAATCCACCGGCGTTTCAGAACTTGTTGTTAAATTCATCTGCAATACTCCAACCGCTCATCATTATCCAATGATCACACGATACACCCCAGACATGTGGTTCCTGGTTGATTCACCGGACCGCCCATATCTCCGGACGAGATGGGGACGTACAAACCAATTTTAAAGTCCGGTTATTCAGAAGGTCATGCCGCCTCCCCCGGCGGGCAGATCATCCACTTCCATGACAAGGCGCCGCAAGTCCTTCAACAAATCCGAGGCCGTATACTCAAGTTTCCTGTTCTCATCCAATGCGCCTTCACGGCATCGCGCCATGATCCCCTTGAGCGCCTCGTTCTGTCCATGAGGCAGTGAATCCCTTTCCAGCACGATGTCCAGTTCATGATATGCCATCTGCCGGGCCCCGTCACAACCCAACCGTTCGAGATAAACCCTAAGCAGGGTCTCAATCTTACGAAAATAACCCTTGCCCTCGCCACCTTGGACACGCAGTGAGAGTCCCTGAATCTCAGCCATGAGTTGTTCATATTTGGAACTTGCGACATCGGAGTCACGGTAAAACTTATCCAGGGACCGCTGCATACGGCTGCGTATGACATAAGCAATGGCCAAGACAATGACCCCCAGGATGACAATAAAGGAAAGCATCTGGATTCCATAATTGGCGAACCAGTTCCCGATACCCCGTGTGGATACGCCCGATTGTGCCCACATGGGTTGCTGGACCAGAAAAAAACTGACAAAAACCGCCATGAAGAAACCCCTGCTCACGACAAAACAAGATCCGGATTCCCGACAATTTTGATTGAAAACTGGTGACATACGCGCCACTCCTTTCCGTAAGGAGAACATGATGACCTCCCCCTCGACCCCCTCGTTACGGCCACTGCTGGTCGGATTGCTTCCAGCGTATCGTCATTGAAGCGACTTGACAATAAATTCCGACCCTGGAAGGGCGCCCCGGCGGGAAATATGGCCCCCTCCCCCAAGGTTGATCTATTCCTGCTTGATGACCCCGATGATGTCCTTGCCATCGCGCAGATACCTGAGAAGATGATTCTGTTTCGAATCAGTTCGCCGACCCAGGGCACGCGGAATATCCTTGCGCGACTTCAGCCTGAGACGGTTCAGTTCGATCAGGAGGTCACCCTCCTGAATTCCCGCCCCCGCTGCCTTTGACTCCGGCTCGACATAAATCACGCGAAGTCCTTTTTCACCATCTTCGGAATCCGGCTCAACCGATATCCCCAGTTCCTCGAACTCGGCTTCATCAGGTTCATCTTCCTTGCTCGGGGAAGCCGGCGGGGTCTTCCTGGTATTTCGCTTTAACAATTCGCCGGGGGCAGGTCGGGCGCTCAACTTGAAGGCGAAATCCATCTCTTCAAGCTCATCCTCGTCATTGCCACGCAGGACCGATATTCTCACCTTTGAACCCACCGGTTTACGCGCAATGACATGGAGCAAATCCGTTGCACTGGCAATCTCCTGGCTGTCGACCCGGTTAATGAAATCATGCTTACGAATCCCGGCCTCATGGGCAGGCTCGCCCTCGATAGCACCCGCAACCAGAACCCCGCTGAGGCTCATTTCAAGGCCCAGGGCATCGAGCAGGTCGGGTGACACTTGGTCGAGATTCACCATGGAGACACCGATATAGCCCATCTGGACCTCGCCATCCTCGATGAGCTGTTCGTAGAAATGCCTGACATCATCAGAGGGAAGGGCAAAACCGTAACCCTGCCAACGCCCGTCGGTTGACGAGATGACCCGGTTAATCCCCACCATCTGCCCGTCCAGGTTCACGAGCGGACCTCCGCTTGAACCTGGATTGATCACGGCATCGGTCTGGATGAGACCGCCCCATTCCTGCATCGCCGTCCTGGCCCGGACATCACGATTGTCAGCGCAAACGATGCCTTGAGTGATCGTGCGCCTGAGATCCAGGGGACTCCCAATGGCCGCAACCCGTTCACCAATCCTCAGGTCCCCGCTTTTGCCCCACTCGATCGGCGTGAGGTCCAGACTCTCGCGCTTGATTCTCAATACCGCCAGATCCACCAGTTCATGGCTCCAGACCAGTTCAACATCTTCCGAATCTATTTTTGTGTCATCATGCAACACGATGGAAATTTCCGGGGCATCCCCGAAATTACCCACCACATGTTGATTGGTGAGAATATAGCCGTCCTTGGACACAATCACGCCGGACCCCGATGAAGGCATAAGCAAAAAGTCCTCTTGGTCTTCCCCCCCCTGATCATCCGGCATTTCATCCCCGGGTTTATCCTCGTCCGAAGGGGCATCCTTGTGAAAAGGTTGTGGGGAATCAGGATTCATGAAAAACCTGAAAGGATCGAAATTCCGGCCGGGATTCCTTTCATGCCGGCGGAATGGATTCAAGCCCAGATCTTCACGTTTATATTTTTTTTGAACATAGACCGTCACGACGGAGGGAAGCACCCGGTCTGCGAGGTCCGCATAAACATACCGCCCTGAATCGTCTGACTGACGAGCTGTAACGCTGGAGGGAAGGAGCACCCCCCCCCAAGCAACCGTAACCAGCAGAAAAGTAATACCGGCAAACCCATGGCGGGTTCCTGAATTTTGGGGGGGTTGACTTGAAAACAGCATCGGCTGGGTTCCTCCTTTAAGCCACGTTCGACTTTTCCATAACATTATCCACCGGGTCTACTGGAAGTTCTAACCTCTTTTAGCCATTATGATATTGATCTTTGGGCCGAATTTCCGGGGCCCAGAGCGGATCTGAGCTTCTTTTCACGATTCAGTCTACTAGATATCAAGACTTGTACCATTCATACCAGCGCAATCTAAAACCCACACAAACATCATGTTAAATCATTCATATATCTGATATCAATGGTTTTATATTAATAATTCGGATTCATCCCATTTCTGGATATGTCCAATGAACCAGCATCCTCCAGACAAAAAGGGCGCTGGCGAAACAATTTGGGTGCGACATTTTGACATACAGGATCCCGAGAACTAGAAATACTGACCGGAATTACGGATTTCATCAGTTCCAGGAATTGGGGCTGTTCATGATATGACCGGGTATTTATAGTGATTCGTTAGAAATTTGCAGTTGTGTTGCCGGCGCTTGATGCAGATATCCCAGGAAAGATGAGCAGAAAGAAAGATGAGCACAAAGAAACTCTACTGGCTGCTCCCGTGTCTGCTCTACTGCCTGACGGCCGGCCCGGCCCGACGCGTTGAGGGACCGGATCTCGTACCCACTCCCGATGCCATTGAATACTCCCTACTGGCCAACGCACTCGCCACGTTCAACCCACCCCTCATCCAGATAGACCAAAGGCTGTATCCATCCCGTTATCCACTCGGTTTCCCGCTGACCCTGGTTCCATTCACGTGGATTTTCAGCTTTGACGAGACAAAATACCACTGGGCGGCATTCATTTACGGCCTGCTTGCAGTCTTCCTGATGGCACG